>JBBRZR010000453.1:0-4015 GCA_038236495.1 Burkholderiales bacterium
AAGACGGCAGTGCGCGGGGTCTGGCGCACTGGTGCTTGACCTCGCCGGTCAAGACAAAACCACTCTAGGGTTGGCACCCGTTTTGTGCGTCATCACGCCGTACGACAGATCCTCGTCAACCTCCACCGCGCCTACACCGAGCGTGCACCCGCTGCACGCTAACCCTTGAAGTACACGATCTGGTGCGTGGTGGCCAGCAGCTGGCCTTGCCGGTTCCACAGCTGGCCGGTCTGGTCGAAAAAGCCGTTGCGGTAGGCCTGACCTTGCGCCTGGCCCAGCAAGTAGCCGCTGCCGGTGGCGGCCAGCTGCGCGCTGTCGGCGTGGAAGTACACCGTCATCGACACCGTGCCGGCCGGCGTGCGCAGCGCCCGGCGCAGCCAGATGCGCGGGTAGAACAGGTCGGCCAGCGAGGCCAGCGATGGGAAGTCCAGCGGACGCGCCGGGTGGTCGCGCAGCCACAGCTGGGTCAGGCTGTCCGCGCTTTCGCGGCCGTCCCACAGCGTGGGGATGCCGCCCTGGATGCCGCGCATCTCGAAGCTGTCGATCCAGGCCACGCTGCCGGCCGGCGGGCGCATGACGGGCAGGGTCTCGGGCGCGGGCGCCGCGGGCATGGCGCTGTCGCTGGCGCCCCAGGTGTCGCGCCGCGCCGCGGTGATCACGGTGGCGGTGGTGGTGACCTGGGTCTGGCCGTTGGCATCGGTCTGGCTGAGCGTGATGCACCAGTGCTGGGTCGAGCGGTTGGTGCGCACCGGCTGGGCACTGGCCTGGAAGGCGCCAGCCGCCAACGCGCCGGCGAAGTTGACCGTCAGCGAGATCGGTTCACCCAGCAGCGCGGGGTGCTGCATCACCGCGTTGAGCACGATGGCGGCGGTGATGCCGCCGTAGGGCCCCACCATGTTCCAGTAGTGCGGGCTGGTGTGGCCGGTGTAGATGCCGGTTTTCGGTCCGGTGTGCTGCCCGGTGATTTCCCCGGACGGGGTGTCAGGCAAGCGCGCCAGCGCAATGGCGTCGTCAAAAGCGTGGGTATGCATGGCATCGAGTGTGCCGACGCTGCGGTGGTCTGGCAGTCGTGTACGAGACGGCGCTGCGAGACTGCGTTATCCAGATAGCGGTCCCCCGATAGCAGCCCGCCTGGCCGTGTCAATCCCAGGCGGACCCCAGCCGGATCGGCGTCGCGGCGACGGGGGGTGTGGCCAGAGGTGACGGGCCTGTGAGCGGGCTCTCGGCGGCCGGCGCCACGCGCTCAAACAGCGCCGCCACCGCTGGCGGGATGAACCGGCTCAGGCCGCCGTACAGGTGGCGGTCGCCCTGGTGGTGCTGTTGGCTGACGTGGAAGCGCAGCGGCACCATCAGCGCCAGGTGTTGTTTGGCGCGGGTCATGGCCACGTACAGCAGGCGCCGCTCCTCGGCCACCGCCGCAGCAGACCCGGTGGCCAGGTCGGCCGGCATGCAGCCGTCCACCACGTTGAGTATCGTCACCGCGTTCCACTCCTGGCCCTTGGCCGAATGGATGGTGGACAGGATCAGGTAGTCCTCATCTTGATGTGGCGGACCGGACTCGTCGCTACTGGCCTCGGGTGGGTCGAGTGTGAGATCGGTCAGAAAGCGCTCACGGTTGGGCGTGGCGGCGGCCAGGCGCTGCAACTGGTCGAGGTCGAGCTGGCGCACGGCCGCATCGTCGGTATACAGGCGTTGCAGGTGGGGCGCGTACCAGGCGAGCACGTCGGCCAGCTCGTCGGGCCAGCGGCTGGCGCTGCCGCCGGTCTGTGGGGCGGTCTGTGGGGCGGTCTGCAGGTCGGCCAGCAGCGCGGCCAGGGCCAGCCAGTCGGCGTGCGCCGCCGGTGGTGGCACAAAGTCCTGGATCGCCGATGCCGGCTGCGGCGCGGCGGCCACCGCATCCAGCAGGCGGCGGGCGTGGGCCGGCCCAAAACCCGGCAGCAACTGCGCCACGCGGAAACCCGCCAGCCGGCAGCGCGGGTTTTGCGCCCAGCGCAGCACGGCCAGCAGGTCCTTGACGTGCGCCGCCTCCAGAAATTTGAGCCCGCCGAACTTGACAAACGGGATGTTGCGGCGCGCCAGCTCCAACTCCAGCGCCGCACTGTGGTGGCCGGTGCGGAACAGCACCGCCTGCTGCTTGAGCCGCAAGCCGCCCTCGCGCTGCGCCAGCACATGGTCGGCCACCCAGCGGGCCTGGGCCAGCTCATCGGCCACCGTCACCAGCAGCGGGCGCTGGTCGCTGGGGCGGTCACACCACAGCGTCTTGGCATGGCGCTCAGGCGCCAGGGCGATCACCGCGTTGCTGGCATCCAGGATGGGCTGGGTCGAGCGGTAGTTGCGGTCCAGCGTGATGACCCGGGTGGCTGCACCAAATTGCGCCGCAAAGCCCAGGATGTTGCCCACCTCGGCGGCGCGAAAGCTGTAGATCGATTGCGCGTCGTCGCCCACCACCGTCAGGCCCTGGCCATCGGGTTTGAGGCGCTGCAGGATGCCGGCCTGCAGCCGGTTGGTGTCCTGGTACTCGTCCACCAGCACCTGGTCGAAGCGCGCGCCCAGGTGCGCCGCCAGGCCGGCGTCGCCCAGCATTTGGTGCCAGGCCAGCAGCAGGTCGTCGTAGTCCAGCGTGTGCTGGCCTTGTTTCTCGGCGGCGTAGGCGCGAAACAGCGCTTTCAGGTCGTCGTGCCAGTCGGCGCACCACGGATAGTCCTCGCGCAACACCACGGCCAGCGGCACCTGGCGGTTGACGCAGCGGCTGTAAATCGCCAGACAGGTGGCCTTGAGCGGAAAGCGCTTGCGGGTGGCGGCCAGGCCCTGCTGCTGGCGCATCCAGGCCATCAAATCCTCGGCGTCGCCGCGGTCGATGATGCTGAAGTGCTCGGGCAGGCCGATGGCCGGCGCGTACTCCCGCAGCAGCCGGGCGCCGATGGCGTGGAAGGTGCCCGCCCAAGGCAGCACCGGGGCTGACTGGGTGGCGCGCAGGCCCAGTGCCTGGTGCAGCACCCGGCCGGCGCGCTGGGCCATCTCTTGCGACGCCCGGCGTGAAAAGGTCAGCAGCAGCAGCCGGTTCGGGTCGGCGCCGTCCAGCACCAGCCGGGCCACCCGGGCCGCCAGCGTCAGGGTCTTGCCCGACCCGGCACCCGCCAGCACCAGCAGCGGCGCGCTGCCATGGGCCACGGCGGCTTGCTGCTGCGGGTTGAGTGTGGCGAACGGATTGGGGTCGCTGCGCCGAAATGTCCGCAGCGCGCGCACGGGCGCTGTGGCTGGCGAGACAATGGCCCCTGCGGGTTGGCGTGAGGCCGTTTCAGTCACGGTCAAGACCTTGTTCCAGGCGCCAGGGGCAAGCCCCGTTGGCCCGCCCGATGCCGCAAGAATACTGTATAAACCACCAGCTCACGCATCCCTGCGGCGCATCAAAGCCCTTGCGGCAAAAAGCCGCCAGCATCCGGGCTTGCCGACGAAAGAACACCCCATGAGCACTGTCACCCCCGCATCCGACCTTTTTGGCGACCGCCCTGTGTCCGCCCCCGCCGTGCCTGCTGGCGCTGCCCCTGCGGCAACCGCAGTTGCCAGCAAACCCGCAGCATCCGCGCGTGCTGCCGCGGCCAAGGTTTCACGCACGGCGCAAACCCCGCTGCCACCCCAGGCCATCAGCGCCGAGGTGTTGGCCGAAAAATACGCCAAGGGCGATGAAACCACACTCGACGACGTGCGCCGCCGCGTCGCCCGCGCCTTGGCCGCCGCCGAACCTGCCGAGCAGCGCGCTGCCTGGGAGGCCAGGTTCCTGGACGCCCAGCGCCGCGGTTTTGTGCCGGCCGGACGCATCAACGCGGCCGCCGGCACGCCGCTGGCCGCGACTTTGATCAACTGTTTCGTGCAGCCGGTGGGTGACTCGATCTCGCAGCCCGAAGAAGGTTTTGCGGGCATCTACACCGCCCTGACCGAGGCGGCCGAGACCATGCGGCGCGGTGGGGGCGTGGGCTACGATTTCTCCCGCATCCGGCCGGCCGGCGCCTGGGTG
>JBBRZR010000454.1:0-3986 GCA_038236495.1 Burkholderiales bacterium
AAAGCCATGGCCGGCGTCGGTGTAGCGCTCGGGTTGCACAAAGCTGACTTCAACCGTGCCGGCTTGGGCCAGACCGGCCAGAAGCAGGGCCACTGCGGTCAATGGGATTCGCGTTCGGCAGGTCATGGTCATCCTTGGGTTGACGGCTCAAAGCCGTGAGGGGCGGGGGTTGTAAGACCGCCGGACCGGTCGCCCGGTTCCCAGCCCGAACCAACACCAGCCCGGCACTGGGGACAGCCGCTCTGGTGAACCGGTGCTGCCGCGCAACCCGCAGCGACCTTCATCATCCCATCAGCGCCGATGCGCCTGGGGCCGTGACCACCAGGTCGCTGCCAGCGCAGGCCACGCAGGGCAGGATCCAGCCCTCGGCTTTTTCCTCGGCCAGCAGGCCGGGCCAATCAATGCTGTAGTAAATCTGACCGCTGTCCAGCCGCGCCAGGCAGCTGCGGCAGCTGCCGTTGCGGCACGAACTGGGCAGGCGCACGCCTGCCGCCAAGGCCGCTTGCAACAGGCCGTGGCCAGCAGGGACTGGCACTTGCCAGCCGCCTGGCAAGAGGGTGAGCTGGTGAACTTTGGGCGGGTCGGCCATCGCGGCTTGATCAGGCGGCGGTGGCGCTGCGGCGGAAGACCAGGATCTGGTTGTTGGCCGGCATGGCATGCCGTTCGCTGAGTTGCAGGCCTGCAGCCTCGGCCTGCTCGGCGATGTCGTGCAGCCAGCGCAAGCCCCAGGCTGGATTGCGCGCCCGCAAGTCGGCATCAAAGGCCTGGTTGCCGGGCGAGATGGGCTCGCCCTGGACCCGGTAGGGGCCGTAGATGACCAGTTGGCCATCGACAGTGAGCAGGCGGCCGGCACCGCGCATCAGGGCGGCGCAGCAGGCCCAGGGGGCGATGTGCAGCATGTTGGCGCAATACAGGGCGTCCCAGCGGGCGGCGGTGTCGCTGACCTCTGCCGGCCAGGGCTCGACCAGCACGTCGAGTTGCAGCCCCGGCAGCAGCCCAGGGCTCGGTTGCGCGTCGCTCCACGCCGCGATGGCCAGCAACGAGGCGGGATCAGGGTCACTGGCTTGCCATTGCCAGCCGGGCAGGCCGGCGGCGCAAAACACCGCATGCTGGCCGGTGCCGGCGGCAATCTCCAGCAGACGGCCCGAAGCGGGCAACAGGGTTTGCAGTGCCGCCAGGACGGCGGATTTGTTGCGCTCGGCCGCTGGGCTGGTGCGGCGGGCATCGGGCGTTTCGGGCGCTTTGGGCGTTTCGGGCGATTTGGGCGTTTCGGGCATGGCGGGCATGGCGGGCAGTCTGCCACGGACTTTGGCCCGGCCCCGCCGGGCACAATGCGGTTTTGAATTGGGCACAACGCAGCATGCAGATCATCCCCTTTGAATTGCGCGGTGAGTTCATCACGCTGGACCGATTGCTCAAGGCCACCGGACTGGCGATGAGCGGCGGTGGTGCCAAGGCGATGGTGGCCGAGGGCAAGGTGCAGGTGGACGGCCGCGACGAGTTGCGCAAGACCGCCAAGCTGCGCGCCGGGCAGGTGGTGAGCCTGGCCGGCACCCGCATCCGGCTGATGCCGCCGGGCAGCGGCTCGGTGGCATCAGCCGCCGATACGGCCGCCGGTACGTCCGCCGATACGGCCACCCTAGCCACCGAATGACCGGGGTGAGCCATGGCAAAACAAGCTGCTGATGCAAAGTCCACGGCCACCGCGTTGATCACCGGCGCCTCGTCGGGCATCGGCGAGGCGCTGGCGGGCTGTTTTGCGGCCGCCGGCCATGACCTGGTGCTGGTGGCGCGCCGCGTCGACCTGCTGGAGGCGCTGGCCGAGCGCCTGCGCCAGGCGCATCCGGTGTCGGTGCGGGTGATGGCGGCTGATCTGGCGGTGCCCGGCGCCGCTGCTGCGCTGGCCACACAGCTGCGCCGCAAACGGGTGGTGGTGGATGTGCTGGTCAACAGCGCGGGTGTTTTGGCGCAGGGCGACTTTTCAGCGATGGCGCAGGACCGGCAGGCCGGCATGGTCGACCTGAACGTGGCAGGGCTGACGGCGATGTTGGCGGCGTTTGCGCCGGCGATGCTCAAGCGCGGGCGCGGCCGGGTGCTCAATGTGGCCTCGATCGCGGCCTTCCAGCCGGTACCCACGCTGGCGGTCTACGCTGCCACCAAGGCCTACGTGCTGTCGCTGACCGAGTCGCTGGCTGAGGAGTGGGACGGCAGCGGTGTGACGATCACCGCGCTGTGCCCGGGCATCACCGCCACGCCGATGCTGCGGCAGGCCGCCGATGCCAATGCGGCGTTGGCCGCGCTGCCTGCGGTGCTGGTGGGTGAGGTGGCCGACGTGGCTGCTGAGGGTTTTGCCGCCTGCATGCGCGGCGACGTCATCGTCGTGCCCGGACTGGTCAACCGAGCGGCCACCGCCGGCGGCCGGCTGCTGCCGAAGTGGCTGCTGCGGCGGGTCTCGGGCCTGGTGTCAAGGCGTTTGAAGTAGCGCCTGGGTGCCTGCTGCTGCTTCGGCAGCGGCGGCGGCTGCAGCTGCGGCACCTGCAGCCTGCACCAGCAGACAGGCCACCGCCTGCGCACCGGCTGGCTCCAGCACCGGCGTCTCGACCCGACAGCGTGCTACCGCGACCGGGCAGCGGGTGTGGAAGGCGCAGCCGCTGGGCGGGTTGATCGGCGACGGCAACTCGCCCTGCAACAAGATGCGCTGGCGCCGCAGCGCCGGGTTGACCGTGGGTGTGGCCGACAGCAGCGCCTGGGTGTAGGGGTGCTGCGGGTTGCCGAAGATCGCCTCCCTGGGACCGTGCTCGACCACTTTGCCCAGGTACATCACCATCACCTCGTCGGCGACATGGCGCACCACGCCCAGGTCGTGGGAGATAAACACGTACGCCACCCCCATCGCTTGCTGCAGATCGACCAGCAGGTTCAGCACCTGGGCGCGGATCGACACGTCCAGGGCCGAGACCGGCTCGTCCAGCACCAGCACCCGGGGTTTGAGCACCAGCGCCCGGGCGATGGCGATGCGCTGGCGCTGGCCGCCCGAGAACATGTGCGGCCAGCGGCCAAAGGTTTCGTCCCGCAGCCCGACCTGGCGCAGCATCGCGCGCGCGGCCTGCTCGCGTTCGCTGGCGTCCGCCATGCCGTTGACGAGCAGCGGCTCCATCAGCGCGGCGCCCACGGTCTGGCGCGGGTTGAGCGAGCCGTAAGGGTTCTGGAACACGATTTGCACCGCACGGCGCAAGCGGGACTGGCTGGCGGCGTCGGCGCTGGTTTGGTTGACAGTCAAGGCCACATCGGCGCCGTCGATCAGCAACTGGCCCCGGGTGGGTGACTCGATCATGGTCAGCAGCCTGGCCAGCGTGCTCTTGCCGCAGCCCGATTCACCCACCACCGCCAGGGTGCGGCCGGCCTGCACCAAAAACGACACCCCGGCCAGCGCATGGACGATGGCCGGCGCGGCAAACAAGCCACGGCGCACCGGGTAGTCGCGGTGCAGATCGACGGCTTGCAGCACGGGTGTGATGCCTGTCATGGGGTCAGCGGCGGCAAGACCATCTCGGTTGCGGCCAACGGCGTGCCCGGCAGCGCGGCGGCCAGCGGCTGGCCTTGCCGCAGCGGGGTGTGGCACAGCGCCCGCCCCAGCGCAGCGCTGGCGGGCGGCGGTGCGGTCTGGCACAGCAGGGTGGCAAAGGCGCAGCGGGGGGCAAACAAACAGCCGGGCGGGCGGTCGAACTGGCCCGGCACCAGGCCAGGGATGGCGGCCAGCCGTTTGCCGTGCGCCTGCTCGGGCAGCGCGGCCAAGAGGGCTGCGGTGTAGGGGTGGTGAGGGTCGGCAAACAGCGCATTCACCCGGGCCGACTCGACCTGCCGGCCGGCGTACTGCACCACCACCCGGTCGGCGGTTTCGGCCACCACGCCCAGGTCGTGGGTGATCAGCACCAGGGCCATGCCGCCGGGGCGTGCCGCGTTGCCGGGCGGGGCGGTGGTGTGAC
>JBBRZR010000455.1:0-3977 GCA_038236495.1 Burkholderiales bacterium
CGTTTTGCAAGCTGTTGCAGCACGTGTTGACGGTCACGCTGCCAACGCAGCCCATGTACCTGAACGCCGATCCGACCCGGCTGGCCCAGGTCATCGGCAACCTGCTCAACAACGCCTGCAAGTTCACCGACAAGGGAGGCCGTATCGCCCTCATGGTTGAGCGCGATGGCGACACGGCCGTCATACGGGTGCGCGACAGCGGGGTTGGCATTGCGGCGGAGCAATTTCCCCGAATATTCGAGATGTTCAGCCAGATTGATACGTCGCTGGAGCGGTCCCGGGGCGGCTTGGGAATCGGCCTGACGCTGGTCAAGAGCCTGGTGGAAATGCACGGCGGCACGGTGCAGGTACGCAGTGCCGGCATCGGACAGGGCAGCGAGTTCGTCGTTCGTCTGCCGCTGCTGGCGGACGTGCCCGACCAGCTTTTGCCCAGACCGGTACCGCTTGAACCGGTGCAGCGTCGTCGCATCCTTGTCGTGGACGACAACCGGGATGCAGCTATATCGCTGGCCGAGCTGCTGGAGCTGACCGGGCACGAGACGCGCATCGCGCACGACGGACTGGAAGCGGTAGAGGCAGCAGAAGGGTTCCGCCCCGACGTGGTGTTGCTCGACATCGGCTTGCCAAAACTCAATGGCTTTGAGGCTGCCCGCAGGATCCGCCAGCAGCCCTGGGGCAAGGACATGATGCTGGTGGCTTTGACGGGATGGGGCCAAGAGGAAGACCGGCGAAAGTCCAGCGAGGCCGGGTTCGACGCCCATTTGGTCAAGCCAGCGGACCCTGTCGCCTTGACGGAACTGCTGGCCCGGATGCACTCGCCCAGAGCCTGAGAAACGCCTTCTCACGCTTCAGCCATCAGGGCGGCTCCCGCATGAGGTGCGTCGTGGTCGCGGGCTTCGATTCATGCAGCGGTAGTGGAGCGTCCGCTGTCGGGCTGCGGGGCTGACCCGAGTTGTGCCCGCTAGGGGTCAGTGCCAGCCTGCCAGCATCATCATCTCGGCCCCCTGAACCCGTCATCCGGGTAGCACACCTCTGGGGCCCTTACTTGCCATCAAGTGCCGCTGGGCAACACGGGCACTCCGGGGGACTGGTCGAGAGACTTGCATCAGGGTGCCCAGGCGCTACGAGTCCTGGAAAGTCACTCGCAGGGACTGGGCCATCATCGGCCTCTGGGCGGCCTGCTGCACGGCAGTAAGGGCTGGTGCGAGTCTCGGGAGTCATCCGGGTCTGCAGGGCCGCGCCGCTTGACAGCGAAACCGACGATGTCGGGCGAGTGCCGCGTGATTTTGCCGACCCCTCACCGGCCAAGCGCCGGCTGACGAACCGCCCGCCGGCGCCGGCCGCCGGGTCAGATCGCGCGTCGAAGCCGCCAGCGCTGGCAGTCTGGGCACCCGCGCTGGGGACTCAAGTCCAACGCCACGCTGCCGAAAGGCCGGTGTGGAGGCGTATGGCCATGTGGAAGTTTCTCGGGGTTTTGCTCCTGGCGACGCTGCCGGTAACGGCCGCGTTGGCGGCTGATGGGCCGGCTGAGCCGGCGACAGGCAGCACCCTGGACGGCACAGCGGATTTGCTGCCGCTGGAGCGGCGCTGGCTGCAGGCGATTGCGCCGGTGCTGGGTTTTGCCCGGTCCACCGGCTTTCCGCTCGACATCATCGTGCAGCCGCAAGACACGCCGGGGCACACCCCGCTGGCCGTGGCCTTTGTGGGAGGTCGCTGCAAGCTGGTGCTGTCGATGCGAGGCAATGCCGCCGCGCAGGACACGCTCGACGAGATCCCGCCCGAGTTGCTGGATGCCGCGCTGGAGCTGATGGCGGCCCATGAGTTGGGCCATTGCGAACGCTACCTGGCCGGTGCGTTTGCCCGCCCACCGGCCGGCTTCAGCGCGGCCGAGCCAGCCGCTCGCGCTGGTGGCGATTCTCGCCCGACCGTTGACCCGGGCTCGGCGGGGCCCGCGCCGCGCGCCACTGCCTGGGCACAAGCCTTGCGGCGTGAAGAGGCCTATGCCGACCTGATCGGCCTGGCCTGGACCCGTCACCGCCATCCGCAGCTCTACACCCGCCTGCATGCCTGGCTGCTGGCCGAGCGCAGCAGCGACACGATTCGTGGCAGTGCGCATGACACCCAGGCCTGGTTGCAACTGGTGCGTGACGGTGCTGTGCTGGCCGACCCGGCGATGTTCAGCAACGCGACCCGGGTGTGGGCGCTCGGTTTGCTCGCCGGCGAGTGAGCCGTCAGCCGGTGCAGGTCAGCGTTTGACCGGCAGCGGCCGGCCGGGCATCGGGCCGGCGGGGCGCTCACGCTCGCCGTCCTGGCGTGGCCCACCACGCTGCCGATCGCCGGCATCTTGACGCGGCGCCCACGGGCGCTCGCCGGCATCGGGACGCGGGCCACGGGGCCGGTCGTTGTCGCGGCGCGGGCCAGGGCCGTAGCCCGGGCCGGCATGGCCGGGCGCCATGCCGGCCGGCGCGTCGGTCTTGCGGATCCGCACCGGCTTGCGCTCTCGTTCCGGGGCGGCGCCGTCGCTGTCGTCGGCGGCACCGTTGCCCGCCGGGAGGGTGGGTTCGACGGCCGCAGCGTTGAGGCTGGCGGCCAGCACAGTGGCCGGGCTGTTCGCCGTTGCCGGGGCACCGCTGCCGGTGGCGGCGGCATTCACCATCGCGCTCAAGCCTTCAGCCGTCTCGTCGTCCTTGATCACCCGGGTGTAGGGCGCCAGCAGGCCGACCAACTGGCCGTAAATCTTGGGGTTGCCGGCGACGATTTCGCGCTGGTACAAAAAGTCGGCCTCGCCGGTGAAGTTACCCACCAGGCCACCCGCCTCGGTGATGATCAGCGAGCCGGCCGCCAGGTCCCAGGGGCTCAAGCCCGTCTCGAAGAAGCCGTCGTACCAGCCGGCCGCGACGTAGCACAGGTCGAGTGCCGCAGCACCCGGGCGGCGCAAACCGGCGCAAGCCGACATCACCGTCTCGAACATCTTGAGGTAGCGCTGCAGGTTGTCACCCTTGCGGAACGGGAACCCGGTGCCGATCAGGCAGTCCGCCAGCCGGGTGCGCTTGGACACCCGCAGCCGCTTGTCGTTGAGAAAGGCGCCGCGGCCGCGCGAGGCGTAGAACAAGTCGTTGCGGGTCGGGTCGTAGACCACCGCTTGCTGCACCACACCGCGAAAAGCCAGCGCGATCGACACTGCGTACACCGGCAAGCCGTGCAGGAAGTTGGTGGTGCCGTCCAGCGGGTCGATGATCCAGCAGAACTCGCTGTTCTGCGCGCCATGCTCGCGGCCGGATTCTTCGGCCAGGATGGCGTGACCGGGGTAGGCGGTGAGCAGGATCTCGATGATCGCGGACTCAGCCGCTTGGTCGACCTCGGACACAAAGTCGTTGGGCCCCTTGGCGGTGACCTTGAGCAGGTCCAGGTCCTGTGAGCCCCGGTTGATGATCGCCCCGGCTGCGCGTGCGGCCTTGATGGCGATGTTGAGCATGGGGTGCAGCGATTGCGACATGGATCGTCCTGACGGGGCGGATTTGGGGCGTGCCTGCAGCCAGCGTGGTGGCTGGCTGGGTGGCTGGATGACGGAGATAAAGAGCGTGGGCGAGGTTGGGGCCGGGCGTAACAAACTAACCGCCGACAATCAAGCGCCGAACCCCGGAGTTTACCCGCACGTGACCGCCAACACCCCCTTGCCCAGCACCGACGGCACCCGATTTGTGCTGTTGAACACCAGCCACCCCGGCAACGTGGGTGCTAGCGCGCGGGCGATGAAGGTGATGGGTTTCTCTGACCTGGTGCTGGTGGCGCCGCGTTTTGCCGACGTGCTGAGCCAGGAAGAAACCGTGGCGATGGCCAGCGGCGCGGCCGACATCCTGGTGCGTGCCCGCATCGTCGGCAGCCTCGCCGAGGCGCTGGACGGCATCACCACGGCCTGCGCCACCGCGATGACGCCGCGCGATTTTGGTCCAACCACCTTTGCGCCGCGCGATCAC
>JBBRZR010000456.1:0-3967 GCA_038236495.1 Burkholderiales bacterium
CCCAGCGCCACACCCGCCACATAGCTGCCCTTGACGCTGCCGATGCCGCCGAACACCACCACGACGAAGGTCATGATGACCTCATCAAAGCCCATCGAGGTGAGGATGGGGGTGCGCGGCGCCACCATGCCGGCGGCAAAGGCCACCGCCGCCCCTTCAAAGGCAAAGACACCGTAGTAGACCCGGCGCACGTTGATACCGCCGAGCTGGGCCAGCTTGGGGTCCTCGGCCACCATGCGCACCAAGCGGCCCACGCGGGTGCCGTCCAGCAGCCAGCGCAAGCCTAGAAATACCATGATGGTCGCCACCACAATCGCCAGGTCCTGGCCGGTCAGCCACAGCTCACCCAGGTTGATCTCATGGCGCGACAGGGCGGTGTCCAGGATCTGGCCGGTCGAGCCAAACACCAGGGCCGCCGCGCCGTGGATGACATAGCCAAAGCCCAGCGTCATGATCATGATCGACACCAGGTTCTGCTCAAAGGTGGCGCGCAGCATCACCCGCTGCATCAGGGCGCCCAGCAGCGCGCCGCAGGCCATGGCCAGCGGCAGCGCCAGCGCGTAAGGCACGCCGGCCTTGACGACGGCCCACCAGGTGATGAAGGCGCCCAGCATGTACATCTGACCGTGGCCAAAGTTCACCAGCCGGGCCACCCCCAGCAGCAGGGTCCAGCCGATGGCGACCAGGGCATAAGCATGGCCCATCACCAGGCCGTTGAGGATTTGTTGCAGCAGGTTCATGCCGCGCTCCCGCCCAGGTAGGCTTGTGCGATGCGGGGGTCGTTGCCGACGGCCTGCGCCGGGCCTTCCAGCACCATGCGGCCGCGCTCGATCAGCACCAGCCGGTCGACCACGGCCATCGCGGCGCGCACGTTCTGCTCGACCAGCAAGATGGCCAGGCCGGCCTGGGCCAGGGTGCTCAGGGTTTGCAACACCTGCTCCACCAGCTTGGGTGCCAGGCCGATGGAGGGCTCGTCAAGCAGCAGCGCTTTGGGGCCCATCATCAGTGCGCGGCCAATGCCCAGCATCTGGCGCTCACCGCCCGAGAGTTGTGATCCCAGGTGCTGGCGGCGCTCTTTGAGGCGCGGGAACAGCTCAAACACCTCGTCACGGCTGTAGACATGGCGGCCAGGCTCGACCGGGGGCTCGAAGGTGCGCGAGAGGTTTTCTTCGACATTCATCTGGGCAAAGACCAGCTTGCCCTCGGGCACCAGCAGCAGGCCGGCCTGCACCCGCTGGTGGGTCGGCCAGCTGTCGATGCGCTGGCCGCCCAGCTGCACCTCGCCCGTCAGCAGCGCCTCGCCGCGCGACCAGCCCAGCAGCGCATTGACCAGGGTGGACTTGCCCGCCCCGTTGGCGCCCACCACGCCCACCACCTCACCCGGCGCCAGGTCGAGCGCGGTCAGGTCGAGGGCCAGGTTGCCGGCGTAGCTGGCCTGCAGGCCACGCACCCGCAGCACGGGGTTCTGGCCGTCGGTCATGCTGCGCGCCCCAGATAGGCGTCCAGCACCAGCGGATCCCGTCGCACCTGGGCGGGTGTGCCGTAGGCCAGGCGGCGCCCCAGGTCGAGCACGCAGATGCGGTCGGCCACGGCCATGATCAGGTCCATGTGGTGTTCGATCACCACCAGCGCCACGCCGTCGTGCTTGAGGCTTTGCAGCAGTTGCACCAGCCGCTCCATGTCATCACCGCCCAGGCCGGCGGCGGGCTCGTCGAGCAACAGCACCCGGGCACCGTCGCCAAAGGCCAGGGCAATCGACAACAAACGCTGCACGCCGTAGGGCGTCTCCTTGGGCCGAAGGCCGTGGTACTGCGCCGGGATACCAAAGCGCAGCAACTGCTCGGCCGCAAAACCCTGGGCAGCGGCGCGGCGCCGGGCGGCGGCCCAGGGCCGGAAGACACTGCCCAGCAGGCCGGCATGGGCGCGCTCGCCCAGCACCGCCACCAGGTTGTCACGCACGCTCAGGTCTTCAAAAAAAGCGTTCTGCTGAAAGGCGCGCTTGACCCCCAGCGCGGCCAGGCCATAGGCCGGCACACCGCTCACATCACGGCCGGCCAGGCTGACGCGGCCCTGCCGCTGCACCAGCGCGGTGGTGGCCTCATAACAGGTGCTCTTGCCCGCGCCGTTGGGGCCGATGATGCCCAGCAACTCACCGGGGTAGACCTCCCAGCTCACGCCGTCCAGCGCCACCAGCGCGCCGTAACGCACGCCCAGGCCGTCCACCCGCAGCGCCGGCAGGGGCGCCGCGCCCAGGCCTCGGGTCAAGGCTGGACCGCGATCTTGCCGTTCTGCACCGTGAACAGGGTGTGGCGCGATCCCAGCTGGCCGTTGGCCTCAAACTTGATGTCGCCCATCACCGTGCCCTTGAAACTGCCACCGCGGATGCGCTTGGCGATGGCCTCGCGGTCCAGGGTCTTCAGCTCGTTCGCGGCCATCGCCCAGACCTGCAGCGCGGTGGCACCCAGGGCCATGAACTTGTCGGGCGTGTACTTGAACATCTCTTGCGACTTGGCCACAAAGCGCAGGTTGGCCGGGTTGGATGCAAACGGCTCCACCGCCGGGAAGTAGATGTCGGCACCCACCAGGCCATTGGCCGCGTCACCGGCCACCTCGATCACGCTGGGCGCCACCGTGCCCACGGCCGCCACAAACTTGCCGGGCAGGCGCGACTGGCGGGCCTGCCGGATGGTGGCGGGCATGCCCAAGCCCTCATTGGCGTTGATGGCCACGGTGACGTCGGGCTTGGCCGCCACCACGTTGGTCAATGCCACCCGAAAATCGGCTTGGGTAAAAGGAAACTTCTCCTCGGCCACTTTCTCGTAGGCCCAGTTCAGCCGTTTCAATTCGCTTTCGATCGAAGCCTGGGCACCGTTGCCGTAGGCATCGTTCTGGGTCAGGAAGGCCACCCGCTTGGCCTTGGCGATGTTGGCGATGTAGTTGGCGAGTACCGCACCGTCCTGCGAGTTGGAGCTGTTGAGCCGCACCGCCAGCGGATTGCCCTCGCCCGACAGGATGGCGTCGGCCTTGGAGATGGCGGTGATGTCGAGCACCCCGGCCCGCGACAGCACCGGCTGCATGGCCAGCGTGACGGGGCTGTTCCAGCCCTCGATCACCACCGCCACGCCGGCCGTGGCCAGCTCGGTGGCACGCGACACGCCCACGGCGGGTGTCGATTCGTCATCGCGCGAGACGATCTCGATCTTGCGGCCCAGCACGCCGCCCGCCTCGTTGACCATCGCCGCCATCACATGGATCGCGTTGGTGACATGCTGGCCCTGCGGGCCGGCGCCGCCCGACAAGGGCAGGATCACGCCCACCTTCACGGTGCCTTGGGCGGCAGCCGACAAAGACAGGCCCAAAGCGCCAGCCGCCAGCAGGGATCGAATCAGTCTCATCGTGGTGTCTCCGAAAGGTGGGCCGCCCACACAGGCAGCAGATCACGTTATCCCGCTGACAGTACCACCCGGTATGTCTGAGCGTCAATGCGGGCTGAACCGCATCTCTGGACGAATCTGCACGGGCCGAGGGTGCTTCAAGGGCAGCGCAGGCAGCAGGCACGCCGGCCCGCCATTGCGCAGATACCGGCGGGTACGTAGCATGCGACCATGAGTACACCGACACCGCCAGGCCTGCTGTCCAACATCCGGGTGCTGGACCTCAGCCGCATCCTGTCAGGCCCCTGGGCCACGCAGATGCTGGGCGATTTTGGTGCCGACGTGATCAAGATCGAGCGCCCCGGCGTGGGCGACGACTTGCGCGACCAAGGCGCGCGCCTGAAGGACCATGCAGGGCAAGACACCACCGAGCGGTCCACCTTTCTGGCCACCAACCGTGCCAAGCGCTCGGTCACCATCGACATGGCCACGGCCGAGGGCCAAGGCCTGATCCGCCAGCTGGCGGCCAAGGCCGACGTGGTGGTCGAAAACTTCAAGAGCGGCGACCTCGCCCGCTACGGGCTGGACTACGC
>JBBRZR010000457.1:0-3956 GCA_038236495.1 Burkholderiales bacterium
CGTGGACTTCTTGTTCAGCACCCAGGTGCCGGTGGCCTCGGCCGCGACGATCGCGTCCTTGAAGTGCGCATGCACCGGGCTCTCGGCGCTGGCGACAAAGCGCGTGCCCATCTGGATGCCCTCGGCGCCCAGCGCAAACGCGGCCGCCATGCCGCGACCGTCGATGATGCCGCCAGCAGCGATCAAGGGCACGTCCACCCGCTCAGCGATGGCCTGTAGCAGCACCAGGGTGCTGACCTCCTCGGGGTTCTTGAAGCCACCGCCTTCACCGCCTTCGACCACTAGGCCGTCGATGCCGGCGTCCACACACTTCAGCGCGGTGTCAAGCGTGGGCACGGCGTGGTAGACCTTGATGCCGGCGGCCTTGAGGGGCGCGATGAACTTGGCCGGGCTGCCGGCCGAGGTGGTGACGAAGCGGATGCCCGACTCGCAGACAAAACGCAGCATCGCGTCGTCCTTCAAGAACCGGATCGGCAGGTTGACGCCAAACGGCAGGCCGGATTCGACCATCAGCCGGATCTCACGCTGGCAGTTGGCGGTCTCACCCGACGAGGTCTCGATGATGCCCAGCCCGCCGGCCCGGGAGACGGCTGAGGCCAGCGTGCTGCGCGCGATCCAGCCCATCGGTGCCTGCAGGATGGGGTAGGTGGCGCCGGTATCGGCAAGCACGCGGTTCATGGCATCGGGTCCTGGGGTCGGCAAAGGCCCGCAGTGTGCGTGCCGGGTTGCCCGGGCGCAGTCGCCTAAGTGCCAGGGGGGATGCCGGGGGTCCAGGCGCTCAGCAGGTCTTGCGCCGAGGCGCGGAGCCGCTTGGGCGCGGCCTTCGAGGGGCTGCCGATCGACACAAAACACACCGCCTGCTCGCCCTCGGCCAGTGCAAATGCGTGCTCAAAACGGGCGGTGCGCACCGCCCGTCCACTGGTCAGCATCGCGCCAAAACCCAGACCGTGTGCGGCCAGCAACAGGCTCATCAGTGCCGCGCCCAGCGTCACGGCACGTTCGGTCAGCGGCACCTCGGGGTCGTCCGGCGTGCTGCGCAGCACCGCCAGCAGCAGCGTGGGGGCGCGGAATGCCTTGTCACGGCTGCGCGCCAGGTCGTCCGGGCTGGCGTCCGGGTCGCGGTCCCGGGTGCAGGCCTCGAACAGGTCGGCCAGCGCGGGGCGCTGGTAGTCGGCAATGGCTACCAGCCGCCAGGGCCGCAAGGTGCGGTGGTCGGGCGCGCAGGCTGCGGCGTCGATCATCTGGCGCAACTGGTCGGCGTCCGGGCCGGGTGCCAGCAGCCGCTTGGGGGCCACCGAATGTCGGGTACCGATCAAGGCCAGCACCAGGCTGGCGAGTTCGGCGGGGCCGCTGCTGTCCGGGTCCGGGTCGGGGGCCGCGTTGCGGGCGGTATCGCCGCCGGTGTCACCCTGAGGGTCGTGCGGCGAGCGGGTGAGTCGGGCGCCAGCGCTCATGGTGCAGCGCCGCCGCAGCACCAGCAGGTGTCGAACGGGCCGTCGATGATCTCGCCGCAGCCGGCGCAGGCCCAGCGCCGTTCGGGCGGGTGCTGCAGGCTGTGCAGCAAGGCGCGGGCGGGCGCCGCCTGGGCTTCGTCCACCAGCCACAACTCGGGCAAGGCCTGGTCGGGCGGGATCTGGCCGGCGATGCTGCCGGCAAAAGCGCGCTGCACCGTGACGTCGAAGCCAGCGCCGCACAGCATGTCGGACCACAGCGTGGCAATCGCCAGGTTGGGCGCCTGCGCCAGCCGCATCATGGCGCCGACTCCCGCGGGCCACCTGGCGGGCGCGACGACACCACGATGCCGGCTGCGATCAGCGCAAACGCCAGGCCGTGGAAGGGCTGAGGCCACTCGCCCAGCAGTGCCGCCGACAGCAACGCGGCAAACAGCGGCGTCAGGTTGCCGAAGAAGGTGGCCAGTGCCGGTCCGGCCTCGGTCACGGCCAGGCCCCACAGCCGGTACGCCACCAGCGACGGGAAGATCGACACATAGGCCAGCGCGGCCACCAGCCAGGGTGTCCAGTGCACCGGGCCGGGGCTGGGTTGCAGCCACTCACCCACACCGGCGCTGGCGGTGGCCCAGGCCAGGCCGATGGCGATCTGCAGGCACAGGAACTCGGACCAATGCCACTGCGGCCGCTGCGCGCCGCGCATCGATGCCGGGGGGCGCGCCAGCAGCCAGCTGTAAACGCACCAGCTGACGACGGCCGCCATCATCAACAGGTCACCCGGCACCAACTGCACCCGCAGCAGCGCGCTGGCCTGGCCCCGCGCCAGCACCACCGCCACACCGGCCAGCGACAGCACCGCGCCCAGCACCTGGGCCCGGTGCGGCCGCTCACCGTAGAACACCGCACCGATCGCCATTGCCCAGACCGGCGAGCTGGCGGCGATCAGCGTGACGTTGAGCGGCGTGCTGGTGCGCAGTGCCATGTACTGCAGCGCGTTGTAGGCACCCACGCCCGTCAACCCCAACAGCAGCAAATGCGGCCAGCGGGCGCGCAACTCGGCCCGGCGCTTGGTGCCGGCAAACACCCGCCAGCCCAGCGGCAGCAACAGCAGCAGCGCGATCGCCCAGCGGCTGGCGTTGAGCCACAGCGGCGAGATGCTGGCAATCGCCAGCCGGCCCACCACCGCGTTGCCGGCCCACAGCAGCGGCGGCACGCTGAGCATCATTGTCAGGCGGGGAGTCAGCTGCATCGCAGCGCGCATCGGATCGGCATGGTGTCGTCGATTGTGGCCCGCCAGGCATTGCGCCGGTGCCCGCCGGGCAGCCAACCCCAGGTCGGCAAGGCCTGCTGCCAGCGGTTACCCTTTGCGGTTTGAGGAGACTCCAGATGACCCAGACCATCCAGATCAGCCAGTTCGGCGGCCCCGAGGTGATGCAGCTGGTCGATGTTGCGGTGGGCGAGCCCGGCCCGGGCGAGATCCGCATCCGCCATCACGCCATCGGCCTGAACTTCATCGACGTCTACCAGCGCACCGGCCTGTACCCGAACGCCTTGCCGCTGAGCCTGGGCATGGAGGGTGCGGGCATCGTCGAGGCGGTGGGCGAGGGCGTCAGCCACCTGCAGGCGGGTGACCGCGCGGCTTACGCCAGCAACCCGCCCGGCAGCTACAGCCAGGCCCGGGTGATGCCGGCCAAGACGGTGTGCAAGCTGCCGGACGCGATCAGCTTCGAGACCGGCGCGGCCATGATGTTGAAGGGCCTGACCGCGCAGTACCTGCTCAAGAAAACACTGCCGGCCGAAGGTTTGCAGGCCGGTGACTTCGTGCTGTGGCACGCTGCCGCCGGTGGCGTGGGGCTGATTGCCTGCCAGTGGGCCAAGGCGCTGGGCTTGCAACTGATTGCCACCGCCGGCAGCGAGGCCAAGTGCCAGCTGGCGCTGGAACACGGCGCCACACACGCCATCAACTACCGCACCGAAGACTTTGTTGCCCGAGTCAAGTCGATCACCGGCGGCGTGGGCGTCAAGGTGGTGTACGACTCGGTGGGCAAGGACACCTTCGACGGCTCGCTCAATGTGTTGCGACCGTTTGGCCTGCTCGCCAGCTTTGGCAATGCCTCAGGCCCGGTGCCGCCGTTTGCGCCCGGCATCCTGGGCGCCAAGGGCTCGCTGTACCTGACCCGCGCCACGCTGTTCAACCACATCGCCACCCGCGAAGCCACCCAGAAAATGGTCGACGACCTGTTTGCCGTGGTCCAGAGTGGTGCTGTCAAGATCCGCATCGACCAGCGCTACCCGCTGGCCGAGGTGGCCCGCGCCCACACCGAACTGGAAGCCCGCAACACCACGGGCTGCAGCATTCTTCTGCCTTGAGGTGATGGAGGACGGCTGGCGGCTCTGAGCTGCCGTTCGATTGGCCAGGATGCTGACGTTCGACGTGCGACGTGCGGCGTGCGGCGTGTGGCGCGAGGCAACCAAGGCCGTCGGGCAACCGGCTCCGTGACTGTCCTC
>JBBRZR010000458.1:0-3948 GCA_038236495.1 Burkholderiales bacterium
GAGAGCGACCAGTGCGCGTCGCTGAGCGTTGCAAAGCCCAGCACCAAGGTTTTGAGCGAGCCGGCCAGCCCGGCAATCGCAGTGGACAGCACAAACGCCAGCAACTTGTACTTGTCGACGTCGTAACCCAGCGACACCGCCCGCGGCTCGTTCTCGCGGATCGCCTTCAGCACCTGGCCGTAGGGGCTGTGCACGATGCGGATGATGGCCAGGAACACCGCGACAAACACCGCCAGGATGAAGTAGTACAGCGCCACGTCGCTCTTGAGCGGGATCAGTCCTCCCAGCAGCGCGCCGCGTGGCACGCCTTGCAGGCCGTCCTCGCCGCCGGTGAACGGTGCTTGCAGGCAGACGAAGTAAATCATCTGCGCCATCGCCAGCGTGATCATCGCGAAGTAGATGCCCTGGCGCCGGATAGCAATCAGGCCGACCGCCAGCCCCAGCCCGGCGCCGATGACCATGCCGGCCAGCAGCCCGGCCTCGGGCGGCCAGCCGGCCGAGCGGATCAGCCAGCCGGTGGCATAGGCCGCCGCGCCCAGGTAAGCCGCATGGCCAAACGACAGCAGACCGGTAAAGCCCAGCAACAGGTTGAAGGCGCAGGCGAAGATGGCGTAGCACATCGCCTTCATCATGAAGACAGGGTACAGGCCGATGAACGGCGCGGCCACCAAAATCGCCAGTGCGGCGCCCCAGGCCCAGCGGCCCCGCTGGGTCATGGCGGCATGGTTGCCAGCCATCGGATCGGCCAGCTCGGAGGCACTCTCGGCGGCCTTGCGTTTGGCTGCGATTTCTGCAGCGATTTCGGCTGCGGCTTTGGCGGCATTTACAACCGCATTTTCGACACCCGCACCGCTCATCACTTCTCCTTGCCGAACAGGCCGGCCGGCCGGATCATCAAGACGATGGCCATGATCACGAACACCACGATGCTGGACGCCTCGGGATAAAACACCTTGGTCAGGCCCTCGATCAGGCCCAGCGCCAGGCCGGTCAGGATAGAGCCCAGGATCGAGCCCATGCCGCCGATCACCACCACCGCAAACACCACGATGATCAGGTTGCTGCCCATCAGCGGCGTGATCTGGATCACCGGCGCAGCCAGCACACCGGCCAGCGCGGCCAGGCCGGCGCCGGCACCGTAGGTCAGCATCACCATCATCGGCACGTTGATGCCAAAGGCCTGCACCAACGCCGGGTTCTCGGTACCGGCGCGCAAGTAGGCGCCCAGACGGGTGCGCTCGATCACGTACCAGGTGGACAGGCACACCACCAGCGACGCGCCGATCACAAAGCCGCGGTAATTGGGCAGCACCATGAAGCCCAGGTTGGTGGCGCCCTGCAGCGCCTCGGGCACCGGGTACTGCTGACCGGACACGCCAAACTGATCCCGGAAGATGCCCTCGGCGATCAGCGCCAGGCCGAAAGTCAACAGCAGGCCGTAGATCGGATCGATCTTGTAGAGGTGCTTGAGCATGGTGCGCTCGATCAGCACCCCGATCGCCCCCACCGCCAGCGGTGCCACCACCAGCGCGGCCCAGAAGCTGATGCCGAACTTCTCCAGGCACAGCCAGGCCGCATACGCGCCCATCATGTAGAGCGCGCCATGGGCAAAGTTGACGATGCCCAGCAGGCCGAAGATCACCGCCAAGCCCAGGCTCAGCATGGCGTAGAACGAGCCGTTGACCAGGCCCAGCATCAGCTGGCCCAGGAAGGCCTGCAGGGGTATTCCGAAGATTTCCATCGCCTATTCGCCGTTGATCAGGCCACTGTCACCCGGCGGCTCGCCGCCGGGTGCCGGGTCACTTCCAGAGCGCGCACTTGCTCTCGGCCTTGGTGGTCCACGCGGCGTCGCCCTTGATCACCTCGGCCACCTTGTAGTAGTCCCAGGGTTCGGTCGACTCGGCGGGCGTCTTGACCTGCATCAGGTACATGTCGTGCACCATGCGGCCGTCCTCGCGGATGTAGCCGCCCTTGGCAAAGATGTCGTTGACCTTGGTCTTTTTCAGCTGGGCCAGCACCTTGTCGGCGTCGTCGGTGCCGGTGGCCTTGACGGCCTGCAGGTAGTTCAGCGCCACCGAGTAGTCGGCGGCCTGAATCGACGAGGGCATGCGCTTGATCTTCTCGAAGAACTTGCGGCTCCAGGCGCGGGTCTCGGGGTCGCGGTTCCAGTACCAGCTGTCGGTCAGGTACATGCCTTGCGTGGTCTTGAGGCCCAGCGAGTGGATGTCGTTGATGAAGATCAGCAGGCCGGCCAGCTTCATCGTCTTGGTGATACCGAACTCGTTGGCCGCCTTGATGGTGTTGATGGTGTCGCCCCCGGCGTTGGCCATGCCCAGGATCTGGGCCTTGCTGGCCTGCGCCTGCAGCAGGAACGACGAAAAGTCGCTGGCCGCCAATGGGTGCTTGACCGACCCGACGATGGTGCCGCCGGCCGCCTTGACCACTGCCGAGGTGTCGTTTTGCAGCGCTGCGCCAAACGCGTAGTCGGCTGTCAGGAAGTACCAGGTCTTGCCGCCGGCCTTGACCACCGCGTTGCCGGTGCCCTTGGCCAGCGCCACGGTGTCGTAGGCCCAGTGCACGGTGTAGGGGTTGCACTGGTCGTTGGTCAGGGCCGAGGTGGCCGCGCCCACGCTGATGAACAGCTTTTTCTTCTCGGCCGCCACCTTGGCCATGGCCAGGTTGGTGCCCGAGTTGGTGCCGCCGATCAGCAAGTCCACACCCTGGGTGTCGAACCACTCACGGGCCTTGCCGGCGGCTACGTCGGCCTTGTTCTGGTGGTCGGCCGACAGCACCTCGATCTTCTTGCCGTTGACCGCGCCGCCCATCGCCGCCACCGCCATCTTGATGGCCTCGACGCCGGCCGGGCCGTCGATGTCGGCATACAGACCCGACATGTCGGTGATCAGGCCGATCTTGATGGTGTCGCCCGAAAACTGGGCCTGGGCCGGCGACACGGCGCCCAGCAGGGCCGAGGCGGCCAGGGCACAGGCGGCAGACAATTTGTTGAGCTTGAACATGGGGTCTCCTTGGGGATAAAAGCGATGCGGGCGCCGGTCAGACGCCCAGGTACTCGTGCAGCCGTTCCAGCCGCGAGGGCAGTTCGGCCTGGGTAAATTCCTGGATCACCTCGCCGTGCTCCATCACCAGGAAACGGTCCGCCAGCGGCGCGGCAAAACGGAAGTTCTGCTCCACCATCACGATGGTGTAGCCCTGGCGGCGCAGCGACGTGACCATCTCGGCAAGCTTTTGCACGATCACCGGCGCCAGGCCTTCGGATATTTCGTCCAGCAACAGCAGCCGGGCGCCGGTGCGCAGGATGCGCGCCACCGCCAGCATCTGCTGCTCGCCGCCCGACAGGCGCGTGCCCTGGCTTTGTGCCCGCTCCTGCAGGTTGGGAAACATCTTGTAGATGTCGGCCACGCTCATGCCGCCCTCGGCCAGTTGCGGCGGCAGCATCAGGTTCTCTTCGGCCGACAGGCTGGAGAAGATGCCGCGCTCTTCCGGGCAATAGCCAATGCCCAGCCGTGCGATGCGGTGGGTGGACATGCCCAGCGTCTCCTGGCCATGGATCTGGACCGAGCCGGTACGCCGCCCGATCAAGCCCATGATGGCGCGCAGCGTGCTGGTGCGGCCAGCGCCGTTGCGGCCCAGCAGCGTCACCACCTCGCCCTCGTCAACATGAAAGTTGACGCCGTGCAGCACATGCGACTCGCCATACCAGCCCTGCAGGTTCTTGACTTCAAGAAATCGCTTGCCAGCGGCCATCAGTGGGCCCCCACCAGTTCGGTCTGCGCGCTGCCCATGTAGGCCTCGATCACCGCCGGGTTCTTGCTGACCACCTCGTACGGCCCCTCGGCCAGCGTGGCGCCGCGTTGCAGCACGGTGATGGTGTCGGCGATGCTGGAGACCACGCTCATGTTGTGCTCGACCATCAACACGGTGCGATCA
>JBBRZR010000459.1:0-3948 GCA_038236495.1 Burkholderiales bacterium
CGGGTGCAACTCAATGGATCTTTGACCGAGACGTTCACCGACAACTACTTGCTCACGGGCATCCAGCCTGAGTCCGACTTGGTCACCCGGCTTACCGCTGGCGTGGGTCTGAACAGCCAATCCGGCCGAACCAAGGGTTTTTTGGACTACTCGTTGTCGGGCCTGATCTATGCCCGGCACAGTGAAAGCAATCAACTGCAGAACACCTTGAATGCCAATTTCAGCACCGAGCTTTCTGAGGGCAGGTCTCGGCTGGACGTGCGGGCGGGGATATCCCAGAGTGCCATTTCGGCTTTTCGCCTGCAGCCCGGCATCAACAGTTTGAATCAGGGCAACGCGACGGAGTTGCGTTACCTGAGCCTTGCCCCGGTTGTCTACGGCCCTTTGGGCCCGTACCTGCGCTACACGGCCACACTGAACGCGTCGCTGTCTGACGCCAAGGGCACGGACCTGGGCAACTCCAGTTTGACCACCGCAACAGTCCGGATTGAGCCGATGGCGCCCCAACGCTTGGGATGGGCGGTCGATGGCACGACCAGCAAGTCTGATTTCAAGGCCGGGCGCACCACGACGACGAGCCGCTTGAACGGCACCGCCTTCTACCCGATCACCGACCTGGATTTGAGGCTCAGTGCCAGCGCGGGTACCGAACTTACCGATCTCAATACCTTGCAGCGCAAGGGCTATGCCACTTATGGGGCGGGGGCGGTCTGGACGCCGTCGCCGCGTACCAACCTGACGGCCAACTTTGAAGAGCGGTCATTCGGCCGCACGCACAACCTGAGCCTTGAGCACCGCACGGCATTGACCACCTGGCGCGTCAGTGACAGCCGCAGCGTATCAACCGTCAACGGGGAGAACGGTGCCGGCAGTCGAGGCACTGCCTACAACCTTTTGTTTGCACAATTTGCGTCGATCGAGCCCGACCCTGTCAAACGCGCCGACCTGGTGAACAGTGTCTTGCTGCGCAGCGGCATCAGTCCGACTGCACAGATCAACCCGAGCTTTCTGAATTCAGGCGTGTCGTTGCAGGATCTGCAGGAGGTGTCGGTTGCCCTGCGCGGGGTGCGCAGCACGGCGGTGCTGTCTTACACCCGCACGACCACCAGCCGGCTCGACAACTTCACCACCGCGGCGGACGACCTGTCCCAGTCCAGCAGGATTCATCTGCAGGGTTTTTCGCTGGATCTGGCGCACCGCCTGACGCCTGTGTCGTCGCTCAACCTGCTGCTCAGTGACCAGCGGGGCAATGGCGACTTGAGCACGCAGAGCAACCGCCAACGCCAGGCCAGCCTGCTGTACACGCTGCGCCCCAGCGAGCGCGGTAGCTTGTCCGTCGGCCTGCGCCGCGCGCTGTATTTGAGCCAACCGAACCCGTTCGACGAGACGGCTATTTTCGCCACCTACGGCACCCGCTTCTAAGCCATGTACGAATCGTTTTACGGGCTCAACAACAAGCCCTTCCAACTCAACCCGGACCCGAGCTTCTACTTCGGCAGCAAGCAGCACCGGCGCGCCAAGGCATACCTCGATTACGGCGTATCCCGCAACGAGGGCTTCATCGTCATCACCGGCGAGATCGGTGCCGGCAAGACGACGCTGCTGCGGGCGCTGATCGATGGCCTGCATGGCAGCAATGTGGTGGTCGGGCACTTGGTCACGACCCAACTGGGTGCTGAGGACACCTTGCGCATGGTCGGTGCGTCGTTTGGCTTCAAGGTCAAGGACGTGCCCAAGTCGGAGTTGCTGATCACGCTGGAGGCTTTTCTGATCAGCCAGACCAGCAAAGGCAAGCGCTGCCTGCTGATCGTCGACGAGGCGCAGAACCTGACGCCACGCGCGGTGGAAGAGTTGCGCATGTTGTCGAACTTCCAGTTTGGCAACCAGGCGCTGATGCAGAGTTTTCTGGTCGGCCAACCAGAGTTCCGCGAGATCTTGCAGCGGCCGGAGATGGAGCAGTTTCGCCAGCGCGTGGCGGCTACCTGCCACATCGGCCCGCTTGATCTCGACGAAACCCAACACTACATCGAGCATCGGCTCAAATGTGCCGGGTCCACCGGCAAACCCAGTTTCGAGCCCGCGGCTTTCGAGGCCATTTTCAAGTCCAGTGGCGGGATCCCGCGGCGCATCAATTCGATCTGTGATCGCTTGTTGCTGGCCGGGTTCCTGGCCAACAAGGTGCACCTCGAGGTGACCGATGTCAACGAGGTGGTGCGGGAGTTTGCGCAAGAGGCCGAGGTGCCCCTGCGCCGCGCCGTTGTCGCAACGGAGACCGTTGACGGCGAGTTGTCAGCGGCGGGGCCGACCACCTCGGCAGCCGTGCTGGACGTTGACCTCAGCAAACTGCAACTGGACCCGGCCGCGGCGGGCACCCTGTCGCGCCAGCTCAGCCGTCTGGCCACCGAGCAGCGCGGCGACCAACTGCAGCGGGTCGAGCGCGGCTTGTTGCGGCTGGAGCGCACCAACCTTCAGCTGCTTGCGATGCTGCAGCAACTGGTCAGCGCCGTGAAAAAACCGACCGACGAGGGGTCCAAGTGAGCCGTGACGTGAGTGATACCCCTTCGGCCGCTGACACGCTGCGCCGCCACGGCCCGGTGATGTGCGTGGTGGGCGCACGCCCCAATTTCATGAAGATGGCGCCGATCTTGCGCGCTTTGGCTGCGCACCAGCCGCCCTTGACCGCGCTGCTGGTGCACACCGGCCAGCACTACGACCAGGGCATGAGCCACCAGTTGTTCGAGGACCTGGGCCTGCCGCGGCCTGACCTGAACCTGGAGGTGGGCTCCGGCAGCCATGCCGTGCAGACGGCCGAGGTGATGCGCCGGTTCGAGCCCGCGCTGGATGAGCACCAGCCGTCCTGCGTGCTGGTGGTGGGCGACGTCAACTCGACGCTGGCCTGCACCTTGGTTGCGGTCAAGAAAGGCGTGCCGGTGGTGCACGTCGAGGCTGGCCTGCGCAGCTACGACCGCAAGATGCCGGAGGAGATCAACCGGGTTCTGACCGATCAGGTGGCCGATCGCCTGTACACCACCGAGCGCAGCGCGCTGGACAACCTGCTGCGTGAGGGCATAGCCGCCGAGCGGGTGGCGTTTGTCGGCAACGTGATGATCGACTCCTTGGTGACCAACCGGCCGAACGCCCGGCCTATTGCCGCTACGCTGGCGGCGCACGGCATTGACCCGGCGTTGCTGACCCATGCCCGCGGCCATGGTGTGGTCACCTTGCACCGGCCGTCCAACGTGGACGATGCAGACACGCTGCGCAGCCTGCTGGGCGTGCTGCGAGAGGTCTCCGCCAGTTTGCCGCTGGTGTTTGCGCTGCACCCACGCACCCGCAACAACATCGAGCGTTTTGGCCTGACCGATATGATCGACCACCAGCGCATGGCCTTGTTGCCGCCGCAAGGCTATCTGGAGATGCTGGGCCTGATGCGTGACGCCACGCTGGTGCTGACCGATTCGGGCGGCTTGCAAGAGGAGACCACCGCACTCGGTGTGCCCTGCCTGACGCTGCGTGAAAACACCGAACGACCGATCACGGCAGAGCAAGGCACCAACACCTTGGTAGGGCGCGACCCGCAGGCCATCCGCGACGGCGTGGCCGAAATTCTGCGCGGCGACGGCAAACGTGGTCGGGTACCGGAGCTCTGGGACGGGCATGCCGCTGAGCGCATCGCCGCTGACTTGTGGCAGTGGTTGGGTGCGGGTGCGCCCTGAGCGCTAGCCTTGCGCAAAAGACGACCGCCTCCAATCCTTGACCGACCACAGCCTTGACCGATCCGCAAATGCAGTCCCCCGTCATCACCAACGCCTTGACGATCGATGTCGAGGACTATTTCCAGGTCTCGGCGATGGCGCCTTACATCCGGCGCAGTGAGTGGGACAGCCGCGAATGCCGGGTCGAACGCAACGTTGATCGCATCCTGGCCCTGCTGGCCCGGCGCAATAC
>JBBRZR010000460.1:0-3940 GCA_038236495.1 Burkholderiales bacterium
AACGTGATCGTGACGCCGTTCGAGGTCAAGCAGATCCAAACACTACGTGACCACCTCAACAACGAATTCGAGCAGCGGCATGCGTCGCCGCTCAAGAGCACATCCCGCTCGCGAATTCACAGCACAAATAAGACTTGACCATCTTGTTGCGAGCCACCTCGTGCAGCCAAGCTCCCATCTGCTCGATGGCCTCGATCTCGGGCTGCGCGCTGAGCTGGTGCCAGACGTCCTGCAGTACCTCTTCCGCGTCCTCGTCGGTGGGCACGCGGCGCCGGATGAAGGCGTACAGCCGTTTGCCCAGATCGCGCACCACTGCCGTGATTCCTTTGGCGCGTGTAGCTGGTGTCGCTGGCGTGACTGGGGGACCGATGGTCATGCAGGGATGCAGGTTGAAGGGCTGCCAATGACTTCAAGCGAAACGCCATGGCGTGCGGCATCGGGGAAACGGCAGTGAGGCCGTGGCAGTTTGCCTGATCGCGCTGCAACGCCGTATCAGGGCTGAACGCCCGATGAGTGAGCGACCGATGAGTCTGCAAAGTTTTGTAGTGGCCAAAGTATTTGGGCTGTGGATTCGTCTTCCTCAATACCCAACACCTGAAAGGAGTCCTCTGTGAAATCCATCCTCAAAGCCGTGCTGTTCGGCACCCTGGCTGCTACGGCCGTGTTCTTCGTACCTTTTCCGTTCTACCTGCTGATGTTCATGCTGCTGTTTGCCTTGTTGGCCCGCCGCTTGTTCAGCTGGCGTCGCGGGCCGCGGTTTGCAGGCCCACACAGGTGGGGGCGCCATGACCTCTGGGCTGAACCTTCGGCACAGCCCGTCACCATCGATGGCCGCTTCTGGCAGCGCGGCGCACAAGCTGCAACCGCAACGCGCGACGTGCAAGTCGGCTGACCTCATCAACTGATCAGGGAGATTGCCTCATGAATACATCCACTCGCCCACGCCGCCTGGTGCGGCTGATTGCCGCCGTGGTGGCGTTTGTTGCCACCAGCGCGGCGCTACACGCCGTGGCGCACGAACAAGGCTGGAGCAGCGGGTCCAACCGCCATGCGTGGCAGCACGAGCGCTGCCCCGACACCGTGGGAACCGGCAACGGTGCGGCAAAGCCCGCACCCTGAATCAACATCATGACCACAAGGAATAGACATGACGACTTCCGCTGACAACAACAGCTCGACTGCCCGGCCCACCTCCCGTTGCGGCGGTGGGCACGCCCACCCGTTTGCCCGCCGACGCGTGCCGGCGAACGTCGAGGAAACCGACGATGCCTTCGTACTCAGCCTGTACGCAGCCGGTCTCGACAAGGGTGACTGTCAGGTCAACGTCCGGGATGACCTTCTCACCGTCTCGTGCCGCGATCAGGAAGTCACACCGACAGGCCGCAGGTACACCCGGCGCGAAATGCAAGGCCAAGGCTTCGAGCGCGAATTCGCACTCAATGGCAAGGTATTGCTTGAGAACATCGAGGCACATTACGCCAATGGCGTGCTGACGGTGCACCTGCCCAAGAACCCTGATGCGATGCGACCGGCGCAGGACATTCCCGTTCAATAGCGCCTGTCGCCTTGCCTGGCCCCTGACTTCCGCCGTGCCGTACAACGCAATATCGACGGCGGTGGCGGTCAGGCCAGGGACAGCCGCGCCGCGAGAAAGTCGACAAAGGCTCGAACGCTGGCCGGCTGCAGCCGCGACGACATCACGGCATGCACGGGCAACGGCGGCAAGGTCCACCCTTGTAGCACCTGGACCAGCCGCCCTGCGTTCACGGCGTCGCGCGCAAGCACATGCGACAGCACCGCGATGCCCAACCCGCGCTCGGCGAGTAGGCGCATCATTCCCAGATTGTTGGTGGCAAGGCGACCACGAACCGTGACCTCCATCGTGGAGCCGTCACGCAGCAGTCGCCATCGCGCCTCGCGACCCGGCGCCGGTAGGTTGAGACACTCGTGCTCGACCAGGTCGGCCGGCTGCTGCGGCTCGCCATGCCGCTCCAGGTAGGTCGGTGCCGCGAACATCAGCATCTCGACCGTGCCGACGCGGCGCACGATCAGTTGGTCGCCCTTCACGGCGCCGATGCGGATGGCCACATCGACATGCTCGCCCACAAGATCGCGGTGGCCGGGTGACAGATCGAACTCGAAGCTGATGCCCGGATAGCGGCGCGTGAATTCAGGCAGCAACGGGCCGACATGGTTGACGCCCATGTCGACCGGCATCGACACGCGCACATGTCCCGTCGGGCCCGCGGCCGAGTCGCGCAGCGCTTCCTGAGCCACACGAGCCTGGTCGACCAGATCGCCGCAGCGCTCGAAGTAGCGCCGTCCGGCCTCGGTCAACTCGACCCGGCGTGTGGTGCGGTCGAAAAGCCGCACGCCGAACTTGCGCTCCATCTCGGCAATGCGCCGCGACAGTGTTGCCCCTGGCACACCGAGGTTCACGCTGGCACGGCTGAAGCTGCTCGTGCGCGCCACTTCGACGAACAAGGTCATGTCGCGCAGCGCCGAAAGATCGTCCATCTCTGAGCAGTCTATTCCACGGATGGAAAGGTCTTGTCCGTTCCTGTCACTTCCGAAAACCGGCAAGACCGGTCACGCTGCGGTCCTTCGCGAGGGACATCGAACATGAAAGCCATCCGCATCCACGCCTACGGCGGGCCCGAACTGATGCAGCTCGAAGACGCGCCGGTGCCCACCTGCGGCGCGGGCGACTTGCTGGTGCGCGTGGTCGCGGCCGGAATCAACCCGATCGACTGGAAGATGCGCTCGGGCGCCATGGCCGCGCAGATGCCCAGGAGCTTCCCGATGACGCTCGGCTCGGATGCGGCCGGCGTCGTCACCGCGGTGGGTGGCTCGGTGAGTGGCTTCGAACTCGGCGACGAAGTCTTCTTCTACGCCGAGTTCGCGCGCGGCGGCACGTATGCCGAGTACGTGGCGGTGGACGCGAGCCAAGTCGCGAATAAGCCGCGCACGACCTCGTTCGCCAGCGCGGCGGCCCTGCCCATGGCGGGCCAGGCCGCATGGACTGCCTTGATCGAGGCCGGCCAGGTCGAACGCGGCATGCGCGTGCTGATCCACGGTGGCGCCGGTGCGCTCGGCACGACCGCCGTGCAACTGGCCAAGGAGCGCCGCGCCCATGTCACCGCCACTGCCAGCGGAGACGGCCTGGCCTTGGTCAAGAGCCTGGGTGCCGACGAGGTGATCGACTACCGCACGCAGCGCTTCGAGCAGATCGCACGCGACATCGACATCGTTCTCGACACCTTGGGCGGGCCGACGCAGGAAGCGTCATGGGCCACGCTGCGCCAGGGCGGCATCCTCGTTGCGACCGCCATGCCGCCGCCGCCCGAGCGCGCCGCCGAAGCGGGCGTGCGCGCGGCCTTCGTCTTCACGCCGCCACGCGGCGCGGTGCTGGCGCAACTGGCCGAGCGTGTCGATGACGGGCGTCTGCGCATCGTTGTCGGCCAGGAATTCGCGATGGCCGATGCGGCGAAGTCGCACCGCCTGGGCGAGAGCGGCAAGGCGCGGGGAAAGATGATCCTTCACGTCGCCGCACCTGGCGGCTGACAGGCGGCGAGTAGCCGCCGAGGGACAGTGTGTGAGCCCGTGCGTAGTGGACCAACCTGTGAGTCAGATCCTCCGAAACCTTCCACAACCACTCAGAGAAACACCATGACTTCAAAAAAAACGGTTTTGTCAGTTGGCCTGCAGCCGCAGCTCATCAACTTCGCAGATCCGGCCTACGCCGCCTTTCCTGGCATGACGGCCGAGAAGGTCCAAGGCGGGCTGGACAAGGACATCTCTGCACTGAACGCCTTGGGTTACGACGCCAAACTGTGCCTGACCGATTTTGGCGAAACCGCCGAGGACGTGATCCGAGCGACGTTGCAGAAGAGCCGCTATGACTGCGTCGTCATCGGTGCCGGTGTGCGCACCATCGGTA
>JBBRZR010000461.1:0-3922 GCA_038236495.1 Burkholderiales bacterium
ATTGCGAGCTTTTTCAAATTAGACTCATTGCCATTCGCCTCCTCGAGCTTGACGACCCCATCCTTGGCCGCATCGATCAGGCGGGCGGACAAAAGAAAACCTGCATTGATGAGTGTGATCAATCAATTTGAGGGATCAATTGCCACCTTTGATGAGGGACGTTTTAGCAAGAGACCAATGCGAAACAGAGTCGGTATTGCTACAGACGCTGTTTCGTATTGACACCTATCGTTGATCAGAATGGTTCACCGTCGTGGGGACTTTCCCATGGTCTGTCACTGTTGTACTGGTGCTTGGTTCGCTTGGCATAGTGGCGATAAATCCGCTGGCCATAGCGACTCAGGAAGTTGGCGGCGATCACCTCTAGGAATTCATGTATTTCAACCGCAGCCTCATCCGACAGCGTGCGGGTTTGCGTGCATGTACACATCGGGCATGGATACTTGTGTTTGGTCTTCATGGTCAACGTCCTGGTGCCGCACGGCGCTGAGTCGGCTTGGCCGGTGGCGCAAAAACATCCAGGTACAGCTTCTCATCGAGCAAGGGCAAGTCCTTTTGCGCAGCACAGGCCAGCAGTTCCGCCGCCATCGTCGTCAGAACCCGATAGTTGCCGGCCGCATGGTCACACAAGGTATGACGCAACTGCGGCGTCATCAAACTGGCATTGCCCGCACCGGCGAGCAAATGCTCCAGGCAGGCCAACAACTCATCGCGACTGGCAAACTCCGTGGCCAGCCGGGTTCGGATACGGCTACCCAGGGGAATGAGCTCCTCACGGCGCAGCTTCTCGATCAAACGGGCGTCCCCCGCCATCACGATACACAGCAAAGACTGCGAATCAAAGCTCGACGAGCTGAGCAAACGCAACTCCGACAACACCTGCGCCGTCATCTCCTGGGCCTCATCCACCAGCAGCACCGCCCGGCAGCGGCTGGACTCCATGTGGGCCAACCAACGCGCACGCAAAGCCTTGAAGCCACCCCAGCGGTTGCTGGGGCGCAGTGGCACGCCAAAGACATCGCCGAGTTCTCGGTAAAAGTCCGCCAGATTGCTCTGCGGGTGGTTGATGGCACCTACCGTCACATCGGGCAGCTTCTTCAAACGCTCGGCCAGCACGCGCAGCACAATGCTCTTGCCGCTGCCCGGCTCGCCATGCACCATGGCGAATCCGCCTTCGCGGATCTGCGCATGCTCAATGCGCCAACAAAAACTCTCGATCTTGCTGGGCACGTAGATCGCATCCACGGGCAACTCGGGCGAGAAGGGATTGAATTTGAGCCCGTACAGGGCCAGTAGCTTGTGGTTCATGGTGTTCCCTCATACGTGGTGGTTTGGGTTGTTGGCGCTGGCATGTGCGCCAAGTAGGCAGGTGGCACACCGGTGGCGGCGTAGTCGGCCAAGAGCTGCGTCATCAAAGCCGGCAGGCCTTTGGGGGCTACAGGCGACAGATCCACATCGGCAGGACTCAAGCGGCGACGCTGGCCACTGGCATTGGCGGACTTGTCCAATGGCTTGACGGGGCACAGGGTGGCACCCGTGCGCGCATCGACCAGACAGACCCGTGATAAATCCCAGCGCGCATAGTGCAAATGAACCTTTTGCAAATGTCGGTAGCGACTGGGTATCTCAAAGCGGGCTCCAGCCAGACTGACGGTGCCGTCCGAGCGGCGCTGGGTGCGCACCACCTCAATGCAGAAGCTGTTTGTCAGCACCTCACTGCTTGGGCAGGGTCGGCTCACGTTGGGGCCTGCCAGATAGTGCGCCATCGGTGTGGCATCAATCTCCGAGTGGCGCGTGCGGTGGTATTCCTGCTCCGTCCAGGCATGAGTCGCCAGATTCAGGGCATCGAGTGTCAGACTCTGTTCGCCCTCCAACATGGCCATCAAGCGACCTTCCAGGCGGCCCCAGAAGGACTCTTGCTTCGCGTTTTGGTACGGCGAATACGGCAGGGTTGTTTGATGCACGATACCCAAGGCGGCCAAACCGGTGGTGGTTTCTTCAGCCAGCATGGCCGCACCGTTGTCGGTCATCAAGGCGCGCGGCAGGCCGCGCTTCATGAAGGCCTGGCACAGGGCGTGGATCAGGCTTTGTGCTGTCTCGTCCAGATACCACTGCAAGTGGCACACCAGACGGGAGCGGTCGTCGATCACGCACAGGATCATGGGGGTTACCCACTCGCCCTGGCGGGTGAGCACTTTGCGCGAGCCGTGGTGGAAGTCCAGGTGCCACAGGGCGCCCACATGGTCTACCTCGAAGCTGCGCACCTCCAATCGCTCCAGTCGGTCTCGCGCGGCCAATGCACCGGCAGTTGCACGTTTAGGCTGGGCTTGGCGAAACATGCCATGGGCCATGAGGTAGCGGCGCACGGTTTGGTAGGAAGAGACACAGGATGAGGATGAAGACAAGGCAGCGCGCAGGTTGTCAAAGTGCAGTTGCGCCGTCCAGCCCGGGTGTTCGCGGTATTGCTGGGTCAAGGTATCGATGACGGTTTGTGACAGGCTGGGGAAGCGTTTGACGCCACCGCGCAGGCGATTTCTGAGGGCTGCCACCGGGTCATCGGCCTTGCGGGCGGCGTAGTACCAGCGCTCCAGTGTGGACAGGCCAAAGCTTGCGTCAAGGCCAGACGTTGGATGGCGCCAGGTCTTGGCGGCAAGCAAGCCCAAGGCGGTTTGCAATTCTCCCGGCTCGGCAGGGGCTGCCAGCAAGGGGCCAATGATAGAGAAGCGCAGGCGCGCCCAGCGGTCGCGCTGACTGGGATCTTTGATTGGTTTCAAGTTCACTCCAAATGCTGCAATACCGGCGGTATCGCTTGCAAGAGTGAGGTTATGAATGGATCGCCGTTTTGGCTATTGGCATCTTCTGCGCGAAGTCAGCGAACCTTGCACGGCGTGGTCAAGGCTGCACGGTAAGCGGGGTGAGAAAGGCCAGCAGGTGCAGCGCCGAATCTGCCGCCACCCCGGTAAAGCGCTCAATCAAACTGGCGGGTAAATTCGTGGTTTGAACCGGCGGCATGAACCGGGCACAGCTTGCCTGCCACAAAGTGGTGGCGGGAAAGAGTTGAAGCCACCAATGGCGCCAGCGTGAAATCGTACGCTCAGGCACGCCCAGTGTCTGCATCGTTTGCAGCGCCGAAGCACTTAACGTGGTGCGTCGCACGGACATCAGCACCACGATCAATCCGAGGTAGACGCGTCGCCCCAGAAACCGTACTGACATCGAAGTCGTTCGTTTGCGGCACTGGCTGCAGCAAAAGCTAAACCGGGTCTCAAAGTCAGGGCGTACTTCTGGCGGGCAGCCCCGCGGTTTGCGTGGGTAGTCGGCTTTGTGCAGGGCTGCGCCGCAGAGGCAATTGCGCGATTGCACAAGTGCCGCCTCGTGCGTATCAATTTGCAGTAATAAAGCGAAGAATTTGGAATTCTGAAGTAAGGCGTGGCACACTTGATTGGTCTCGATCTTGGTCGAAAGAGACTCTCCCACAAAGACCGCTTGTTCAAAGTCGTTGTGGGAGATTTTTTATTGCATTCAAGCCCGTCTTGTGTGAATTCAGCATGAGACGGCTACCGTTGGTTGATGAACCCGCTCACAAAAAGGGGGGGGCCTGCGGCGCCCTGGCAGGGGCTTGATATAAAAATTCCGGAAACAAAAGCCTCCGCACGCACACCACCAGAGTGATTACCAAGCTCGCAATAGGGCTTACTCAACATCAAATTTGATCAACCACCGTGATGGCCACGGTCATGCGTCCATCACATAAATTGATCAATTCAGACCGAAATACCCTCACGGGACTTGATCATGCTCACGTAGGCCACACCTGACCCCTTGGCATTGGAGTGCCTCAAGGCCTGCGAAAAGCGACCTGTTGAACAGCCCAATACTTTGAATTCAAAGAATCAAGGCGCACCTCGCCACCGGTTGATGG
>JBBRZR010000462.1:0-3913 GCA_038236495.1 Burkholderiales bacterium
ACACCGGCCGACGAGCTGCCACGCCACATCGGCCACGAGCAGCGCAGCGCCAAGTTGGCCCGAGCGGTGTCCGACCGCTGGAAGGTGCCCGCCGATTGCCGCGACCTGGCCGAGATCGTGGCCCGCGAACACGGCAACATCCACCGCAGTGCCGACCTCAACGCCGCCGCGCTGATGCGGCTGCTGGACCGCTGCGACGCGCTGCGCCGGCCGCAGCGGTTTCTGGATGCGCTGCTGGCCTGTGAATGTGATGCACGTGGCCGCCTGGGCCTGGCCGATGCACCCTACCCGCAGCGCCCGCGGCTGGCTGCGGCCCTGGCGGCAGCGCTGGCTGCGCCGGTGCAGGGCATCGCGGAGCAAGCCATCGTCCAAGGCCTGGCCGGCCCGGTGATCGGCGAGCGCATCCGTGAGGCGCGCACCGTGGCCATCGCGGCTGCCGTGGCCGGTGGCTTCAGCCCAGCCCCGCCACCGCCTGCCAAGCCGCTTCCACCGCCTGCTCGGTGACCCGCTGCTTCCACTCGGGCGTGTCGGTGTAAAACGCATCGCGGGTCTGGCGCTTGATGGCCTCGCGTTGCGCGGCGGGTGCGTCCGGGTGGTTCTCGGCCCACTGGTCGGCGCGCAGTGCGTCCATCATCTGGCCGATCGGCAGGGTGCCGTACTCCAGCGCGATGCCGGTGTACTCGGCCTGTGGGCATTCATCGCCGGCGGCGGTCCACATCAGGCCCTTGAGTGGGGCCGAGGTCGAGCTGCCGTCGTAGAAAGAGGTCACGCCGCGCCGGTCCGGCCCGCCCCACCAGGCCTGCGCACGGGACAGCGCGGCAGCGTCGTCGGGGCAGGCAAAGATGCGCTCGCCCACACCGCTGGGCCCCAAGCCGGTGTGGAAGTCGATCCAGCCCAGCCGAGCGCAGCGCTGGCCGTGCGCGCGCAGCACCTGGCGCAGGGTCTGCTGGCTCCAGGTGGGGTTGTGACCGCCGTAGAACAGGCCTTCGGGGTGGTGGTACTGGCCACCGCTGACAGCGGCCTGCCAGGCTTTCATGCCGTGCTGCTGGATGTAGTTGTCCACTGCCAGCGCCACCTCGGGCGACGGCGGCCAGGTGGCCGGCACCAGCAGGTGCGACACGGCGTCGTAGCCGGTGTTGCGCGCCAGCGGCTGGCTGAAATCCTGGAAGTTGCGGTTCAGGTCGACGTTTTCGTGGGTGGTGCGGCGCCACCACGAGAAGCCGTAGGGGTTGAGCCCGTGCACATACAGCAGCGCCACGCTGCCCGCCTTGGCGGCAGCGCGCAGGCCGGCATCACCCAGCAGCGTGACCTGGACACCCGAGCCGCAAAAACCCTCCACGCCGTGGCAGGCCGAGCTGAGCACCAGCACGGCGGCGGCATCGGCCGGGCCGTCGCGCACCACATCCATCGCCAGCGCTTCACCATCGCGGCCCATCATCGGGTGGGCATGGCTTTGCACGTCCAGCCCGGCAGCCTCGGCAGCGGCCAGAAACTTGCCACGCGCCTCGGCGTAGCTTTGCGAGAAGGGGTCGGTGTGGCTCATGCGGTGCCCGTCGGGTGTCCGTGCGGTGGCTCAAGCGCCCATCAACGGGGCGCCGCCAACCAGGCTTCGGCCATGCGCACCCAGGCGGTGGCGCCCAGCGGGATCAGGTCGTCGTTGAAGTCGTAGCTGGGGTTGTGCAGCATGCACGGGCCCAGACCGTGGCCGCCCTCGCGGTGCTCGCCGTCGCCGTTGCCGATCATGAAGTAGCAGCCGGGCTTTTCCAGCAGGTAGTAGCTGAAGTCTTCGGCGCCCATGGTGGGCTCGAACTCCTGCACGTTGTCCGGCCCCACCACATCGCCCAGCACACGGCGCGCAAAGGCGGTCTCGGCCTCGTGGTTGATGGTGGGCGGGTAGTTGCGCTTGAACTTGAATTCACACTCGCACTCAAACGCCTCGGCGGTGGACTGGGCCATCGCCTGCATGCGCCGCTCGATCAGGTCAAGCACCTCGGTGGTGAAGGTGCGTACCGTGCCCTCGATCACGCACATCTCGGGGATCACGTTGGTGGCCTCGCCGGTGTGGATCATGGTCACCGAAATCACGCCGGTATCAATCGGCCGCTTGTTGCGCGAGATGATGGTCTGGAAGCCCTGCACCATCGCGCAGGCTGCCGGCACCGGGTCCACGCCCAGGTGCGGCATGGCGGCGTGCGCCCCTTTGCCCTTGAGCGTGATCTTGAACTCGTTGCTGGACGCATAACACGGCCCGCTCTTGAGCGAAAACTGACCCACCGCCATGCCCGGCCAGTTGTGCGCGCCAAACACCGCCTCCATCGGAAACAGCGTGAACAGCCCGTCCTTGATCATCTCGCGGGCACCGCCGCCGCCTTCTTCGGCCGGCTGGAAGATCAAATACACCGTGCCGTCAAAATTGCGGTGGCGCGACAGGTGTTTGGCCGCGGCCAGCAGCATCGCGGTGTGGCCGTCGTGGCCGCAGGCGTGCATCTTGCCGGGGTGCTGGCTGGCGTGCGCAAAGGTGTTGCGCTCGGTCACCGGCAGCGCGTCGATGTCGGCGCGCAGGCCCACCGCCCTGTCGGACGTGCCGTTTTTGAGGATCGCCACCACGCCGGTGGTGCCCAGACCGCGGTGGATCGGGATGCCCCAGTCGGTCAGGGCCTTGGCGATCACGTCGGCGGTGCGCATCTCCTGGAAGCACAATTCGGGATGCGCGTGGATGTCGCGCCTGAGGGTGGTGATGGCGGCCGCGTCGGCCAGGATCGATTCGATCAATTGCATGGTGAGGCTCCGCTGGATTGAGCCCGGGGACGGGCAGGGCAGGCTGTGGGAATCTGTCTTTTATCTTACGACGCAGTCAGTGCCCGGGCAGATCCGGCGGATATCGGCAGCCGCGCCCCGGACGCAGGGCGGCGGGCTGCACACCCGCAGCGCCGCCGGCCTGTGCAATAGTTGATGCATGAACACCGCCACCGCCACCGCCACCGCCACCGTCACCGCCACCGTCACCGTCACCGTCACCCCGGCTACCGACCTGCAGACCGTTCGGGGTGCCTGCCCGCACGACTGCCCCGACACCTGTGCGCTGAAGATCACGGTGCAGGCCGGCCGGGTCATCAAGGTGTCCGGCGACCCGGACCACCCGCCCACCCACGGCGCGCTGTGTACCAAGGTTTCGCGCTACCCCGAGCGCACCTACCACGACGAGCGCGTGCTGACACCGCTCAAACGGGTCGGCCCCAAGGGTGCCGGCCAGTTTGTGCCGGTCAGCTGGGACGAGGCGCTGGGCGACATTGCCGCCCGGCTGGGCACTATTGCCGCGCGCAACCCCGAGGCCATCCTGCCCTACAGCTACGCCGGCACCATGGGTCTGCTGCAGGGCGAGAGCATCGCCGCGCGGTTTTTCAACAAGCTCGGTGCGTCCTTGCTGGACCGCACGATCTGCTCCTCGGCCGGCGGCGAAGCGTTGGCCGCCACTTACGGCGGCAAGCTCGGCATGCACCTGGAGCACTATGCCGAGAGCCGGCTGATCCTGATCTGGGGCAGCAACTCGATCGCCTCCAACCTGCATTTCTGGACCTTTGCCGGTCAGGCCAAGCGGGCCGGCGCCAAGCTGATCTGCATAGACCCGCGCCGCACCGAGACCGCTGAAAAATGCCACCAGCACCTGGCCGTGCTGCCGGGCACTGACGGTGCGCTGGCGCTGGGGCTGATGCATGAGTTGATCGTCAACGGCTGGCTGGACGAGGACTACATCGCCCACCATGTCGATGGCTTCGACGCCTTGCGCGACAAGGCCCTGGCCTGGCCCCCCGAACGCTGTGCAGCGGTCTGCGGCCTGAGCCCCGACGAGGTGCGTGGCCTGGCGCGCGACTATGCCCAGATCCGGCCGGCGGCGATCCGGCTCAACTACGGC
>JBBRZR010000463.1:0-3900 GCA_038236495.1 Burkholderiales bacterium
GCCCCCTCGGCGCTGCCCTGGGCCGGCCGCCGCAGTGCCACCCCGACGGTCAGGATGTCGATCATCAGCAGTTGCAGGATGCGGCTGATCATCGGCACTTGCGTGGCCGAGTCTTCGACATGGTCCACCGCCAGCACGGCGTCGGCCTTGCGTGCCAGTGGTGACTGGCTGGCGGTGATGGCCACCACCGACGCGCCCCGGGCTCGCGCCGCGTCGGCCACCTCCAGCAGCTCGGGCAGGCGGCCGCCACTGCTGATGATCACTGCCACATCACCCGGTTTGAGCACGTTCACCGCCAGGGTCTGCAGCCGGGGGTCGGTGTGGGCTGCGCTGGGGATGCCAAAGCGCAGGAACTTGAACTGCGCATCTACCGCCACCCCGCCGTACTGGCCAACGGTGAAAAACTCGACCCGGTTGGCGCGCGCCAGCAGGTCCACCGCGCGGTCGATCATCTCGCGGTTGAGCTGGCTGCGCACCTGCAGGATGGCCGAGGCGGTATTGCCCAGCACCTTGGTGCCCAGCTCGACCACCCCGTCGGCGTTGGTCACCTGCACATGGGTGATGGGCACGGTGCCCGTCAGGCCCGAGGCCAACCGCAGCTTGAAGTCCGACAAGCCCTCGCAGCCCAGCGAGCGGCAGAAGCGGATCACCGTCGGCTGGCTGACCTGGGCGGCGCGGGCGATCTCGACGATGGGCTGGTTCAGCACAGTGCGCGGGTGCAGCAGCACCTGCTCGGCCACCCGCAGCTCGGCCGGTGACAGCTCGCTGCAAGCGCGCCGGATCTGGCTCAGGATGGCCGAGCCGGGCGCCGCCTGCAGCGCCCGCAGCTGCGAATCGAGGATGGTCGAGGCGCCAGTGAAGGTGGATTGCTCGGCGGTGATGACAAAGGTGGGGATGGCCGCGAGGTAACGCGAAAAACGGCCCTTGGCCTCGAAGCGGGCGCGAAAAGGCGATCGGTCAAAGTAGTCGCCCAGCTGCAGCACGATCGCACCGCCGACGTAAATGCCGCCCGAGGCGCCCAGCGTCACCGCCAGGTTGGCCGCGCTGGTGCCCAGCAGGGCGCAAAAAAGCTCCAGTGTCTCAACGCAGACCGGATCGATGCCGGCCAGCGCGCGCCGGGTGATCTCGCGCTCGTCCAGCCGTTCAGCGCGGGTGCCGGCCAACTCGGCCAGGGCCTGGTACATCAGCGTCAGCCCGGCACCCGAGAGCAGGCGCTCGAACGAGACATGCTTGAACTGCTTCCAGGCGTAGCGCAGCACCGCGATCTCACGCTCGTCTTGCGGTGAAAACGTGGTGTGGCCGCCTTCGGAGCCGAGTGATATCCAGCTGTCACCGGCCGGGATCAGGCCGGACACGCCCAGACCGGTGCCAGCACCGATCAGGCCGATCACGCTGCGTGGCATCGCCTGGCCGCCGCCCACTTGGCGCAGGTCGCGGGCGTCCAGCCGGGGCAGCGACATGGCCAGCGCGGTGAAGTCGTTGACCACCACCAGCGTGTCGAGCTGCAACTGCTGCCGGGTGGCCTCGATCGAGAACTCCCAGTGGTAGTTGGTCATGCGCACCCGGTCGCCCTCGACCGGGTTGGCGATGGCCACCGCCGCGTGCTCCACGGTTTGTCCGGGCGGCAAGGTGTCGAGGTAGGCCCGCACTGCCGCGCGGAAGTCGGCATGGTCGGCACAGCGCAGCGAGGTCTGGGCGCTGAACACGCCAGGCGCGGTCTCCAGCGCAAAGCGGGCGTAGGTGCTGCCGATATCGGCGATCAAGCGGGGGTTGTCGAAGGGCAGCATGGGCATGTCGGTACGCTACAGCGCGCGGTATCGCGGCATGAGGGGCCGCAATCAGGCCAAAATGACGCGCCGACACCTGGGCATGCGTCTGATTTGAGTATTGCACAATGTGTAGCTTGACTACACATGGCTTGCCAGCGCCGGGCGTTGCCACGCAATGATCAGTCAGCAGTTCTGCTGGATGGCCAGGATTGATCTGAGGCGCGGTAGCGTGTAGTTTCGCTACCTCAACACGGGGGCAGGTCCGGGATGGCAGGCGCTTTTGGCGGTCACCAGGCCTGGGGCTTGCTTGCCGGTTGAGCAAGCCAAGGCACTGTGCCGGGCCCCGTATCACTTGCCGCTTTGCCAACCGTTTTCAGACTAGGGTCCTTGTGGTTCTCCCTTCTGCCCGTCACTCCACCGGCGCGCATGGCGTCACGCCTGTTGCCGATACCGCCAGCTACCCCCGGCTGCTGGCCGACATCGGCGGCACCAATGCCCGCTTTGGCTGGGTGGGCGCACCCGGCGCGCCGGTATCGCAGGTGCAGCGCTTGTCGGTGCCCGGCTTTGCCGGGCCGGCGCAGGCCGCCACGGCCTACCTGGACGGCCTGGCCCGACAGCTCGGGGCGGACTACCGGGCGCCCAGGCGTGCCGCGTTTGCGGTGGCCACGGCGGTGGCCGGCGACCACATCGACTTCACCAACAGCCATTGGGCTTTTTCGCGCGCCGAGGTGCAGGCCGCGCTGCGGCTGGACGGGCTGCTGATGCTCAATGACTTCGAGTCTTTGGCGCTGTCACTGCCCTGCCTGACGTCGGCCCAGGTGCGGGCCCATGCCGGCGCCGTGCCCCTGGTGGTGGCGGATGCAGAGGCTGGTGTTGGGGCGGGCATTGCGGGCAGTGCGGCACGCCGCACGCTGGCGGTGGTGGGGCCGGGCACCGGCCTGGGGGTGGGCGCGGTGGTGGGCACCCGCCAGGGCTGGGTCGCCTTGCCGGGTGAGGGCGGCCATGTCACGCTGGCCGCGGCCGACCCGCTGGAGAGCGCGCTGCTGGCCTGCGTGCGCCAGCAGTACGCCCATGTGTCGGCCGAGCGGCTGCTCTCGGGCATCGGTCTGCCGCTGCTGCACCAGTCACTGGGCCAGGTGCTGGGCCGGGCCGCCGGCCAGCCCGAGCAGGCGTTGACATCGGCACAGATCGTCGATGCCGCTGAGGCCGGCAGCGACGCGGCGTGTGGCCAGACGCTGGACATGTTCTGCGCGCTGCTGGGCGGGTTTGCCGGCAACGTGGCACTGACCCTGGGCGCGCGCGGCGGGCTCTACATTGGCGGCGGCATCGTGCCGCGGTTTGCCGACCGCTTTTTTGCCTCGGCGTTCCGGGAACGATTCGAGGCCAAGGGCCGCTTCCGCGACTACCTGGCGGCGATCCCGACCGCGCTGATCACCGACACCCTGGTCGCGCTCAGCGGCGCGGCGCTGGCAATCGAGCAGCAGGTGGCGCTGGGCGATTGAGGCGCTGATCCTCCAACCGGGCTGTTGGGCTGTTGGGCTGTGGGGCCGGCGCAAGTCGCTCAGGGCAGCGTGACCAGCAAGTCGTCCATCACCTTGGCGCCGGCTGCCGGGCCGCCGCCCGGCGTGTAGCCGCTGGCGTCCGGGGCGAGTGCGCGGTAGCCGCCGTCATGGTCCCAGGTGGTGATGTAAATCTTCAGCCCGGCCAGCGCGGCGGCCGGCCCCAGCGCGCCGGCGGGTAGCGTCAGCACCACGGTGTTGCGTGCGGCGTCCAGCGTCAGCGCGGCGCCTGGGGTCAGCACGGTGCCCTCGCTGCTGGCGCTGGCGCCCTCGGCGCTGTAGAGCGCGTTGGCCCAACCGCCCACCCGCAGCCGGTGCTGCCAGCGCAGGCCGGCTGGCATCAGCGCCTGCTGCTGCGGCAACTCGCGCAGCCCGTCGTCGCGGCCGGATTGGCTGAAAAATAGCGTCAGCGCCACATGGTCAAAGCCGTTGGGCGGGTTCCAGCTGCGGGTGAGGCGGTGCAGACCGATCTCGATCTTGAGCGCGTCGCCAGCCCGCCAGACCCGCACTTGCCGCAGGTCCATCTGCCGGTTGGCGCCCCAGCCGGCATCGCTGGGGTAGCGGTAGCGCCC
>JBBRZR010000464.1:0-3897 GCA_038236495.1 Burkholderiales bacterium
ATCTGCACCTTTTGATTGATCCACATCAGTGCAGCGCTAGGTGGCATGACGTCTCCGGGCTTACCCGGATTGGTTGGCAGGCTGTCTGGTTTTTTCGTCTCTATCAAGGAGTTTTCATGCAGAAACTGATTCGGCGGCTGTATGCCAGCGTCGCCATTGCAGGCGCAGTACTGTCACCGCAGGCGCAAGCGACCACCGTGATTGACTTCGAAGGCGCGGGGCTGACCGGCCTGTATGCCAACAACGACAGCTTCACGCAGTCCGGCTACAAGATGACGGTCGACTTCGACGCCGGTCTTGTTGACGTCGCGGACGCGAGCAACAGCACCGCGCCCCGCGGCAACCTGACGCAGTTCTACACCCAGCTCAACGAAGGCGGCCTGATCGTCGAGCGCAGCGGCGGCGGGCTGTTCAGCCTGAACAGCTTTGACGCGGCCTTCGTGCCGCTCAACCCGGCTGCTGCCGGCACCACCGTGATCGTCGCGGTGGGCCAATATGCCAACAACACGTCGACGGGCGTGGCTTGGCTGTTTGCGCCCAGCGCCACCTCCAGCTTTCCTTTCGCCAGCTACAACAACCCGCTTGATTTTGCAACGTTCACCAACGTCAAACTGGTCGAGTTCTACGCTTGCGCCTTTGACGGCGTGAATGTCTGCAGTGGGCCGTTGCAGAACAACGGCCAGTTCGCGATCGACAACATCAGCGTCACGGCCGTGCCCGAACCCGCGATCGCGGTGATGTTGAGCTTGGGCCTGCTGGGCCTGGCCTTGCGTAGCCGCCGTTCGGCCCGTTGACCGCACAACCGATCAGGAGTCCTCGATGACCCATTCACGATTTGCACTTGCGGCCGGGCTGTTTGCCCTGAGCCTGGGCGCACACGCCCAGACCGCCAGCCAGAAGGTCTATATCGTCCAGCTGGCCGATGCACCCGCAGCCACCTACGCCGGCGGCGTCAGCGGCATTGCCGCCACCCGACCGCCCAGCGGCGCCAAGCTTGACAGCACTGCGCCCAACGTGCGCGCCTATGTCAACTACTTGGCGGTGCGGCGCAGCGCCGAGCTTGCCAAGGCGGGCTTGAGGGTTGCACCGCTACACCAGTACAGCTATACCTTCAACGGCTTCTCGGCACTTCTGACCGATGCGCAGGCACAGACGATGAAGAAGTCCTCCGGAGTGGCTTCGGTGGTCGAGTCCACGCTGCGCACGGTGGACACCACCCGCACGCCCGGCTTCCTGGGCCTCACGGCGCCAGGCGGGCTGTGGTCGCAACTCGACGCCGCCTCCCGCAACATCAAGGGCGAAGACGTCATCATCGGCGTGATCGACACCGGCGTCTGGCCCGAAAACGCATCCTTTGGCGACCGGGTCGACGCGATGGGCAACCCGGTGGCCTACAACGGCGCGGGTGGCTTGGCCTACGGCCCGCCGCCGGCCAAATGGAAGGGCGCTTGTCAATACGGCCAGGGTTTCTCCGCCGCGATGTGCGGCAACAAGCTGATCGGCGCGCGCTACTACGGTACTGCCTGGTTTGCCGGGGCAGCTGCCAGCACTGGCGGATCCGACCCCTACACCCTGCACCCGCGGCTGGAATACGTTTCGCCGCGAGATGGTGCGGGCCACGGCACCCACACTGCCTCGACATCGGGTGGCAATGAGCGTGTCAACTCGTTTGTCAATGGCACCGCCATCGGCAACATTTCCGGTATTGCCCCACGCGCCCGGATTGCGGTCTACAAAGCCTTGTGGACCGCGAGTGACACGGGTCGCACCTCGCCCCAGTCGCACGATGGGGGCCAAACCGCCGACATTTTGAAAGCCATTGACGACGCCGTATCTGACGGCGTGGACGTCATCAACTACTCGGTCAGCGGCACCCAAACGAGTTTTACCGATACGGTCGAGATCGCCTACCTCAACGCCACGGCTGCCGGTGTGTTTGTGTCGGCCTCTGCCGGCAACAGCGGGCCAGCCAACCAGGTGGCGCACATCAGCCCCTGGCTGATGACCGTAGCCGCATCCACCCACGACCGCCAAGCGCTGGGTGATTTCACCACCGGTGACGCGGCAGCGCACCGCAATGGCGCGTCCGTCTTCGGTGGGGTGGTGACCGCCTCGGTGGTCCTGGCGCAAGACATCCCGGCCGCTGGGGCTGCGGTGGCCGATGCGCGCCGCTGTTTTGCCGGCACGCTGAATTCGACCGCCGCCATTGGCAAGATCGTGGTCTGCGACCGGGGTGTCAGCGCCCGGGTCGACAAGAGCGCCGAGGTCAAGCGCGTGGGTGGCGCCGGCATGGTGCTCGTCAACACCAGCGCCGCAGCCAATAACCTGGTCGCCGACTTCCACTCGGTGCCGGCAGTGCATTTGGCGCTGGCAGAGCGCGCGTCGATCTATGCCTACGTGACCACCAACGGTGCGGCCGCCACCGGCACGATTTCGCCGCCGTCGGCGCCGCCGGCGATCGTGGCGCCAGTGATGGCCGACTTCTCGTCGCGTGGCCCGAACAAGGCCAACCCCAACATCCTGAAACCGGACATCACCGGTCCTGGCGTGGACGTGTTGGCCGGTTACATCGACGACTCGCAAACCCAGGCCCAGCACGACGCCACCATCGCCGGTACGTACACGCCCAACGCCAATGCCAATTCGCTGTCGGGCACGTCGATGTCGAGTCCGCACATGGCCGGTGCCGCTGCCTTGCTGCGCCAGCAGCATCCGACCTGGTCGCCTGCAGCCATCAAGTCGGCGCTGATGACCACGACCAACGGTGTCAAGCTGGCCAATGGTGCGGTCGACACCGATCGCTGGGGTTACGGCGCCGGCCACATGAATCCAAACGGTGCAGGTTCACCGACGCTGGTGTATGACGCCAGCCCGGCGGACTACGGCCGCTTCATGTGCGGCCTGGGCCTGACGCCGCCGGCCGGCATCGGCAGCTGCGCCACACTCGGCTCGATCTTGCCGCAGAACTTGAACTTGGCATCGATCACGGCTGCCAGTGTGCCGGGCTCAATGACGATGACCCGTAAGGTCACCAATGTCTCGGGTGCATCCGGTACCTTCGTCGCCAGCACCAGCCCGCCTGCTGGCTGGACGGCATCGGTCAGCCCTGCCAGCCTGACGCTGGCCGCGGGTGCTGTGGGCAACTTCAGTGTCACGGTGACCCGGACCTCCGCGCCGCAGAACGTTTGGGGCTTTGGTACGCTGACCTGGAGCGACGGTGTGCATAACGTGGTGAGCCCGCTGAGCGTTCGTGCGGTGGGCTTCTCTGCGCCAGCTGAGGTCACCGACACCCGGGCATCGGGCGCTGGCACCAAGGTCGTGTCGGTGGTATCGGCCTACACCGGCTCGCTGTCGGTGGCGCCGGTCGGGTTGGTTCCGGCCACGCGTACGACGAGCAGTATCACGGCGGGTGCTGCGCAGTGCTTCAACACCACTGTGCCTGCGGGCGCCCAGATGGCACGCTTCCAGCTGTTCAATGCAGACACCTCAGCGGCGGCTGACCTGGACCTGGATGTGTTCAATGGCCCCAACGGCACCGGTACCAACGTCGGGTCCAGCGGCGGCGGCTCGTCTGACGAAGTGGTGACGATGACGGCACCGACTGCCGGCACCTACTCGGCCTGCGTGACACCGTACGCAGTTGGGTCTGGCGTCACCTACACCCTCTCAAGTTGGGTGGTTGGTCCGGTCAGTGGCGTACAGACGCTCAAAGCCAGCGCACCGCGCAATGTCTTTGCCGGTGGTACGGCCTCGATTGGCCTCGGCTGGTCGGTGCCTGCCGGCAAGCGTTACCTTGGCAACGTGAGTTTCTTTGACAACACCGACCCGTCGGCCATCAGCTTGATCGGTTCGTCAGTGGTGTTTGTCGACAACCACTGAGACTGATCGGCGTCGCCC
>JBBRZR010000465.1:0-3874 GCA_038236495.1 Burkholderiales bacterium
CAAGCCCGATGTGCGTTTTGTCGCCCACCTTGATTTGCCCAAGAACATCGAGGGCTACTACCAGGAGACCGGCCGCGCCGGCCGCGACGGCGCCCCCGCCACCGCCTGGATGGCCTACGGCCTGGCCGACGTGGTGAACCAACGCCGCATGATCGACGAGGGCGAGGCGGCCGAGGACTTCAAGCGCCTGCAGCGCGCCAAGTTGGACGCCCTGCTGGCGCTGGCCGAGGCGCACGACTGCCGGCGGGTGCGGCTGCTGGCCTACTTTGGCGAAGAGAGCACGCCCTGCGGGAATTGCGACAACTGCCTGCACCCGCCGGCAGTCTGGGACGCCACCGACGCGGCGCGCAAGGCGCTCTCCTGCATCTACCGCTTCCACCAGCAGAGCGGCTTTGGGTTCGGTGCCGGGCATCTGATCGACGTGCTGCGTGGCAAGGTGACGGACAAGGTAACCCAGCGGGGCCACGAGCGGCTGTCCACCTTTGGCATCGGCGCCGACGTCACCGAGCAGGCCTGGCGCAGCGTATTGCGCCAGCTGGTGGCGCTGGGCCATGTAAAGAGCGTGGGTGAATTCAACACCTTGGATCTCAGCGACTCGGCCCGCGCGGTGCTCAAGGGCGAGGTGCCGGTGATGCTGCGGGTGGCGGCCGAGGCACCGGCGCGCGGCCGCGGTGGCAAGTCGTCCCGTGGCAGCGCCGGCAGCAGCCGCAGCGCAGCCGGCAAGCCGCCGCCATTGCCGTTGGACGAGGCCGGCCTTGAGCGCTTTGCCGCACTCAAGGCCTGGCGCGCCGAGATCGCCCGCGAGCACAAGCTGCCGCCCTACGTCGTCTTCCACGACGCCGCGCTGGCCGAGATGGCGCGCGAGGCGCCTGACTCGCTGGACGCACTGGCCGGCATCAGCGGGGTCGGGGCCAAGAAGCTCGAAGCCTACGGCCCCGAAATCCTGCGGGTGCTGCAGGGCTGAGCACCCCGGAGCAACGCCATGCCGCCACCTGTCGCCCGCCCCGATCCCGCTGTAGCGCGCGTGGTGGAGAGCGGCGGCGAGGGCGTGTCCGCACCCGCATCCGGGCCCACACCCGGGCTGAATGCCGCAGCGTCGCTGGCCACACTGGCGCTGGGCGGCATGGCTTGGCAGGCCGGGCCCGGCACGCTGCTGTGGGCCGGGCTGGTGGTCGGCGGCATCAGCCTGCCGCTGGGGCTGGCGCTGCAGGCCTGGCGCTACCAGCGCCTGGCCCGGCAACAGGCCCAGGCCAATGCCTTGCGGCTGCAGACGCTGGCAAGACGCGACCAGCAGTTGCGCCGTGCCGAGCAGGTGGCACAGCTCGGCAGCTTCGACTGGAACCTGGCCGACGGCAGCCTGCACTGGTCGGACGGGCACTTCCGGCTCTGGGGTCTGGCGCCCGCCGCCCAGGCGCCCGACTACGACCACTTCTGCCGCAGTGTTCACCCGGATGACCAAGCCGCCCGAGAGGCACAGGTGCAGCGTTCGCTGGCCAGCGGGTCTTACGACTGCCACTACCGCATCCTGCTGCCCGGCGGGGCGCTGCGCCACATCCATGCCCGGGGCGAGGTGCTGTTTGATGCCGCCGGCACCGCGCAGCGCCTGATCGGCACGGTGCAGGACGTCAGTACCCAGCGCGAGGCCGAAGCCCGCCTGCACACCCATGAATTTGTCGTCAACGCCATTGCCGACCCGATCAGCGTGATCGACAAGGACCGGGTCTACCACCTGGTCAACGACGCCTGGTGCCGAGTCACCGGCCTGACCCGCGAACAAGTGATCGGCCAGGCGCCAAATGCCGCGCTGCAACAGGTGGGCAGCCCCGAGCGCGACCAGGCGTTGCAGCGCTGCCTCGACCAGGACCGTCAGCAGGTGACGCTGGTCGACAAGGCATGGCCCGACCTGGGACTGCGCAGCTGGGAGGTGACGTTCTACCCTTACCACGAGCCCGGCAACCCGCGCCGAGGTGCAGTGCTGCAAACCCGCGATGTCACCGACCGGCTGGCGGCGCAGGCCGCGCTGGCCGCCAGCGTGGACAAACTGCGGCTCACGCTCAATGCTACCGGCGACGCCATCTTTGCCAGCGACGCGCTGACCCCCACCGAGCCGCTGCTGTTCGTCAACCGGCGCACGCTGGAGATGTGGCGCATTCCGCCCGAGCGGGCCGACCGCTTGTCGCCGGCCGACCTGATCGCCTTTGGCCGGCCCTTCTTCATCGACCCGGCGCAGGAGCAGGCCACACTCACCGAGGTGATCGCCAGCGGGCAAGCCCGCGAGGGCCGCATCTACCTCAACGACGGGCGGGTGCTGGACTGGCGCTGCATCCCGGCGCAGCAGGCCGGCCGCCAGCTGCGGGTCTGGAGCTACCGCGACATCACCGCCCAGGCCCATGCTGAACAAGGCTTGCAGGCCGCCAAGGACGAAGCCGAGCGCGCCAACCGTGCCAAGTCGATGTTCTTGTCCAGCATGTCGCATGAGTTGCGCACGCCGATGAACTCGGTGCTGGGTTTTGCGCAATTGCTGGAATCCGATACCGATCCGGCGCTGTCGCCCCGCCAGCGCGCCCAGGTGGGCGAGATCTTGCACGGCGGGGCCCATCTGCTGGCGCTGATCAACGACCTGTTGGACCTGGCCCGCATCGAGGCCGACCAGCTCGCCATGCAGCGTCAGGCGGTGCCAGTGCAGGCGATGCTGGCCGAATGCGCCGCGCTGCTGGCACCCCTGGCCCGGCGTCGCAGCATCCAGCTGCAGCTCGACCCTGCCGACAACGCCACCGGCAGCAGCGCCGGCTTGGCCGCGCTGGCCGATCCCACCCGCTTGCGCCAGGTGCTGCTCAATCTGCTGGGCAATGCCATCAAGTACAACCATGACGGCGGCTGGGTGCGGCTGGCGGCCGGGCGCCAGGACGGGCGTGTGCGCCTGACGGTGCAGGACGGCGGGCCTGGCATACCCGCAGCCCATCAACCCCATCTGTTCCAGCGTTTCGTGCGGGTGCAGGCCGAGAGCGGCCCGGTCGAAGGCGCCGGCATCGGCCTGGCGCTGAGCCGGGAACTGCTGCGGCTGATGCAGGGCGAGATCGGCCTGCACAGCGAGGCCGGGCACGGCTGCAGCTTCTGGATCACGCTGGACGCAGCCGACGCCGGCCCGCCCGACACCCCGCCTGGCGCAGACACGGTGGCCTTGTCGGCCCTGCCCGCCCGGCCCGGGCCGGTCGCGGCGCCCGATGCCCAGCCCACGCCCAGGCGCCGACTGCTCTACATCGAGGACAACGAGGTCAACACGCTGCTGATGCGCGCCATGATCGAGCGCCTGCCCGGTGTCAGCCTGGACTGCGCTGGGCTGCCGCTGGACGGCCTGGCGATGGCGATTGCCAACCCGCCAGCGCTGATCCTGGCCGATATCCAGATGCCGGGCATCGACGGCTACGAATTGCTGCGCCGGCTGCGCGCCCACCCCGCTACGCAGCACATCCCGGTGATAGCGGTCAGCGCCAACGCCATGCCGCAAGACCTGGCCGATGGTCGGGCGGCCGGGTTTGCCGACTACCTCAGCAAGCCGCTGGCCCTGCCCCGCCTGCTCGCCGCGGTAAGCGCGGCGCTGGCGATCGGACCATGGGGTCTGCCGCGCGCGACCGCGCCGATCACAGGCCCGGGCCCCGGCGACCCCGAAGCGCACTGACGCCGCCAGCCGACGAACGGCGCCAGCAGCACTTTGCCAACAGCACTTCGCCAACAGCACTTCACCCGCAGCACTGCGGCAGCAACGCCCGTGCCGGTATCATGGCCGGTTGCCCTCGCCCGTTGCCGCCATGCCTCTGCCTGACCCCAAAAACGTCCCCAAGGACATCCCCAAAAGTGCCCGGCCGCTGCCCGC
>JBBRZR010000466.1:0-3873 GCA_038236495.1 Burkholderiales bacterium
CCACCAAGCCACGTTGGTGTCTTGGCATGGCCGCAACAAAACGCCGCCAGTTCGGCAACATCGTCGGCCATGTCAAGGGCGTGGAGAACATGGGCAGCCTGTCCGAATGGACGGCCAAACAGTTTGATCCGCAGCTCAACTGGGGCGATGTCGAGTGGATCAAGAAGCGCTGGGGCGGCAAGCTGATCTTGAAGGGCATCCAGGATGTGGAAGACGCGAAGATCGCGGTCGAATCCGGCGCCGACGCGCTGATCGTCAGCAACCACGGCGGCCGGCAACTGGACGGCGCGCAGTCCAGCATCCACGCGCTGCCGGCCATCGTGGGTGCGGTGGGCCGCCAGATCGAGGTGCACATGGACGGCGGCATCCGCTCGGGCCAGGACGTGCTCAAAGCCCGCGCGCTGGGCGCCCGCGGCACCTACATCGGCCGGGCGTTCTTGTACGGCCTGGGCGCGATGGGCGAGGCAGGCGTCACCAGGGCGCTGGAGATCATCCACAAGGAGCTCGACCTGACGATGGCGTTTTGCGGCCGCACCCGGATCGAGCAGGTGGACAAGACGATCTTGCTGCCGGGCACCTTCCCGACCTGAGGTCAGCCGGCGCGCTGGCTGTGGGGGTCAGTGCGGCGCCAGAAATCGCGCCGCCAAATGCACTGCGGCCCCGGATCGCTCCGGGGCCGCAGTGGCCTCTAAAACGCCAGGGGATCAGGCGCGGCGGCGACGGGCCATGAAACCCACCAGACCCAGACCGGCCAGCATCAGGGCATAGGTTTCGGGTTCTGGCACGGCGCTGGCCAGGGTCAGCCTGCCGATGGTCGGGTAGGAAAAATCAGGAATGCCGTTCGCCGAGTTGTCAGAAACCATCGTCACTGAACTCATCAGGCCAGTCGAAACAAAGCCGATAAAGCTGCCGGTGGTCGCGCCTGTGATGATGCTCGACATGGGCGTGCCGCCATCATTGCCAGTGACGGTCACATTGCCCGCGAAGAAAGCGCCATTCGTGTCTGTATTGAAAAACGTGCCCCCCACTGCCTTCACGCCGCCAACGAAGTTGCCGATGGTCAGCGTGTCGCCGGCGTTCAACACCGACAACCAATTGGGTGTGCCCGCAATGCCGTAAAGAGCGAGCGGCGCCGAAGCATCGTAGGTGTAAACGTTGGTCACAGTACTGCGCGTTATGGGACCGGCGGTGTCCCCGGCTGCCAGCCCGCTGAAATCGTCTGTACCGGCATTGATCACCGCCGCGTTGAACAAGGCCTCGTCGGTGTACACCGTCACCGCCGCCTGCGAAACACCCGACAAGCCCAGCAAGGCGGCCGCAGCCACCAGCCGCAGAGAAAAGTTCTTGGAAGTCACTGTGCTGCCCCTTTTTGAGTCAATCTGGTCCTGCGCCAGGACAAACCCCGGCACGCTTTTTGATGCCTAAGATGCTGCCGGCACCCCGCGATGTCCACAATCCCCTACTTGGGTGCCCGGCGCAGCCTTTCGCCTTCAGACAACGCACCGGCGTTGCGACAGCGCCAACCCAGCAAACCCAGGCCGGTCAGCCCAGGCCGGCCAGTCCAGTGGTCAATCGCCGCGCAGCTGCTGTCGTGCCCGGTCGGCGCTGTCAAACAGCTGCGACGCCACACCACGCGCCGCCAGCGCTCGGCCCAGCTTGGCGCGCAAGAAGCCCGAGGTGCTGTAGCGGGTGACATTGAGGCCGTAGCGGTCCACCAGCGCCCTCACCATCGCCGCCGAGTCGTCCGCCAAGTCGTCCGCCAGATCGGCGTCCAGGCTGAAGTCGTCGCAGTTGACCACGGCGCAGCGCCACAGCCAGGTTCTCGGCAAAGCCGATGCCGACAAAACCGCCGGTGGCCAGGGTGTCGCCATCGGCCAGCAGCGCCACCGCCTCGGCGGCACTCACCACCTTGCCCTTGGCGCCGGGCCGCAGCGCGCCCATGCGGTCATGGGCGTGACGGGCATGTCGGGCGTACTCGGCGTGCTCGGCGGCTGCCGGTCGAGGCGGCGCGGCTTGCGGTTCGGACTCGGTATGCGGCATGGCGAGGAGCTGCAGACCGGCGCGCTTACAAGGACCGGGCCTCGAACGTGTTGCAGTCGCCCATGCGCCCGGCGGCAATGCCGCGCTTGAACCAGCCCACCCGCTGCGCGCTGCTGCCGTGGGTGAAGCTCTCGGGCCGCACCGTGCCCTGGGACTGGCGCTGCAGCTTGTCGTCACCGATCTGGGCGGCGGCGTTCAGCGCCTCTTCGATGTCGCCCTGCTCCAGCACCTGGCGCATGCGGTTGGCGTGGAAGGCCCAGACGCCGGCAAAGCAGTCGGCCTGCAGCTCCAGCCGCACCGACAGCGCGTTCATGCGCGCCTCGGGGATCTTGCCGCGCTGGGCGTCGAGCTTTTCGCTGATGCCCAGCAGGTTTTGCACATGGTGGCCCACCTCGTGGGCAATGACGTAGGCCTGGGCAAAGTCGCCGGGGGCGCCCAACCGGGTGCGCAAGGTCTCGTAAAACGCCAGGTCGATGTAGACCTTCTGGTCGCCCGGGCAGTAGAACGGCCCCATCGCCGCCTGGCCGCGGCCGCAGGCGGTGGGCGTGGCGCCGCGGAACAGGACAAGCTTAGGGTCGCGGTAGGTGGCACCCTGGGCCTTGAACTGCTCACGCCAGACGTCCTCGGTGTCGGCCAGCACGGTGGCAACAAACGCGGCCTGCCGGTCGTTGGCCGGCGGCCGGGCAGCCGGTGCGGTTTGTACGGTGGGCGCGGGCTGTCCGCCCCCACCGCTGAGCAGGCCCAGCACCGTCAGCGGGTTGATGCCGAAGATCCAGCCCGCCACCAGCGCAATCGCCACCGAGCCCAGGCCGATGCTGCGGCCGCCAAAACCTCCACCGCCACCGCCACCGCCACCCCCACCGCCGCCGCCGCCGTCGCGCCGGTCTTCGACGTTGTCGCTCTGCCGATCACCTTCCCATTTCATCGCCTGCTCCGGTGGGTGGCATGCCTGGACCTCAGGCCTTGGGCAAGGTCACGCCGCGCTGGCCCTGGTACTTGCCGCCGCGGTCCTTGTAGCTGGTTTCGCAAACTTCGTCGCTCTCGAAGAACAGCACCTGGGCGCAGCCCTCACCAGCGTAGATGCGGGCCGGCAGCGGCGTGGTGTTGGAGAACTCCAGCGTCACATAGCCCTCCCACTCGGGCTCGAACGGCGTGACGTTGACGATGATGCCGCAGCGGGCGTAAGTGCTCTTGCCCAGGCAGATGGTCAGCACATTGCGCGGGATGCGGAAGTACTCCATCGTGCGGGCCAGCGCAAAGCTGTTGGGCGGGATCACGCAGACATCGGTCTCGAAGTCGACAAAGCTTTTTTCGTCGAAGTTCTTCGGGTCGACCACGGTCGAGTAGATGTTGGTGAAGACCTTGAACTCCCGTGCGCAGCGGATGTCGTAGCCGTAGCTGCTGGTGCCGTAGCTGACGATCTTCTGGCCGTCGGCCGACTGGCGCACCTGGCCGGGCTCAAACGGCTCGATCATGCCGGTCTGCTCGGCCATGCGGCGTATCCATTTGTCGCTCTTGATGCTCATCATGTGTCCTGGCAGGGTCTTCAAGGCATTCTAGGTTCGGGCCATTCTTCGGGCGATTCCGCATGGCGGCGCGCCGGCGCATCGGGTCCACGGGCGGCGCCACCGGGGCAAGCCGCCGCAAAACCCCGATCGGCCACCCGACAAGCCCCGCCTCTCCACCGCAGGATGCCCACCGCGCTGCGCCTGCCCACACCGCTGCTCCGTTTGGTGGCCGCCCGCATGCTCAAGATCGATGGCCAGGCCCGGTCCAGCATGGCCGACGACCTGGCGCTGGGCCGACCGACCGAGGTGGACACGATCAACGGCG
>JBBRZR010000467.1:0-3869 GCA_038236495.1 Burkholderiales bacterium
CAAGCCCGGACCGGCCGCGGCCCACGGTGCGCGCCAGGGCTTGAACGACTACACCGGCTGGTTCGCCACCGATGCCGACAACAGCGGCGAGTATTTTGGCTATGACGGCCCGTTTCCGCCGTTCAACGACTCACTGGTGCATCACTACGTGTTCACGCTGTACGCGCTGGATGTCACCCGCTTGGCCGTGGACGGCCGCTTCGACGGCCATCAGGTGCGCCAGGCGCTGGCCGGCCATGTGCTGGGCGCGGCCACCTTGTCGGGCACCTACACGCTCAACCGCCGGCTACGCGGCCAGGCTTGAGCGACGCTGCGGCCTACGGCGGCTTGGCGGACGCCGAGCCCAACCGCATCGTCGTGATTCGTCGCGGCGAGACCGACTGGACCGCCGAGGCCAGGCTGTAGGGCCAGACCGATGCACCGCGCCGCCACCCGCACCGCCACCCGCACCACGCTGGACAGCCCGCGCAACTGGCCGACGGGCAACGCCGGCATCAACCCCGCCTGCGGGTCACGCCGCAGGGCGTCAGCTTGATCGGCCTGGGCGACAGCGCCCACCTCGACGCACTGGCCCGGGACGAGCCCGGCGCCTGAGCATGGCGCGGAGGCGGGCAGCGCAGGCGCCGCGGGCTGGGATGCCGCCGGCCGCTCCACGCCAAACTTGAGGGCGGCGCGGCCTGGCGGCTGTGCAACTGCGCACAGTTGACGCAATCCGTTACCAGCGGTGGGCCTTGGGTTGTCGCGGCAGCGGCCGATAACCCGGTGGAAGAGGTCTCCGATGCCGCAGCTCCCCGCCTTGCTTTCCCCTGGTTCGCCCCCCCGCTCGGGGTGCTGCGCCCGCCGTGCAGCGTGGCCACCGGCCGCGCTGCAGCGGGGCCTCACGCTGATCGAGCTGATGGTCACGCTGGCCGTGATGGTGGTGCTGATGTCGGTGGCCGTGCCGTCGATGAGTGACTTCACCGCCAACAACCAGGTGGTGGCCGCCAAGTCCGCGTTTGCCAGTGCCGTGGCACTGGCCCGCACCGAGGCCGCCAAACGCGGCCGGGTGGTGATCCTGCAGGCATTGGGCGCCGGCCCGGTCGGCAACGAGTTTGCCAATGGCTGGGAGATCGTGGCCGATGACAACGGTGACGGCCTGGCCGGCGTCAACGAGACCCGCTTGCGCCGTGCCGCAACCAGCTTCGACAAGACCAAGCTCGGCGGCACCGCCAGCCTGGCATTCCGCGCCAGCGGGGCACTGGTCGGCACCACCGCCGAGGTCTACACGGTCTGTCGCCAGAGCGGCAGCACGGCCGGCTACAGCATCACCGTCACGCCCAGTGGCGCGACCGATGTGGCCGCCATCACCACCTGTGTCTGACAGGGCCATGGCCACTCCCCGCTCATCTCACCCCGCTGGCCAGCGCGGCATGGCGTTGATGGAGGCGCTGGTCGCCATCCTGCTGCTGTCGATCTGTGCGCTGGCCTATGCCGGGCTGCAACTGCGTGGCCTGTCGGCCAACAGCAGTTCGATGTGGCGCAGCAAGGCCACGATGCTGGCCTACGAGATGGCCGACCGCATGCGTGCCAACCGCGGCGCGGTGGCCAGTGGCGCGTACAACGCGCTGAGCGTGCCGCAGGCGATCAACGACTGCGGCACCAACTCGTCTTGCGCCCCGGCACGCATGGCCTTGCTGGACTACTGGTTGTGGAGCACCACGCTGGCGCGTGAGCTGCCCGGCGGCACCGGCGTGGTCTGCATCGACGGCTCGCCCGATGACGGCGACGCCAGCGCGGCCGCTTGTGACGGCGCCGGCAGCATGCTGGCGGTCAAGGTGTTCTGGTCCGAGCGCGGCAGCACCGCGCGCCTGGCGGTGGCGGTGCGGCCATGACGACGACGCCGCACGGCGCCGCGCTGGCCCGCCCACAGGCCGGCATGTCGCTGGTCGAGCTGATGGTCGGGCTGGCCATGGGCCTGTTCGTGGTGGCGGTGATGAGTGCGGTCTACCTGGGCAGCCGCAGCACCTTCGTCGCGCAGGAGTCGGGCTCGCGCTTGCAGGAGAACGGCCGTTTCGTGATGGACACCATGGCCAACGACCTGCGCATGTCCGGGTTTCGCGGCTGCCTGGGCGCCGAGCCGGTGGACAACACGCTGAACACGCCGACCGCGCTGCTCTACAACTTTGCCGAGCCGATCTGGGGATCGCACCACACCGGCGCAGCCTGGTCGCCGGCGCTGACCGCGCCCGCCACGACGCTGGGCGCCTTGCCGGCCGGTGACGTGCTGGTGGTGCGCCGCCCCAACGGGCTGGGCTGGTCGCTGATCGCCGAGATGGCCAGCACCAGCAGCGCGTTGACGATCACCCCGACCGCCAACTTCGCACTCGGCGACCTGCTGGTGGTGGCCGACTGCGCCGGCGCCGCCGTGCTGCAGGCGACCAACGCCGCACCCGGAGCCGGTGGCAGCATCCAGCACCTCACCGGCGGCGGCGTGGCGCCTGGTGTGGCGCGCAATGCGCTGAGCCGGGCCTATGCCAACGATGCGCGGGTCTGGCGCATGCAGACCTTGATCTACTACCTGGCCGCCAGCGCCCGCCGCAATGGCGAGGTGGCCTTGTGGGTGTATGCCAACCCGGCCTACGACGGTGCGGCCCAGGCCTCCGAGCTGGTGACCGGGGTGGAGCGCATGGCGCTGACCTACGGCGTGGACACCAACGGCGACTTTGCGGCTGACCGCTTCCAGAGCGCCGATGCGGTGGCCAACTGGGGCCAGGTCGTGTCGGCCCGGGTCGAGTTGCTGCTGGTGGGTGGCAGCGACGCCCGTGCCACTGTCGTCCAGCCCTATGTCTTCGACGGCCAGACCGTCACCCCTGCCGACCAGAAACAGCGCAGCGTGATGTCGATGCTGGTGTCGCTGCGCAACGCGGTGCCCTGAGATGACACAGCCCCCGACCCTGCTGTCCCTGTCCGCACCCCGGCCGGCCGCGCTGCGCCGCGTGGCTGGTGGGTTTTCGCTGCTGCTGATCCTGCTGATGATGGTGGTGTTGTCGATGCTGACCTTGGGCGCGATGAACAGCAGCATCGTGCAGGAGCGCATGGTGGGCAACGCGCGTGACCGCCATGTGGCGCTGCAGGCCGCTGAAGCGGCCTTGCGGGACGCCGAGCTCGACATCGAGAACAACCTCGACGGCAGCAGCGCCTTTGCCGACGGCTGCGCCGCGGGGCTGTGCATTCCGCCATCAGACACCGCCAGCGGCCCGGTGTCGGCGCCGATCTGGCAAAGCCTCAACTGGGCTGCCAGCGGTAGGGCCTATGGCAGCCGCACCGGCGCTGCGGCATTGCTGGGCCCCGACAACCTGGCGCTGTCCGAGCAGCCGCGTTACATCGTCGAACGCCTGCCCACCTTGCCGCCCACCTCGGGCGAGAGCGCCGGCTTCGGCGGTGGCTGGTCCAACTCGCCCACGGTTCACGCCCGGGCCTACCGCATCACCGTCCAGGCGTCGGGCATCCGCGCGGCCACGGTCGTGATGCTTCAATCGGTGTACGTCAAGCAATGAACACGAACCTGAAAACGAGGGTTGGTCGGCCTCTGCGTTGCCTGCTGGCGGCGCTGGTGACTGTGGCCCTGCCGCCGGGTGTCGCGGCCCAGACGCTGAACTTTGCGACCTCGCCGCTGTTCCTGGGCACGTCGGTCAAACCGAACGTGCTGGTGGTCTACGATAACTCGCAGTCGATGGACGGCACCATGTCCGGCAAGCTGATCGCGGGGGACGATGTCTTGACCCGCGGCAACATTGCGCGCTCGGTGCTGCGCAGCACCATCACCTCGTACCGCAGCCAGTTCCAGTGGGGGCTGGCGAGCTTCGGCTTGTCGGGCAATAAGCTCTACA
>JBBRZR010000468.1:0-3869 GCA_038236495.1 Burkholderiales bacterium
GCCGCCCAAATCCGCCAGCCGCTGCTGATGGCCTATGGCGGCTGGGACCTGCGGGTGCCGATCGTGCACGGCGAGAAGTTTCGCGATGCGATCCAGCCGCACAACCGCCAGTTCGAGTGGGTGGTCTACCCCGAAGAGGGCCATGGCTGGCGCACGGTGGAAACCCGGCTCGATTTTTGGGGTCGGGTCGAGCGATTTCTCGGCCGGCACTTGGCGCCGGAGTAGGCTTGGGGCCATGAATCCCACCGACTTGCCCCGCGGCGCCCGGCGCCAACTGCTGTGCCGGCTGGCCGCGCTGTTGGGTGGCGCGGGGTTGCCGATGACCCTGCCGCTGGCGGCGCAAGCGGCCGCCCCGCCGCTGTGCGGCACAACACCACCGCCCGCCTACCCGCCGGCCGACAAGCCCGCGCTGGTGCAAAGCTGGTTGCAGGATGGCCACCAGGACGGCCCCATGCCCGATTGTCGGGGCCTGCGCGACCGTGACTTCGAGCTGCTGGTGCGGCTGACCGGCAGCTACGCTGCGCCGGGCGACCTGGACACCCAGCTCGCGCGGGTCGGTGCGGTGTCCCAGCTCAAGGGCGCAACCTACTGGTCGTTTTCAGACCGCAAGCGCCTGGTGTTGTTTCAGGAGGCCTTTGCGGTGGATGCGGCGGGCTCGCTGCGGCCCCGCGCCGATTTCAGCGCGGCGGAGTTGCGCAGCGGCGCCGAGCTGCACTTTGTGCACAGCGACAACCGGTCCGCCAAGCTCTCGCCCTACAGCCTGCGCCTGGTGCAGGTCACGGCCGATGCGTTTCAGGTGCATGTCGAGAACACGGCCGACTTGCGTTTCATGGGCCTGCTGCTGACGGCCAGCCATGAAATGCAGTGGTCGGTCAACATCGAGCGCCTGGTCCCTGGCCGCTGGGGCTACCGCAGCCTGCTGGGCCTGCGCAATTTGCACCTGGGCCGGGCCGAGCAGCACCGCTTGTCCGACCTGTCGCGTTGTGTGGCGATGTTCGACCTGCTGGCCGGTCGGCAGACCGAAATCGAGCAGTACCGCTAGTCCGCTGCTAGTCCGCCTCTAGTCCGTCAGCAGCAGGCGGCCGTAGAGCGCGGGCACGGTCAGTGTGAGCTGGTTGCCCTGGGTTTGCAGCGCCTGGCCTGCCGCCAGCCCCATGTCCAGGCCATCGTGCAGCCGCTGCGCTGGCAGCCCCGCTGGCAGCGTCAGCGTCACGGTCTGTGCCTGCCCGCTGTTGTTGGTGGCCGTGACAGCCCAGGCGGCCGTGGGCCCGTTGCCCAGGCGCCGCGCCAGCACGATCAGGTGCTCGTCCACCAGCAGCGGCGCCAGCAATTCGCCGCGCCGCAGCACCGGGTGCGCCTGGCGCAAGCCGATCAGGCGCTTGACCTCGGCGTGCAGCGCCTTGTCGGGCTGCCCGCCCTGGTCGGCCCAGGGGTAGGGCGCACGGTTGTAGGGGTCGTCGCCGCCGGCCAGACCGACCTCGTCGCCGTAGTAGACCGACGGCGCGCCGGGGTAACTCATCTGGAACAGCAGCGCCAGCCGCAGCCGCTGCCGGGCCCGTGCGGCCGTGGCCGCATCCACTGCCGCGCCGCCCAGGTGGGTGTCGCCCAGCCGGTGCAGCGCACGCGCCACGTCGTGCGACGACAGCAGGTTCATCAGTGCGTAAAAGGCCGGCGGTGGGTAGAGCTCACGCACCAGTTCCAGCTGGGCCACGCTGGCCGGTGCCGGTCCGCCGGCGGCGTAGTCGAGCACGGCGCTGCGGAAGATGTAGTTCATGGTCGAGTCGAACATGTCGCCCAGCAGGTGCTTGCTGGCGTCGAACCAGGTCTCGGCGATGGTGATGGCCTCGGGGTCGGTCTGCTTGACCACCGTGCGCCACTCACGCCAGAAATCGTCGGGCACCCAGGGCGCCACGTCCATGCGCCAGCCGGCCGCGCCCCGCTGCAGCCAGGTGCGGGTGACCGAGTCGGGCGCGCGGTAGGCAAAGTCGCGCCAGGCGGGCGCGGTCTTGTCCAGCTCGGGCAGGTCGGCCACGCCGGCCCAGCCGGTGTAGGGCAGGCCTGGGGCCGGACCGTCTTTGCCGTCGGTCCGGTTGAAGCGGTACCAGCTGGCCCAGGGCGAGCTGGGCTGGACTTGGCCGCCGGCGAAGGCGCCGAGGTTGCCGTCGGCGGTGAAATGACGGTAGCGGTCGAAGTAGCGCGAGTCGCTGCCGGTGTGGTTGAACGAGGCGTCCGGTACCACGCGGATGCCGCGCTTGGCGGCCTCGCGGGTCAGCCGTGTGAAGTCGGCATTGCTGCCAAAGCCCGGGTCGATCTGCTGGTAGTCGGCGGTGTCGTACTTGTGGTTGCTGGCGGCCCGGAAGACCGGCGTCAGGTAGATCGCATTGGCGCCCAGGTCGCGGATGTAGTCGAGCTTGTCGATGATGCCGGCCAGGTCACCGCCAAAAAAGTCGTTGTTGTAGCTGCCATCCGAGCCGTCGCCGCTGCCGGGTTTGTAGGGCAGCTCCAGCCAGCGCGGGTGCTGCTCGACCGCCTGGTCGTGGTAGCTGGCGCGGCCGGGCCTGGGGTCATTGGCCGGGTCGCCATTGCGGAAGCGCTCCGGGAAGATGCTGTAGTACACCGCATCGGCCGCCCAGGACGGCACCGCGAAGCCGGGCGCGTAGACCGTCTGGCGCAGCCGGCGGATGTGGCGGGCCTGCTCGGGCGGACGGGCCACGGTGGCTGCGCCGTTGCTGCCTTTTTCGCGGGTCCAGGCGATGGCGTCGTTGTTGTTCTGCAGCACATAGGTCTCGCCCGCGATGCGCAGCTCGAACCAGTAGCCATACACCCCGATCTCGTCGAATCGGTAGGCCGCGGTGAACCGCTCGGTGCCGGGTGCGGCACCCGGTGTGCGCTGCAGCGGCAACCGCACCAGCGGCGAGTAGGCCAGCACGGTCTGGTCGCCCACCAGTTGCCGTCGCTCGACCACCAGCGTGGCCTGCTCGACGCCCGCCAGTGCGGTCAAACCCCATTGCAGCGTGCTGCCTGCCGGCACCGCGCCAAAGGGTTGTTTGTCCGCCAGCACGCGGGAGTCAAAGCGCAGGCTCAGGGCCACCGGGTCGGTGATGGCGCGGCGCTTCGGGTCGTCGAACTGGCCGGCCGCCAAGCTCAGGCGCGGGCCGGTGGCATCGAAGGCCAGGCGCAGGATCTGCTCACCGGCAAAGTCCAGCCGCAGCTCGGCGGTGTTGCTGCCTTTCGAGAGCACGGCGGGCAGGCCGGCGCCGGTGTGCCCGGGGGTATTGGCCAACACGGTGTTGGCGGTCCAGGACTCGTCGGCGATCTTGAAGCGCTGCTCGCCGCTGAGCTTCAGGTTGAGCCGGTAGGCGTCGCAGTGGTAGACCAGGGCGTAGGCCTCGTCGGGCTGCCACTGGTTCATGCTGCCGCGCAGGTACAGCGTGGTGTCGCCCAGCGGGGCGGGGCTGCAGTGGGAGGATGCAGCGCTGGCCGGCACATCAGCACTTTGCACCCGCCAGACCGCAAACGACTGCGCCGCTAGTGGTACCTGCGCCACGCCGCTGGCATCGGCTTGCAGCGTTTGGGCCTGGCCGGGCAGTACCGCTTGCAGCCGTGCGCCCGCGGGCAGTCCGGGCACCGCCAGGGTCTGGGGCTGGCGGGCATAGTTGTAAGTCATCACCGTGTGCTCGCTGCCCAGCCGGCGCTGGAAGCTCAGGGTCGCGCCCTCGGCGACCGGCCGCAGCCAACTGCCACGGGCAATCGACGGCATCGTCTTGCGCAGGGCCAGCAAGGCCCGGTAGTGGGCCAGCAGCGAGGCGGGGTCGGCCAGTTGCGCGGCCACGTTGTGGCTGGCGACATTGCTGGCCGGTGGCCGGAAC
>JBBRZR010000469.1:0-3868 GCA_038236495.1 Burkholderiales bacterium
GCTACCAGCGCTGCGGCAGCGGCCTGCTCAGCACGATGCGGGCGTCCAGCACCGAGACATAGCCGCCACGCTCCAGGTCCTTCATCAGCCGGCTGACCATCTCGCGCGAGCAGCCCAGCCGGTTCGACATTTCCTGGTGCGTCAGCCGCTCGGCCACCCGCAGCGTGCCGTCGGGCTGCGGCAGGGCCAGCGCGCCCAGCAACAGCTTGAGCCGGCCGTAGACATCGTTGAGCGCCAGCTGGCGTGCATTGAGCGTGGCCACCCGGGCCCGCCGGATCACCTTGGCCAGCAGCTCAAACGCAAAATCGGGCCGTTCGGCGATGAAGCGCTCCAGCGTGCGCCGGCTCACCACCGCGCAGACGCTGGCTTCGAGTGTGATGACGCTGGCCGAGCGTGGCCCACCGTCCAGGCTCATCTCGCCGATGTACTCGCCCGCGCCGTAGGCGCCGTAGGTGATTTCACGGTCGTTGTCGCCGGTGCTGAAGGCGCGCAGCCGGCCACTCAGGATGATGAACAGCGTGTCGCCCTGGTCGCCCTCCTGGATCAGCAGCGTGCCCTTGCGGTAGCGACGGGTCTCGCCACGCTCGGCCAGCGCCAGCAAGGACTCGGACATCAGCCCGGGCGGGACGGCGGCAAGGGCAGCGGGCAGGGGGGCGCGGTTGGGGGTGGCGGGCAGGTCCATCGGCAGGGCATCGCGGCCGAGAGGCGACCGCAGGTGCGCTGGATGCTAACTGCCAGCCGACAACCCCCCCTGGCGCCGGCGTGACAGCGCCCCGGGGTCTGGCCTGCCGACCGGGGCAGGCGTGCAATCAGGGATGCAGTCAGGCGTGCAATCAGCCATGCAATCAGGCGTGCAAACAGCGCTCGCTGCTACGCCCTGTCTCGGCCCGCTGCGGGGCGGGGGCGTCGGGCCGGGCCTGCAACACGCTGACCAGCGGCGGCAGCAGCGACACCTGGCGCACCAGCGCACGGATGCTGCCCGCGCCGGTCTTGAGCCGGATGCTGCCGATCTGCGTGCGGATGGTGGCCAGACCCACGCCCTGGCGGGCAGCGATCTGCAGCGGCGTGAAGTCGGCGCACAGGCCTTTCATCACGGCAGTCTCCGTCGGCGTCAGGTTGTGGCTGCGCGCAAACCAGTCCACCGTCAACTCCTCGCAAACCTGGCGCTTGCCCAGCAGCAAAGCCGTGCCTGGCTGCTCGTCCGCGCCCAGCGCGGCCAGCGGCACCACCGCAGCGCTGATGCGCTGGCGGGCTTCACCCAGCTGCAGCAAGCGGCGCAGGCCACGCTGGGACGCGCCCACCAGCGCGTCGCGCAGCGGTAGCACGTCTTGCGCCAGGCGCGCCTGCAAATGACCGGCGTCGATCAGCAGCGGGTGTGTGTCGTCCAGGTCACGCCGCGCCGCCTTGTTGACATGGCTGACCTGGCCCAGCGGGCCCAGCAGCAGCATGCCGTAGTCCAGGGTGTCGAGCATCTGCGCCATGCGCCGGGCCAGCAGTGAGGCGGCATTGCGGCGCTCCGGGCCGCCGTAGCCACGCGGTCTGGCGGCCGCCGCGGCAGTGGCTGTCGGCGCAGGCATGGCCGGCGCGCCGGCGTGCAGGCCGAGCGCGGCAAACAAATCGGCCGTCGGGCTGCTCAGGTTCGATTGCAGATCCAGCATGGTCGCTTCTCCGGTGGCAGCGGCAGTGCGACGTGCAAAGCCGGCTGATAGGCACAAAGCATAGGCAGGCGGGGCCTGCGGATTTCGTGTGGTCTGCCACGGCTTGCGCTGTGACGGATTCACCTTCCGCGGCGCTGAAGCGCCTGCCGCTGCCGCTGCCGCGTCAAAGTTTCAGGTGAGGATCGCCGGGGCGCCACGGTGCATGCTTGGCCATCACAGAGACGAATAGGCGTAAGCCGGTGAGGTGCTGCAGCCACGCGCGCAGTGGTGTGAACGGCGTGCTGTCGAACCAGGCGGTGTCGACGGCTGCGAACTGGCGTACGAAGGGTACGATCGCCATGTCGGCCAGCGACGGCGTGTCGCGCAACAGGAACCGGCTCTTCGCGAGCCGATCGTTCAGGGGTGACAACATCATTGCGACGGCATCGTCGCGAGGGTTGTGCGCGTTAGGCACGGCACCGTGCGGTGCATATTTGTAGCGATCCAACGCCTGCTTGAACGGGCCGTCGTTGAGGTCGACCAGGGTCTGAACGTCTTCGAAATCGCCAGGGCGTATCCAGTCGTCCGGGTCATGGGCTTCCAGCGCCCAGCGCATGATGTCCAGGCTCTGGTCCAGGACGACGCCATCGGGCAGCTGCAGCACGGGAACCGTCGCTTTTGGCGATGCCTCGATGAGCGCGGCGGGCTTGCGCTGCAGCGCGACCTCGCGCAGGTCAACGGCGACGCCTGAGACCTTGATCGCGAGCCGGGCGCGAATGGCATAGGGGCAACGGCGGAATGAGTACAGAACGGGCCGTCCGTCGGCATCTGAGTTCGAGCGCATGACGACCGATTCTGAGCGAACGCGGCGACGATCGCGTGCAGTGGTCGCGCATCGCCCAAATGCTTTGACTCCCCAGGCTGCGTCGGGTTTATCGGCGTTGCGCCGGGGCGGTTGGTGGCTGCCCGTCCACTGGGCACAACCTGGGCCGACGGGCTGCCGTGAGCAGCCCCGCACTGGTGAGCGCTCAGTCGAAAGCGCCGGCTGGCGCTGCAGCCGGGTGCGCGACGCGCTGCGCCTGTAGTGCGTGGACCGCCCGCTCGGCCGCCAGAACCGCACCTTCGAGATAGCCCGGAAAATCCGGCGCGAACTCGCTGCCCGCCAGATAGACGCGGTCGCGCCAGGGCGCAGGCAAGACCGTGGAGATTGGCGCGGGGTGCGCCGAGGCGGGCTGCGCATCGCTGTCCGTCGCGGTTTCGACCTCGCCCGCCCAGTCCTGCAGGTGCACCGCCTGCGGCGTGAGCGCCTCGGGGCCGAAGAGCCTGGCCAGCTGGGCCAGGGCGGCATCGACCAGGGCTTGCCGCCCCATGCGCCGCCGCCATGGGGCAGGCACTCCGACGAAGCCGAACAGCGCGGCTTGCCGGCCTTCAGCGTCGCTGGCATCGTGGACTTCAGCCAATGGACCGGCCTGGCTGACGGCGCTGCCCGACAGGCCGGCCGCGCGCCAGAACGGTGTGTCGTACAGCACCAGCAGCTTGGCGTGGCCGGCCATCCAGGTGGGGGCGTCGGCCCAGCTTTGCGCCACCTCGGTGGGCAGCTTCGGTGACCAGCGCAGCGTCGACGCCAGCAGCCGCGGTGGCAAGGCCAGGATCACCGAGGAAGCCTCCAGTGTCTCGACCTTTCCGCCGCGCTCGAGCTCGACGCGGACCGTGCCGTCCGGGCCCGCGTCCAGGCCGCGCAGCCGGGTACCCAGCAGCACCCGCGTGCGCCCGAGCTGCGCGCGCAAAGCGTCGATCAGGCTTGCGGTGCCCCCGACGACACGCATCGAGGGTGGTTGCTGCGCGAAGCCTGTTGCATTGCGGCGCACGGCCTGCGACGGCAGCTCGACCAAGCCCGCGCCTCGGCTCTGCTGCTCGAACAGGGTCAGCCTCAGCCCGCTGAGCAAATGGGCTAGGCGCGGATTGATTTCTGGCCAAACCCAGGCCGCGCCGAGGTCAAAGCGGTGCGTACCATCGCCCGCGCCCAGACCAAGGACGCGCCCCCCGACACGTTCGCGTGCCTCCAGCAAGGTGATGTCCAGGCCCAAGCGCCGCAGGAGATACGCGGCCACAAGGCCCGACAAGCCGGCTCCGACAACCACGATCGCCGCGTGTGCACGCACAACTGCAGGTTCAGGTGTGGGCATATCGGGCCCGGGCTGGTGCAAGGTCATGGGCTCCACGTTACCAGC
>JBBRZR010000470.1:0-3859 GCA_038236495.1 Burkholderiales bacterium
GCACAACGGCTTCCGGCCCGGCCGCTGGCGCCAGCTTGCCGCCGCGCTGGCGCTGGTGGTGACGGCGACGCTGGCCCCGGTCGCTGCGCTGGCGGCACCGTTCAAGGCCACGCTGATCGTGCGTGACGACGACCCGCGGTTCGAGCGCAACCGCACCGAGCGTCCAGCGCTGGGCCATGCCGGCGGCCCGGTAGCCCCGGCACTCGACCTGGCGATCAAGGACAGCCAACTGGAGCTGGACGCCGCCGGCACCAAGCTTGTGCTCGACACCGTGCGGGTGGCTTCCGTCGCCGACGCCCGCGCTGCTGCCAGCAAGGCCGAATCGGCCGGCGCGGCAGCGCTGCTGGCCGACCTGCCCGCCGACTGGCTGCTGGCCGCTGCCGACGCCAGCAAACTGCCGGTGCTCAACCTCGGCGAGACCGCCGACCGGCTGCGTGAGCGCGACTGCCGGCCGCGCCTGTGGCATCTGATGCCCAGCGAGCGCATGCGGGCCGACGCGCTGGCCCAGACCCTGGCGGCGCGGCGCTGGCAGCAGGTGCTGCTGCTGACCGGCCCCAGCGCCGATGACCAGGCGCGCAGCGCCACCGCCCAGGCCGCGATCAAGCGCTACGGCCTGAAGCTGGCCGCCAGCAAACCCTTCAAGCTCTCGGCCGACCCGCGCGAGCGGGACCTGGCCAACCCGCTGCTGCTGACCGGCATCGCCGGCAGTGCCGCCTACGACGTGGTCTGGGTGGTGGACAGCGACGGTGAATTCGCACGCTCGCTGCCCTACCGCACTGCGCTGCCGCGCCCGGTGGTGGGTGACGCCGGCCTGGTGGCGCTGGCCTGGCATGCCAGTTTCGAGCGCTACGGTGCACCGCAGGTGTCGCGCCGTTTTGCCAAGGCCAGCGGCCGGCCCATGACGGGGCAAGACTGGTCGGCCTGGCTGGCCGGCAAGGCGCTGGTGGCGGCCGCGGTGGCGGCGCCCAAAGGCCCCGCCGCCGCGTTTCAAAAAGCCCTGGCCGAGGTCGAACTCGACGGCTCCAAAGGCGTAGCGATGAGCTTTCGCTCCTGGGACGGCCAGCTGCGCCAGCCGATGTTGTTGGGCGACGGCCAGAGCGTGGTCGCCACCGCGCCGGTGGACGGCGTCCTGCACCCGAAAAACGCCCTCGACACCCTGGGCGCCGACGCGCCCGAAAAACTCTGCAAAGCCCGATGAACCTCAGCCACCCAGCCCAGGCGATGCGCGCCATCGTGATGCGCGAGCTGATGAAGTTCGCCCGCCAATACGGCCGGCTGGTCTCGGCCCTGGTGCGGCCGCTGCTGTGGCTGGCGGTGTTTGCCGCGGGCTTTCGCAATGTCTTCGGCGTGGCCATCGCGCCGCCCTACGACACCTACGTTTCCTACGATGTCTACATCATCCCCGGCCTGGTCGGCATGGTGTTGCTGTTCAACGGCATGCAGTCCAGCCTGGCGATGGTCTACGACCGCGAGATGGGCCTGATGCGCTTGCTGCTGACCGCGCCGCTGCCGCGTTGGTGGATCCTGTTCTCCAAGCTCACTGCGACGGCCGTGCTGTCACTGGCGCAGGCCACCGCCTTTATTGCCGTGGCCGTGCTGCTGGGCACCGATCTGCCGCTGTGGGGGCCGCAGACGCTGCCGCTGATCGCAGCGGCGGTGGCCTCGGCGCTGATGCTGGGCGCGCTGGGCCTGCTGCTGAGCGTGCACATCAAGCAGCTGGAGAACTTTGCCGGCACGATGAACTTCGTGATCTTCCCGATGTACTTCATGTCCACCGCGCTCTACCCGCTGTGGAAGCTGGAGGAATCCGGGGCCGGCTGGGTCTGGCAGATCGCCCGCTTCAACCCCTTCACCCATGCGGTCGAGTGGATGCGCTTTGCGCTCTACGGCAAAGACCCGGGGCTGTCGCCGTACATCGTGCTGGCCACGCTGGCGCTGTGTTTTGGCCTGGCGGCCTGGGGCTACGACCCGCAGCGCGGCTTTGGCGCGCTGGCCAAACGCGGGGGGCCGGCATGATCGGCTTCAAACGGGCAAGCGGTGGCGCCGTCACCACCGCGCGCCGCAGCGACCACGCGCTGGCGATCGAGCCGATCTGGCTCGAATGGCTGACGCTGGGCGGCATGCTGGCCTTTGGCGGCTGGCTGCTGGGGGTGCGGGGTGTCTGGGCGCTGCTGGTATCAAGCGACCCGACCGGGCTGACGCTGGTGATCATTCTGGTGTTTGTCGCCTCCACGCTGTGGTGCGGGGCCCGCAGCCGCGAGCTGCAGCGCCAGCGCGGCCTGCTGCAACTCGCCCGCAGCGGCCAGACCGCTGAGGGCTGGGCGGCCGAGTACCTGGCCGCGCTGGGCCTGGTCGGCGCGGCGGGCCAGCCGCTACCACGCGACGACAACGCCGCGATCGACCTGCTGGTCGAAATGGCCCAAGGCCCGCACCACACCGCCTGGTGGGTCAACGGCATCCAGCTCAAGCTGGGGCTGCTGGGCAAGGTGATCGGGTTTTCGGTGCTGGCGCTGCAGATCGGCAACATCCAGAGTTTTGATGCCTCGCAGTCGCAAGACCTGCTCAAGAGCCTGACGGCGGGTTTGGGCATTGCGCTGCTGACAACAATGGTCGGGCTGGTCGGCAACATTTTGCTGGGCCTGCAACTGACCCGGCTGGACCGCTTTGCCGACACCTTGGTGGCGGATTGCCAACGCGCTGGCCTGAGCCTGTCCAACGACCGCCACAACGCCCAAGCCTGGGCCGCCCCCAAGGCAGGCGCCTGACCCCAGCCCATGCGCAGCCGCCGCCGCACCCGGGAAGCCGAGGTCGACCCGTTCTACGACATGTTGTTCAACATGCTGATCGCGTTTGTCTTCTGCTTCATCATCGCGATGCTGGCGATGAACCCCAAGGCGCTGAAAGCCGGTGACATCCCCGCCAAGGCCGAGTTCATCATCACCGTGAGTTGGCCCGACATGAACCCCAACGACATCGACACCTGGGTGCAGGACCCGGGTGGCAACCTGGTGTGGTTCCGCGCCCGCGAAGCCGGCCTGATGCACCTGGACCGCGACGACCGCGGCCTGGCCAACGACTCGATCGTGGTCAACGGCAAGAGCATCATCAACCCGCTGAACCAGGAGGTGGTGACACTGCGCGGCTTTGCGCCGGGCGAGTACACCGTCAACGCCCACTACTACGACAGCAAGGACGGCAAGCCGGTGGACGTCACCGTGTCCATCATCAAGGTCAACCCGCGCGCCGAGGTGGTGTACTACGGCGCCTTGACCCTGGCCCGCAAGGGCGACGAGGCCACCGCCGCCCGCTTCACCGTGCTGCCGGATGGCAGCGTGGCCAATATCAACACCTTGCCCAAGACCCTGGTGCAAAGACTCTGACCGCCCACCATGTCCCTTGCCTTGACCCTCTCGTTCGCCGCCCTGGTGCTGCTGTGCACCCTGGCCCTGCTGTGGTCGCGCTGGCCGGGCTGGCTCAAGGGCCTGCTGGTGGTGGGCGTGACGCTGCTGTACTTCTGGGGCGACGACGTGGTGCACAACCTGGCCGGCTGGCCCACGCCCGATGCGCTGCCCGAGCGCTTTGCCCTGCTGGCGGTGGTGATCGAGGAGCCGACCAACAAGACCGCCGGTGCGCTCTACCTCTGGGTCAATGCGATCGACAAGGGCAAACCGGTGGCCCAGCCCCGGGCCTACAAGATCGCCTACACCAAGGACCTGCATGCACTGCTCAACGAGGGCATGAAAAAAGCCCGCCAAGGCGTCAGCCAGATGGGCAGCGCCACGCCCAAGCACGGCAAGAAGGGCCTGGGCTGGCTGCGCCCCGGCAGTGACGAGCAGGAGGTCAAGATCCGTGACCTGCC
>JBBRZR010000471.1:0-2500 GCA_038236495.1 Burkholderiales bacterium
CCGACCGCCACCACCCAGGCGCCCAGGATGCCGACCGCCGAAAACAGGATGGTCAGCAGCGGCAGCGAGACGATGCCGCCGATAAAGCGCGGCGCCAGCACCCGCACCCGCGGATCGATCGCCATCAGCTCCATCGCGGCGATTTGCTCACCGGCCTTCATCAGGCCGATCTCGGCCGTCAGCGAGGTGCCGGCGCGACCGGCAAACAACAGCGCGGTGACCACCGGGCCCAGCTCACGCACCAGCGACAAATTGACGATCAGACCCAAGGATTCAGCCGCGCCGTAGGTGACCAGCGCGTAATACATCTGCAGCGCCAGCACAAAGCCCACCGCCAGCCCGGACGCCAGGATGATCAGCAGCGAGCGGTTGCCGATGGCGTGGATCTGGGTGATCACCAGGCCAAAGCGGCGCAGCGAGGCCGGCAAGGCGCGCAGCAGGTCGAAGAAGAAAATGGCAGCATGGCCCCAACCGCGCATCACGGCCAGGGTGCGGGCGCCCAGTTGCGCCAACAGGTCGGTGATCCCGGTCAAGGTGCCGCCGCCAAGCCAAAGTCCTCGGCCATCGACGGCGCCGGGTAGTGGAACTTGACCGGACCGTCAGGCTCACCGCGCACAAACTGGCGCACTTCCAGGTCGGTCGAGGCCATCAGTTCGGCCGGGGTGCCCTGGGCCACGATGCGGCCCTGGTTGGCCATCAGGATCACATGGTCGCTGATGGCCATGCACTCGGGCACGTCGTGCGAGATCACCAGCGAGGTGGCACCGGTGATGTCGTTGAGGGTGCGGATCAGCTTGGCCGCCACGCCCATCGAGATCAGGTCCAGCCCGGCAAACGGCTCGTCGTACATGATCAGCTCGGGGTCGAGCGCAATCGCCCGGGCCAGCGCAATGCGCCGCGCCATGCCGCCCGAGACCTCGGAGATCTTGAGCGCAGCAGCGCCCCGCAGGCCCACGGCATTGAGCTTCATCAGCACGATGTCGTGGATCAACTCCTCGGGCAGGTCGGTCATCTCGCGCAATGGGAAGGCGACGTTGTCAAACACCGTCAGGTCGGTGAACAGCGCACCGAACTGGAACAACATGCCCAGCCGGCGCCGCAGCCGGTACAACTGGGCCCGGTTGCGGGTGTCGATGACCTCGCCGTCAAACACCACCCGGCCGCTGTTGGCCGCATGCACACCGCCGATCAGCCGCAGCAGTGTGGTCTTGCCGCAGCCCGACTGGCCCAGCACCGACGTGACCTTGCCACGCGCAAAGCGCAGGTTGACGTCTTGCAGGATGGTGCGACTGCTGTCGTAGCCAAACGTGACGTGGTCGATCTCGATGAGCGGGTCGGGGGTCAACGGAATGCGGTGAATTTGCCCGTCTGGGGCTTAGCGCACCAGCCTGCAAACCAGGCCGATATCACAGACGATTCTCGCATGGGCCACCCTGGACCCTAGGGCTTGCCCCAATTCGTCCGGGTTAAGTCAGGTTGTTGACCAGCGCCGCAGGTTCAGCGGGGCAAGGTGGAGCTGCCCATCAGGAAGCTGTCCACCTCACGCGCCGCCTGCCGGCCCTCGCGGATGGCCCAGACCACCAGGCTCTGGCCGCGCCGCATGTCGCCGGCCGCAAACACCTTGTCGACATTGGTGCGGTAACCGCCTTCGTCGGTGTGGGCCTTGGCGTTGCCGCGTGCGTCCTTGGCCACACCAAAGGCGTCCAGTACGCTGGCCGGCGGATTGACAAAGCCCATGGCCAGCAGCACCAGGTCGGCCGGGTAGTGCTTCTCGGTGCCCGCCACCTCGACCAGCTTGCCGTCCTTGAACTCGATGTTGACGGTGGTCAGGCCGGTGATCTTGCTTTTGTCCTTGCCAGTCCCGCCGGTGAAGGCCTTGGTGGCGATGGCAAAGTCGCGCTCGCAGCCCTCTTCGTGGCTGGAGCTGGTGCGCAGCTTGGTCGGCCAGTAGGGCCAGGTCATCGGCCGGTTTTCTTCAATCGGCGGTTGTGGCAGCAACTCGAACTGGGTGACGCTGGCCGCGCCGTGGCGGTTGCTGGTGCCCACGCAGTCGCTGCCGGTGTCGCCGCCGCCGATGACGATGACGTGTTTGCCGTCGGCGCGAATTTGGTTGATGCCCTGGGCCTTGAGCTTGTCGCCGGCGTTGACCTTGTTCTGCTGGGGCAGAAACTCCATCGCAAAGTGCACACCGTCCAGGTCGCGTCCGGGCACCGGCAGGTCGCGGCTCAACTCGCTGCCACCGGTCAGGATCACGGCGTCGAACTGGGCTTTCAGTTCATCGGCGCTGAGGGTGGTCTTGGCGTCGTTGGTGATCTTGACGCCGCCGCCCTCGGTCGGCATTGCGCCCACCAGCACGCCGGTTTTGAAGATGACACCCTCGGCCTCCATCTGGCTGATGCGGCGGTCGATGTGCGACTTTTCCATCTTGAAGTCGGGGATGCCGTAGCGCAGCAGGCCGCCGATGCGGCTGTTCTTCTCGAACACCGTCACCGCATGGCCG
>JBBRZR010000472.1:0-3848 GCA_038236495.1 Burkholderiales bacterium
CGGTAATCCTGGAAGCGCAGGTCGGCCTGCGTCGCCAGGCCGGCGCGGGCCAGCCGGTCCTGGCCAAACGCCAGTTGCTCGGCCGACAGCGTGACTCCGGTGACCTGGGCGCCGAAGTCGCGTGCCGCACATTCGGCCAGGCCACCCCAGCCACAGCCGATCTCCAGCACCCTGTCCCCCGGCTCGACCCGGCATTCGTCCAGCGCGCGGCGCATCTTGGCCTGCTGCGCCGCGCCTGTGGTCTGCTGCAGATTGCCATTGAACCAGGCGCTGGAGTAGGTCATGGTCTCGTCCAGCCACAACTTGTAAAACAGATTACCCAGGTCGTAGTGGGCGTGGATGTTGCGTTTGCTGCCGGCGCGCGAGTTGCGATTGAACAGGTGGCGGGCGCGGTTGATTAGATTGCCCCACCAGGTGCCATAGACCACCGATTCCACCGCGTCACGGTTGGCGATGAACAGCGACAGCAGCGCCACCAGGTCGTTGGCCGCCCAGTCGCCGGCGATGAAGGACTCGGCAAACCCAACGTCGCCGGCCCGCAGCGCCGCACCGCAAACGCCCCAGTTGTGCAGGCGCACGGCGGCATGCGGCTCACCGGCCGCACCGCTGCCAAAGCGGATCTGCCCACCGTCGGGCAGTTGCACATCCAGGGTGCCCACCTGCAGCCGGCGCAGCAGGGCGAACAGGGCACGCGCCGCCGCCGGGGCGGACGGTGGCAGCGCCAGGGGGGTAGCGGGGTTGGACAGGGTGCTGGCGTTTCGCATGGTGGCCGGGTGTCTCAGCGAGAGGGATGGGAAGGGGCGTCAGCCACGGCAGGCTGGCCGTGCTGACCGTAAAACGGCACGCGCTTGAGCAACAAGCGCAGCGCCTGCCAGTGGATGCGCAACACCACACCCAGCATCAGCAGCGGCATGCGCCACAGCGCCTGGCGCAGCCGTGCAGCGCTGAGCGGGGCGAGATCGCCGCTGACGCTGGTCAACAGCAGCGGCCCTTGTGCGTCGTCGTGTTCAATGCGGGCCACCGTGCGGCCAGCGCCACCGTCGCCCCCACCCGGATGGGCCGCGCCCACGCCGGTGCGCATGAAGCGAAAACGGTAGCGGCCTTCGATCTGGCAAAACGGCGACACCTGAAACAGCTTGCGCGCCACCAGCTCCTGCCCAAACGCCAGGCCGGCGCCGGCCAGCAGGTAGGTGTGGCGCCCACCAAAGGTGTTGTTGACCTCGGCCAGCACGGCGGCCAGCGAGCCGTCGCTGCGGTGGCAGTACCAGAAACTGACGGGTTTGAAGGCAAAACCGAACAGCCGCGGGTAGGTGTGCAGCCAGACCTCACCCAGTGCGTCGGTGATGCCCTCGGCCCGCAGCAACTCGTCCGCCCAGGCCAGGCAATCGCTGCGGCCGTCGCCGTGGTCGGCGTCGTGGAAGCTGACCCAGCCGCCGCGATTGCGCCGCAGCGTGGCCACCGGTTGCTCGCGCAGGCGGCGCAGCGGCAGCAGCAGAAACCAGGTCGGATAGTCGAACTGGTGGCGCACCGGTCGCAGCCGCAAATGCCGCACCCGGCCGATGCCCAGCTGTGGAAATGGCAACGGCACAGCCGGCGCACCGGCGTTGGACGGCGTTTCGGCGAGCATGGCCAATTGGGGCATCAGGCCGCGGCGCGTGTCGGTGCGCCAGCGTCCTCAGCGGCCCAGCATTCGCGCAGGGCCCGGGCCACCGCCAAACCCGAGCGCAGACCATCCTCGTGAAAGCCGTAGCGGGTCCAGGCACCAGCGAACCAGACATGCGAAGCACCCTGGATCTGCGGCAAGCGCTGTTGCGCCGCGATCGCCGCGGTGTCGAACACCGGGTGCGCATAGTCGAAACTGCCGTGCAAGGTCTCGGCAGCAGGTTCGTGCGTGGGGTTGAGCGACACGATCACCGGCCGCTGCCAGGGCAGGGGCTGCAGCCGGTTGATCAGGTAATGCAGGCAGACCGAGGATTGCTCCTGCGCCAACGCGGGTGAACGCACATAGTTCCAGGCCGCCCAGGCCTTCTGGCGGCGTGGCAGCAGGCTGGCGTCGGTGTGCAGCAACGCGCGGTTGCGCTGGTAGCGGATGGCGCCCAGCACGGCGCGCTCGTCCGGCGTGGCCTGTGCACCCAGCAAGGCCAGGCTCTGGTCGCTGTGGCCGGCCAGCACCACCTCGTCGAAATGCTCACTGCCGTGGGGCGTATCCAGCCAGACGCCGGCCTGCGCGGTCTGCGGTGGCACCCGGCGCAACGCCGTGACGGGCGTGTTCAGCCGCGCGTCGGGGAGGGTGGCCAGCAAACGGCGCACGTACTCGCGCGAGCCGCCGCGCACGGTGCGCCACTGCGGCCGGTCGGTGACGCGGATCAGCCCGTGGTTGTGGCAGAACCGGATCATCGTCGCGACCGGAAACCGCAGCATCTGGTCGGTCGGACAGCTCCAGATGCAGCCCAGCATCGGCAGCAGGTACCAGTCGCGGAAGGGCTCGGAGAACCGATGTTCAGTCAGCCAATCGCCGATCGGCTGCTGCAGCGCGCCCTCTTCATTGCGCTCGGCGATCCGGGTGGTGAGCCGGTTGAACCGCACCAGGTCACGCAACATGCGCAGGAAACGCGGCCGGACCAGGTTGCGGCGCTGGGCAAACACGGTGTCGAGGTTGCAGCCGCTCCACTCCAGGCCGATCTGCGGCACCTGCACTGAGAACGACATCTCCGATGCGGCTGTCGGCACCTGCAGGTCGGCAAACAACTTGACCAGTTCGGGGTAGGTGGCGTGGTTGAAGACCAGGAAGCCGGTATCCACACCGTGGGTCACGCCGTCCAGCGTCAGGTCCACCGTGTGCGCGTGCCCACCGAAGTGGCTGTCGGCCTCGAACAAGACCACCCGAGAATCGGCCGCCAACTGGCTGGCCACCGCCAGACCCGAGATGCCGGACCCGACCACTGCGACCCGCCGTGGGTGGCCGGTCATGCCCTGCCCCGGGCGGCAGTGGCTAGGGAGGAAAGCGCCGTGCGGCGCCCTGGCGCCAACCAGGAAGGGAGGGAGGAGGAGAGGGGCTCCAGGATTTCGGTCCGCAAACGCGGCTGGCCGCACGGCGTGAAAAAAGCTGTGACTGAAAACATGCGCAAAGCGCCCGCGTCAACTCTGGCGCTGGCCCCGGCACGGCGCACCGTGCCAGCGCTGCGGCTGACAGCCACAGCGGTGTTGACCTTGGCAGGTTGAAGAGGTTCCGACATGGCGATCCCGGCGTGAGGTGCTTTGTTCGATTTGGTTTGACTTGAACTATGTGGATTAAGTATGACTGCTCAGTCTTGTTTTGCCTTCAATAGTTTCTCCAAGTCCCTCAAAAATGCAGGGTCTTTGGGATCGACAGCGGAGGCATGGCTGATCACCACATCGCCCGACCGGCTGACCAGGTACTTGTGGAAGTTCCACTGCGGCGCCTTGCCGCTGCGCTGCTGCAGCGCCACGAACAGCGGGTTGACCGTGCGTCCGGCGCCTGGCGCGACATGCGACTTGGCAAACATCGGAAAGCGCACGCCGAAGGTGTTTTCGCAAAATTCCGCGATCTCGGCGCCGTTACCGGGCTCTTGCGAGAAGTCGTTGCTCGGGAAGCCCAGCACCACCAGGCCGCGCTCGCGGTAACGCTCGTGCAGCGCCTCCAGCGACTTGTACTGCGGCGTGAAACCGCAGTAGCTGGCGGTGTTGACGACCAACAGCACCTTGCCCGCGTTCTCGCACAGGTTGATGGGTTTTTCATCCTGCAGCCTGGGCTGGCTGGTGTTGAGCAGTGCCGGGCAGGCACCCGCTGCCTGGGCCGTGCCGGCGGCCAGCAACACCAGGCCGGC
>JBBRZR010000473.1:0-3845 GCA_038236495.1 Burkholderiales bacterium
CCGGGGCACGAGGACCTGGCCGAGTTTCTGGCGGCGCAGGGTGTAGAGGTCACGGCCTCGCTGCCGTGTTATTCGGTGGCCAATGTCGACCGCCAGCGCGGCGATGGCGTGTTCGAGCGCAGCATCGCCGGGCTGCGCCAGCTGAACGCACTGGGCTATGGCCAAGCGGGCGGGCCTTTGGTGCTGAACCTCGTCTACAACCCGCAGGGCCCGTCGCTGCCGCCGCCACAGGGCCCGCTGGAGGCCGACTACAAGCGTGAACTGGCGGCGCACTTCGGGGTGCACTTCAACCACCTGTTTGCGCTCACCAACATGCCGATCCAGCGCTTCGGCAGCACGCTGGTCAGCAAGGGATCGTTCGCCAGCTACATGCAGCTGCTGCGCGGAGCCTACCGCGCTGAGAACCTGGACACCGTGATGTGCCGCTCGATGGTCAGCGTCGATTGGCAAGGTGATCTGTATGACTGCGATTTCAACCAGATGCTCGGTTTGCGCGCGCGGTTGAGTGCTGCGCCGCGGGCCCGGCTGCGTGACCTGTTGCGCCAGGATCCTGTCGGTGCGGCGATCCGCATCGCCGACCATTGTTATGGCTGCACGGCGGGGCAGGGCAGCAGTTGCGGCGGTGCGCTGGACAGCGGCGATGCGCCGGCCGGCGCGGCTGCGGTCGCGGTGGGTGCCGGCGGATGACACCGGCGCGCAAGCGCCTGGCCTGGCTGGGTGCAGGCGTCGCGCTCGTGCTGGCGTTTGTCGCGTACCGGCACTTCGGCCTCGCCGAGTTGCTCACCCTGGACGGACTGAAGGCCAGCAGCGGCCGGTTGTTGAACGCCTACCGGGCCGATCCGGTCACCACCTTGGCGGTGTACTTCGCCGTCTATGTGGCGATGGCGGCGCTGTCGTTTCCCGGCGCCGCGATCCTGACGCTGGCGGGCGGCGCGATCTTCGGCCTCGGGGTCGGCCTGGTCGTGGTGTCGTTTGCGTCCAGCCTGGGCGCCTTGCTGGCCTTTCTGGCGGCGCGGTACCTGTTGGCGGACACGGTGCAGGCACGCTTTGGCAAGGCGCTGGCGCCAGTCAACGAGGGTGTACGGCGCGACGGCACCTTCTACCTGCTGACCTTGCGCCTGGCGCCGGTGTTTCCGTTTTTCCTGGTCAATCTGCTGATGGGGCTGACACCGATCGGCGCCGCGCGCTTCTACGCCGTCAGTCAGCTCGGCATGCTGGCCGGCACGGTGGTGTACGTCAACGCCGGCACGCAGCTGGCTTCGATCCGCACGCTGGCCGATGTGCTGTCACCCGCGCTGTGGGGCAGCTTCGTGCTGCTGGGGCTGTTTCCGCTGATCGCCAAGTGGGTGGTCGGTGGGCTGCAGGCACGCAAGGTCTACGCCCGCTGGCGGCAACTGAAGCCGGCGCGCTTCGACCGCAACCTGATCGTCATCGGCGCTGGCGCTGGTGGCCTGGTGTCGGCCTATATCGCAGCTGCGGTCAAGGCCAAGGTCACGCTGATCGAAGGCCACAAGATGGGCGGCGACTGCCTGAACTTCGGTTGCGTGCCGAGCAAGGCGCTGATCCGCTCGGCCAAGCTCGCCAAGCAACTGAAAAAGGCCGGGGAGCTGGGCTTTACTGGCGTTGCTGGCGAACTCGACTTCGCGGCCATGATGGCGCGCATCCAACGCGTCATCGCCGACATCGAGCCGCACGACTCGGTCGAGCGCTATACCCAGCTGGGGGTCGAGGTGCTGCAGGGCCACGCCAGGATCACCTCGCCGTGGGCGGTGGAGGTGACCCTGGCCGACGGCGCCCAGCAGACCTTGACAACACGCAGCATCGTCATCGCCGCCGGTGCCAGCCCGTTTGTGCCGCCGATCCCTGGCCTGCAGGAGGCCGGCTTCGTCACCAGCGACACGGTGTGGGGCCTGACCCAGCTGCCGAAGCGGCTGGTCGTGCTGGGCGGCGGGCCGATCGGCTGCGAGCTGGCGCAAAGCTTTGCGCGTCTGGGATCGCAGGTGACACAGGTGGAGATGGCGCCGCGGGTGATGGCGCGCGAGGACCTGGACGCGGCCGAGCGGGTGGCGCAGTCGCTGCGCGACGACGGCGTCGAGTTGCTCACCGGCCACCAGGCGGTGCGCTGCGAGGTCGTGGACGGCGTCAAGCGCTTGATCGTCAAGCACCCGGGCGGCGAGCGGGCGGTCGAGTTCGATGAACTGCTGTGCGCGGTCGGCCGCAGCCCCCGTGTCAGCGGCTACGGGCTGGAGGAACTCGGCATCCCGCTGACGCCCAAGAAGACGATAGCGACCAACGCCTGGCTGCAGACGGTGTACCCCAACATCTACGCAGTGGGCGATGTCGCCGGGCCGTTCCAGTTCACGCACACCGCCGCGCACCAGGCCTGGTACGCGGCAGTGAACGCGTTGTTCGGCCGTTTCCGCCGCTTCAAGGCCGACTATTCGGTCATCCCCTGGGCCACCTTCACCGACCCCGAGGTCGCGCGGGTTGGCCTGTCCGAGGCCGAGGCGGCCGAGCAGGGTATTGCGGTCGAGGTCACGCGCTACGGCATCGACGATCTCGACCGGGCGATTGCCGACGGCACCGCGCACGGCTTCGTGAAGGTGCTGACCGTGCCCGGCAAGGACCGCATCCTGGGCGTGACCATCGTCGGTGAACACGCCGGCGACCTGCTCGCCGAGTTCGTGTTGGCGATGAAACACGGCCTGGGGCTGAACAAGATCCTCGGCACGATCCACATCTACCCGACGCTGGCCGAGGCCAACAAATACGTCGCGGGTGAATGGAAGCGTGCACACGCACCGAAGAAGCTGCTCGCGTGGGTCGAGCGCTTCCACGCCTGGGAGCGCCAGTGACGCTGCGCCGCCGTGACTGGCTGCAGGCCGGCATCGGCGCCGCAGCGTCGCTTGCGCTGTCCGCTTTCGCCCCGCTGGCGCGGGCCGAGCCCTTCGACCAGCGCCATGCGGTGTGGTCGGGGCTGCTTGCGCGGCACGTGCTGCCGCAGCGCGGCGGGCAGGCATCGAAGGTCCGTTACGCCAGCCTGGCGGCCGAGCGCAGGCTGCTGAAGACGGTGCTGGACGCGCTCTCAGGGGTGGACGACGCAACCTTCCGCGCTTTCACGCGACCCCAGCAGATGGCCTTCCTGATCAACGCCTACAACGCCTTCACGGTGGAGTTGATCCTCACGAAGTACCCGAACCTGGCGTCGATCAAGGACCTCGGCACCGTGTTCAGCAACCCCTGGAAGCCCAAGTGGATAACGCTGCTTGGTGCGATGGTCTCGCTCGACGACATCGAACACGGCATGCTGCGCCAGCGCGGTCGCTACGATGATCCGCGGGTGCACTTTGCGGTGAATTGCGCCAGCATCGGCTGCCCACCGCTGCGCGAGGAGGCTTTCGTCGCCGACCGGCTGGACGCCCAGCTGGATGAGCAGGCACTGCGCTTCATGAGCGACCGAAGCCGCAACCGTTTCGACGCCGAGCGCGGCCGGCTCGAGGTTTCGAAGATCTTCGACTGGTACGGTGAGGATTTTCGGCTGGGCCACCGCGGCATCCGCTCGCTGCCCGGGTTCATGGCGCGTTATGCCGAGGTGCTGGCCGATGCGCCGGCTGAGCGTGAGCGCATCCACAGCGAGGCGGCCCAGATCGGATTCGGGGACTACGACTGGAAGCTCAACGACGCGCGATGACACCGATGCTGTCGATCATCGTGCCGGCGCTGAACGAGGCGGCCGGCATCGTCCCGACCCTGCTCGCGCTGGCGCCACTGCGTGCGCGAGGCGCCGAGCTGATCGTGGTCGACGGCGGCAGCGACGACGGGACTGCCGAGCTGGCCGCTGCGCA
>JBBRZR010000474.1:0-3812 GCA_038236495.1 Burkholderiales bacterium
AATCCCTGGCGCTCTCAACTTGGCCAGGTCCAGTGCAAACACCTGGTCTGCTGGCGACAGCTCGTGCATGTTGGCCAAATGCTCGGCCAGCAGTGCGTGCACAGCGGGGCGGCTGAGGTCGTCGACTTCGATTTGCATGGCAGGTGGGCAGGTGGGCAAGGCGGTTTCAGGCGGATGGCATGGCAGGTCAGTGGGCAGTCGAGACCGCCATTTGAGGCCTCAAACGCCCCAGCGCGGGATGTGGTGCCCACCCAGCGACACCGCCACGTTTTTGGGCTCCAGAAACACCTCGTAGCTCCAGGTGCCGCCCTCGCGCCCGGTGCCGCTGGCCTTGCTGCCGCCAAAGGGCTGGCGCAGGTCGCGCACGTTCTGGCTGTTGACAAAGCACATGCCGGCCTCGACTGCAGCGGCCACCCGGTGGGCGCGGCCCAGGTTTTCGGTCCAGACGTAGCTCGACAGCCCGTAGACCGTGGCGTTGGCGATGCGGATCGCGTCGGCCTCGTCGTCGAACGGGATCAAACAGGCGACCGGGCCGAAGATCTCGTCCTGGGCAATCGTCATGCGGTTGTCGACATCGGCAAACACCGTGGGCGCAACAAAGTTGCCCGCTTGCAGCGCAGCCGGCAGCGCGGGTGCGTCCAGCCCGCCGCACAGCAAAGTGGCGCCCTCCTTGGACCCCAGCGCGATGTAGTGCCGCACCTTGGCCAGGTGCGCCGGGCTGATCATCGGGCCGACCAGGGTGGCCTCAGCCAGCGGATCGCCCACCGTGATGCGGCGGGCGCGCTCGGCAAAGCGATCAGCAAAGCGGGCGTAAATCGACTTTTGAACCAGGATGCGGCTGCCGGCGGTGCAGCGCTCGCCGTTGTTGGAGAAGATCATGAACAGCGCGGCGTCCAGCGCACGCTCGAAGTCGGCGTCGTCGAAGATCACAAACGGGCTCTTGCCGCCCAGCTCCATGCTGAACTTCTTCAAGCCGGCCGACTGGACGATGCGGCCGCCGGTGACGGTGGACCCGGTAAAGCTGATCGCCCGCACGTCCGGGTGGCTGCACAGCGGCTCACCGGCGCCGCGCCCGGTGCCGTGCACCAGGTTGAGCACGCCGGCGGGGATGCCGGCCTCCAGCGCCAATTCGCCCAGCCGGGCGGCGCTCATCGGAGACAACTCGCTCATCTTCAGCACCGCGGTGTTGCCAAAGGCCAGGCAGGGCGCCACCTTCCAGGTCGCGGTCATGAACGGCACGTTCCAGGGGCTGATCAGCGCACACACGCCCACCGGGTGGAACAAGGTGTAGTTCAGGTGCGTGGGCGTGGGGTAGGTGTGGCCATCCACCCGGGTGCACATCTCGGCAAAGTAGCTGAAGTTGTCGGCCGCGCGGGGCACGAGTTGTTTGCCGGTCTGGCTGATGGTCTGGCCGGTGTCCTGGGTCTCGGTGCGAGCGATCTCCGGCACTTCTCTGGCGATCAGCTCGCCCAGCTTGCGCATCAGCGCCGCACGCTCGGTGGCCGGGCGGCCGGCCCAGGCCGGAAAAGCCGCCTTGGCAGCGGCCACGGCGGCATGCACCTCGGCCGCGCCGCCATCGGCCACCTCGGCCAACACGCTTTGCGTGGCGGGGTTGACGGTCTCGAAATACTGGGCGGATTCAACGGACTTGCCGTTGATCAGGTGGTTGATGCGCATGGGGGCTCCGCTGATGGGGACGTGCTGGGGCGGGGGTCAGGCGAGGGTCGGCAGCGCAGCGGCTCAGCGGCCGAACAGGCTGTCGCCGACCAGGGTGTTGTGCAGGCTGCCGATGCCGTCGATCTCGCAGACCACCTCGTCGCCGGCGTCTACATTGACCACCCCGTCCGGCGTGCCGGTCAGGATCACGTCGCCGGCGCGCAAGGTCATGAAGGCGCTGAGGTACTCGATCAGCGCCGGCACGCTGTGGATCATCTGGCCGGTGTGGCCCTGCTGGGTAATGTGGCCGTTGACCCGGGTGCGCAGCGTCAGCGCCTGCGGGTCGGGCACGGCAGCGGCGGGCACCAGCCAGGGGCCCAGCACCGTGCCACCGTCGCGGTTTTTGACGCGCAGGTTGGGCCGGTACCAGTTCTCCAGGTAGTCGCGCACCGCGTAGTCGTTGCAGACCGTGTAGCCGGCGACAAACGCCATCGCGTCGGCCGCCTTGACCCGGTGCGCCGTGCGGCCTATCACCACCGCCAGCTCACACTCGTAGTGCATGTTGGCCACGCCCGCCGGGCGCCGGGTGTGGCCGCGGTGGCCGATCAGCGAGCCCGGGCCCTTGAGGAACACCAGCGGCTCGTCCTGGGCGCTGAGCGTCAGCTCCTTGGACAGCTCCTTGACGTGGTCGGCGTAGTTCAGGCCCAGCGCGATGATGGTGCCCACCTCGAACGGCGGCAGCCAGACCACCTGGTCCTCGGCCACGATGCGGCCGTCGGCCAGGCTCAGTTGGGCGGGTGCGTCCGTGCCAGCCGCGGCGGTGCCGGGGCCGCCGGTGTACGGCGTGGCGCTGTGGATGGCGCCGTCGTAGGCGACGCGGGCAGTGGCCTGGGTGGCGGCTTGGGTGGCTGCTTGGGTGAAGGCTTGGGTGGCGTCCAGGTGGCCCGCCGTTGCCCCAGCCGGGGCCACCGGGTTGGCCGCCTCGGCCACCAAGGGTGTGGTCAGCCGGCCCAGGCCATCGATTTCGATCACCACGGTTTGCCCGGCGCGGGCCAGCGGTGCGCCGGCTGCCACGCCCAGCATCAGCACATCGCCGGGCGACAGTGTCATGAACTCGCTGACATCGGCCAGCAGCCGGGCCGCGCTGCGGATGCGGTCCCCGGTGGTGGTGCTGTGCACCTGCACGCCATCGACAAACACCCTCACCCCCAGCGCATCCACCGGCGCAGGCAGGTCAGCCAATGGCACGACGGTCGCGCCGATGGGGCAAAAGCCGTCACGCGCTTTCAGCCGCACGCTGGGCCGGTAAAAGTTGGTGTGCGGCAGGCTGAGGTCGTTGACGATGACGGCGCCGGCCACGAAATCCAGCGCATCGGCCTCGCTGACCCGGCAGACCGTGCGGGCGATCACCAGGCCCAGCGCCGCACCCACCTGCAGCGCCGCTTCCATGGCGTCGGCTGGGGCGCCGGCTGAGAGGTGCTGCGACGGCGGGCCGGCCGGCACCTCGACCGCCTGACCGTCGGCGACCAGCGTGTTACGCGGCTTGAGGTAGAGCACCGGTGCCTTTGGCGGCGCCTTGTAGGGCGGCTGGTACACCGCATCGCCCAACGCGGCCAACGCCGGCGCATGGTTCAACAGGCAGCCATAGACCACGCCGGACAGCCGGTGCGGCGGGGTGTCGAAATCCAGGGGGGATGGGCTCACGGGCGGTTCGATCACTAAGAAGTTAGTAATGTAGGCTGAAGCGCCTGAAAACGTCAAGACCGGATCGGCGCCTGACGGTGCCCCGACGGGCTGCGCCAGGCAGCGTGCAGGTCTGGGTTAGCCTCGGGGTCTGCGGCCAGTACAAGTATCGGCCGATCCCGCCGACACCCCGCCACTCGCCGACACCCGCCGACAACCCCCGCCCAATGCGCAAGCCCGGACACAAATCCGCCGAGATGCCAGCGGCCCTGACCCCCGTAGGCGCGCAGGCCGCAACGGCTGTGCCGGGGGCGGCACCACCGGCCCCGGCGCAGCGCCTGGCCCGCCGCAACCTGCCCTTGCTGCTGCTGCATGCCCGCGAGAGCGTGATTGCCAACTTCCGGCCCATCCTCAATGCCCACGGCCTGACTGAACAGCAGTGGCGTGTGGTGCGTGCGCTGCTGGACGCGGGC
>JBBRZR010000475.1:0-3805 GCA_038236495.1 Burkholderiales bacterium
CTTGCGCTGACCGGCTGCCGTGTTCAAGCGCCTGTTCGATGTTGTTGCCGCCGCGCTCGGACTGCTGCTGCTGGCCCCGCTGCTGTTGCTGCTGGCCGCAGCGATCAAGCTCGATTCCCCCGGCCCGGTGTTTTTTCGCCAGGAGCGGGTAGGGCGTTACGGCCAGCCTTTTCGCATCTTCAAGTTCCGCACCATGACGGTCAGCCGGCCTACCGGTGGCATCGAGCTCACTGTCGCTGGCGACCTGCGCATCACCCGCGTGGGTGCCATCTTGCGCCGCAGCAAGCTGGACGAGCTGGCCCAGTTGATCGACGTGCTGCGCGGCACGATGAGCCTGGTGGGCCCACGGCCCGAGGTGCCGCGTTACGTGGCCCACTACCCGGCCGCGTGGCGCGAGCGCCTGCTCAGCGTGCGGCCGGGCATCACTGACTTTGCCTCGGTGCACTACCAGGACGAGAACAGCTTGCTGGCGCGCGCCAGCGACCCCGAGCGTGAGTACATCGATGTCGTGCTGCCGGCCAAGTTGCGCTATGCGCTGCACTATGTCGACAACCCGACCCTGGCCAGTGACCTGCGGGTGCTGGGCCTGACCTTGCGCACGGTGGTTGCCCCATCCCTGCCAACCCTCTGGAGCGGTTTCAACATGAACGACAGCAAAATTTGGCCCTGGCTGGACCAGGCGATGTCGGCGCTCAACCCGCGCAACCGCGCCTGGGCCACGGTGGCCGATGCGCTCGCGATCCTGGCTTGCTGGCAGGTCACCTACCTGTTCCGTCTCGGCTTTGAGCGTTGGCAGCCCGGCCGCCCTTGGTACGACGATTACGTGTCCTTCGGGGTCGTGCTGGCCTACCTGCTGGCCATGGCAGTCACCGGCGTGCCACGCGGCCTGTGGCGCTTTTTCGGTTTTGATGACTTCAAGCGCATCGCCGCTGCCTGCCTGATGGCCGGTCTGGTCAGCGCGGTGGTGGTGCTGATGGCGCAACTGGTGGGGGTGGCGCGTGCGGTGTTGCTGCTGCACCCACTGTTTTGCCTGCTGGTGCTGTGCCTGATGCGTATGGCCTACCGCATGGTGTGGGAGCATGCCCGCACGCGTGTCAGCGGCGTGGACGGCGAGCCGCGCCGTGCCATCGTGTTGGGTGCCGGTGAGGCTGCGCGACGCCTGGTCGGGGCCATCCACCGCCGCGACGGCTGGACGGTGCTGGCCATGCTCGACGACGACCCGGCCAAGCGGGGCCTGCGCATTGCCGGCGTGACGGTGCAGGGCGGCATCGCCGACCTGGTGTTTCCGCATGTGCTGGCCGGCGCCACCCATGTCATCGTGGCCATGCCGGGGGCGGCGCCTGATGACCGCGAGCGTGTGCTGGAGCTGGCGCGCCATACCGGGCTGGCAGTGATGAGCGTGCCCAGCCGGGTTGATTTGCAGGCTGAACTTGCAGCGCCAGCCATCGGCGGCTGGGCGGCAGGCCGCTGAAAATCTGTTTGGCTGTGACAGGTCTCAACCTCAGCCTCATTGGCCGCTCGGGCCAAGGCGAGCGTGCCAAAGACCTTGTTGCGCAAGCAATGCACCTCGACGCCGCTGCGCTGGCATCCATTCATGAGCCTGAGCCGACCGCAAATCCAAGTAATTGTTGACGCCACCGCCGAGTTGGCCGGTCCTGACGCGCAGGTTCGGTTGTTTGGCTCACGGCTGGACGACGCGCTGCACGGTGGTGACATCGACCTGCTGGTGGAGTGCCCGAACAAAGTGGCCCGGCCAGTGTGACTGGCCGCGCAAATCACCGCCCGCTTGTAACGCGCGCTGGGCGACCGCAAGATTGATGTGCTGCTGGTTGATCCGGATACCGCCATGCAGCCGGTACACCGCGTCGCGCGGGCACAGGGCGTGCTGTTGAGCACAACAGCATGAGCAGCGACCCAGTAAACCCCGCCCGCACGTGATCCCGGCCGAAGTGCTCATTCGGGAACGAGACGATATTGCGGCCGCTTGACACCGCCGACTTAAGGGTGATCGTACAGGGGTAGCTCGCAGCCTACTTCGCCGCTCCCAACTTGCGCCTGATCGGCTTCGACAGCGACTTCGCACGTCTGCAGCTTCTTCGGCTGGAGCCCGTTGCGGCAACCTGGCGCCCCGCCAACGCCGCCGCCACTTCAGCATTCACCTCGTCGGCCGGCCGGTACTCAGGCACCAGGTTGCGCACCTGGCGCAGCATTGATTCGACACCGTTGCTGTCACAGGCTTGCCGCAACGACGCCAGCATCTTGCCCTGCAGCGCCGGGTCGATGTGACGCTCTCGCGCTGACATGGTGCGCGGGTGGCCGCTGGGCACCACGTTGTCGCCGATCAGCAACTCCACGAACAGCTTCTCGCCGGGGCGCAGGCCGGTGGCCTTGATCGCGATGTTGCCGTCGGGCTGCTCGGCGGTCTTTTCGGTCAGGCCGGACAGCCGGATCATCGAGCGGGCCAGGTCGGCAATGCACACCGCATCAATCATCTCCAGCACAAACACCTCGCCGCCCTTGGCCATCGCGCCGGCCTGGATCACCAGCTGCGCCGCCTCGGGGATCAACATGAATCAGCACGCAGGCCTCGACACCAGCCTCGCTGGCCGCCCGGGCCAGGGCGAGCGCGCCGAATACGTTGTTGTGCAAACCCTGCTGCACATTGGCCTCGACGATGGGCTCGCGTCATCAAAGTCGGCAGCTGAACTCGGAGCAGACTGGATTTCATGTTTGTCCCGTATTGGGACTATGATGCGCCATGCGTGTGATTGCCGTCGCGGCGCTGCGGGCGTTTTGGGGACATCCGAATCATCGGGATTCCGAAGAGCCTCTGCGGGCTTGGTACGACGAAGCCACGAAAGCCGACTGGAAGCAGCCGGCCGACATCAAGGCGCAATACCGGAACGCAAGTGTCTTGAAGAATCGTCGGGTGGCGTTCAATATCAAGGGGAACGACTACCGGCTGGTCGTGGCGATTTCGTACAAGCTGCAGATCGTCTACGTCAAATTCATTGGCACCCACAAGCAGTACGACGGTATCGATGCACAGACCGTTGAAATGGCATGAGCGGGCACGAGGCAACTCCATGGACATTCGACCCATCCACAATGAGCGCGATTACAAAGCGGCCTTGAATGAGGTTTCTACCTTGATGGAACTTGATCCCGATCAAGGGACTCTCGAGGGCGACCGGCTGGACATTCTCGCCACGCTGGTGCAGGCGTATGAATTAAAGCACTGTCCCATCGCGCCGCCCGACCCCATCGAGGCGATCAAGTTCCGGATGGAGCAAGCGGGGCTGACGGTCAAGGACATGGAGCCGATCATCGGCAGAGCCAACCGCGTCTATGAAGTCCTGAACCACAAGCGGCCGCTGACGCTCGCGATGATTCGACGGCTACACAGGGAAATGGGCATCCCGGCCGAAGTGCTCATTCGGGAACGAGAAGATATTGCGGCCGCTTGACACCGCCGACTTAAGGGTGATCGTACGGGGGTAGCTCGCAGCCTACTCCGCCCGCAACTTGCGCCTGATCGGCTTCGACCGCGACTTTGCCCGCCTGCTCGACCGGCACGAATACACCCGGCCGATGCCACGGCATTGAAGCCACGGCATTGATGCCACCCGGATGAGCCCGACCCTGCCCACCGGCTGGCACTGGATTGTCCGCTTGCTGGCCCGCACAGGCCCCAAAAACCAGCAGCCTAGCGCCCCGCCAACGCCGCCGCCACTTCGGCATTGACCTCGTCAGCCGGCCGGTATTCAGGCACCAGGTTGCGCACCTGGCGCAGCATGGATTCGAC
>JBBRZR010000476.1:0-3805 GCA_038236495.1 Burkholderiales bacterium
CCGGCATCGATCGGCGCCGACGCACCGGCCACCTACTTCGGCACTGCACCGTCTACGGTGCAGAAAGAACTCATCGGGCCGTACCAGTTGCTCAAGGCCGGCACACTCGACCAGGAGAAGGGCACGCTGACCCTGCCGCTGTACAAGGGCCAGTTGCCCACCGGCGAAACCATCTGGTACGTCCTGACCGACACCACCGATGAGCGCAATGCCGCAGCGCTCGGGCTCAACTTCTCGGCCAAACTGGCCTATGCCGATGTAGGCCGGGGCGTGCGCAAGGCCTCGCAACAACTCATTGGCGGCAAGACCGTGGTGGTGTTCGAGAAGGGTCGCGTGGACTTCTCGCCCGCGCAGGCCGTGACGCCCGGCGCAGCGCCCAACTACTTTCCGCCCGCTGCCATCCAGCCGGGCTCTGTGGGTGACAGCGACTACAGCCCCTTGGCCAAGATCGGCAACTACATCTACAACGCACCCATGGTGGCCTTCAATGTCAGCGAGGCCACCCTGAACCAGTTCTGCGACGGCAACGCCGACCACGCACTGGTTCACGACAAGGTGCTCGCCATCTGCCCGCGCGACGGCGTGGTGACCCTGGCCCTGACCAAGGGCTTCAGTTTCGGCCGTCCGGTCCTCTACCTGAGCACCGATGCCAGCGCTGCCTTGCCGGCCACGCTGGAGGGGGCCACCTTTGCCGCCGCCATGACGGACATTCGGGTCGGGGGCGATGACAGCGCGTTCAGCGCCGTCGAGCGGTTGTTCGCCATCGTCAACGGGCCGACGAACGACATTGCCGGCGAGATCCATCCGCAACGGCAGGGCTTCAATAGCGCGCTCAAGGGCGACGGCGGGCCGCTGAACGTGCTCGGTGGCATCCCGACGGTAGCCACCGACTACAGCCCGCTGTGGGACCTGAATGTGGGCGAATGGACGCAGCATGCGATCGACATGGACTACCGCTCGCGGGTTCGCGAGGAATTCGAAGTGCTCGGTTATGTCCGTGCCGGGCACATCACCGCGCCTGGCGGCGCGCCTTTCGGCTCCAGCGGCCTGATCGTCAACTGCCCGATCGTGTTTCGCTTCCTGTAGGTCCGCAGACCTCGACAACGCTTGGGAGCGCCAGCCTTTGGCTGGCCTCCCCTCATCAACCCGCAGCCGACCCCAAAAGGACTTCGCCATGCCAATCCTCAACCTGAAACTGAGTACCCAGCCGTCAACCGAAAGATCGGCCCGAATCGCCACAGCCCTCACGGATCTGACGGTTGAGCTGCTCAAAAAGAAACGCGAACTCACCGCAGTTGCGCTGGACCACGTCCCGCCCGGCGAATGGTTCATTGCCGGTGCAAGCGTGGCAGCGCAAGGGCTGAACACTTTCCATTTGGACATCAAGGTCACAGAGGGCACCAATACCAAAGACGAGAAGGCGCGCTTCATCGGTCAGGTGTTCGCTGTGATGGAAGGCATCATCGGCCCGCTTGCACCCGCCAGTTATGTGGTCGTGCACGAGGTCCGTGGCGATGCCTGGGGCTACCAAGGTCAAACGCAAGAATTCAGGTACATCTTGGGCAAATCGCTGTGAGGCTCGCCGGCTAACACTGCGCCACACTTCCCATGATCGACCGGACCCGCACCGTGCTGGCCCTGGGCACTGCCCAGACCCTGGCCTGGGCCTCGTCTTATTGCCTGCCCGCCGTTGTGGCCACGGCTGGCCTGCTTGCTGGCTTTGCATGCACAGCACAATCCAAGGCACCGTTATGCCCAAAGGACCATTGTGGACCGCCTGCACCTGATCACCGTCTTCGTGGCCGTGGTGGACACGGGCGGGTTTGCGGGTGCAGCGCGCAAGCTCGACATCTCGCCGCCAGCCGTGACACGGGCCATCAATGAGCTTGAGAGCCACCTGGGCGTGCGCCTGCTGACCCGCACCACGCGCGTCGTCCGGGTCACCGAGGACGGCGCTCGCTATGCTGACGACTGCCGGCGTATCCTGGCCGAGTTGGCGGAAGCCGACGACGCCGCCAGCGGCAAGCACGGCTCGCCGCACGGGCGTCTCACGCTCACCGCCCCAGCGATGTTCGGTGCGAAGTTCGTGACGCCCATCGTCATTGAATATCTGAATCGCTACCCGCAAGTCAGCGCGTCCTGCTGGTTTCTGGACCGGGTCGTGAACATGATGGACGAGGGCGTGGATGTGGCGGTGCGCATCGGCGAGTTGCCGGATTCTTCGATGCAGGCCGTCTCGGTAGGCCGGGTGAGGCGGGTGATTTGCGCAGCGCCTGTTTACCTGGAGAAGTACGGCACCCCGCAGACACCCGACGCCTTGAACACGCACTGCATCGTGTCGGCCAGTGCGGTAACGCCCACAGCCGAATGGCGCCTTGTGGAGAACGGCGAGCCACGCACCGTCAAGCTGCAAGCGCGCATGATCACGACGACCAACGACGCCGCGGTGGCCGCCGCGGTCAGCGGCTTCGGCCTCACCCGGTTGCTGTCGTACCAGGTGGCGGACCAACTGCGCGACGGCCAGCTCAAGACCATACTCACCGACTACGAGCCTGCCCCGCTGCCGGTGCACCTGGTGCACCGCGAGGGCCGACACGCGTCCCAGAAGGCGCGCGCCTTTCTCGACCTGGCGCTGGAGCGGCTGCGCGGCAATCCAGCGCTACATTGATGGGCCCAGGCGTGATGAAAGCGATGAACGTTCTGGCCCTGTCGGGCAGCCTGCGCAAGGCCTCGCTCAACACGACGATGCTCTGCATGGCTGCGGCGTCGGCACCAACGGGCGTGCGCGTGAAACTCTTTCGGGGACTGGGTCGCCTGCCACTTTTCAACCCGGACCTCGAGGTGAATTGTCCAGACGCGGTTGCCCACTTGCGCGACAAGATTGCCGGCGCGGACGCACTGCTCATCGCCAGCCCGGAATATGCCCACGGCGTGAGTGGCGTGATGAAAAACGCGTTGGATTGGATGGTCTCCAGCGCCGTCTTTGTCGACAAGCCGGTGGCGCTCTGGACCGCTTCCCCCCGCGCCTCCATCGCACTGGCGGCCTTGCGCGAGACGCTGAACGTCATGTCGGCCCGCGTGGTGGATAGCGCCAGTCTGGCGCTGCTGATCCGATCGACATGCCCCGCAAGACCACCCACCAACCCCGATCCTGTCGCGATGCAAGGCGCCTTGCGGGCGCTCATGGCAGCGCACCTCAAACAAGCCCCGGCGGTAGACCGGCGGCAGCTCGCGATGTTCTGACGGGGTGGTAAGGACCCGGCTGCAGCATCGCGGTAGGCGCACGATGCGCGGCGTCGGGCTCAGTCCGGGGCCTGGAAGCGCAGCGCAAATTCCTGCATCCGGGATCGGTTCTTGCCGAAGTCGAACAAGCCCAACAGTGAGCGCGACCGGAAATCGATGCGTTCACCTGTGCGGTCGATCTGGAAGTCGACCTCGTCACGGAAGCCCAGTGGTGTCGTGAAGATCACCTGCAACGCCAGCGATCCTCGACGCACGACCTGCGCTTCGGCGAACGTCTTCAGCGTCGCCTCCAGTCGCGCCAACGCCTGGGCTGGCGCTCCGCGGTACGTCAGCGGTGCCAGGCCGCCGGTTCCCTGGGAGTCGACGCAATTGCTGGGCAGCGTGCAGGCCAGGGCACTGCGGTTGTCGGCGGGCACCGGGCCTGGCGTCGTGCAGGCGCCCGACAACAGGCAAGCCGCCACGGCCGCGGTTGCCCGGGTAAAACGCAATGAGGAACTTGTCATTGGCAAAGTATCGGCCGCGCGGCCCAACTTGTCGGGCGCAAGGCCTTGGCTCGATTCAG
>JBBRZR010000477.1:0-3801 GCA_038236495.1 Burkholderiales bacterium
CGCGTCTTCGGTCACGGCCGCGCCGTTCTTGCGCACCACGAAGGCCTTGGTCTTGGTCAGGCCCTCGGCATCGATCACGCCGATCACCGCCGCCTCCAGCACTGCCGGGTGCTGCACCAGTGTGGCCTCGACCTCGAACGGCGAGACGTAGATGCCGCTGACCTTGAGCATGTCGTCGGTGCGGCCCGAGTAGGTGTAGCTGCCGTCGCTGTTGCGCACGTACTTGTCACCGCTTTTGGTCCAGCCGCCCTGGAAGGTCTCGCGGGTTTTTTCGCGGTTGCCCCAGTACATCATCGCCGCCGACGGGCCGTGGATGTAGAGATCACCGGGCTCGGTGCTGCCATCGGGATTCAGCGGCACGGCCAGGCCGGCCTCGCCGCGCAATTCGATCTCGTAGCCCGGCACCGGCCAGCCGGTCGTGCCGTAGCGCACCCGCCCTGGCGCGTTGGACAAAAAGATGTGCAGCATCTCGGTCGAACCGATGCCGTCGATGATGTCGACGCCGAAATGCGCCTTGAAGCGTTCACCCAGGTCGGCCGGCAGGGCCTCGCCGGCGGATGAGACCAGACGCAGCGCCACGTCGCCGCGTTGGGGCAGCTGCGGGTGGGCCAGCATGCCGGCAAAGCCGGTGGGTGCGCCGTAGAACACCGTGGGCTTGAGGCCCGCCACGCTCCCCAGCCAGCGCTTGAAGGTGGCCTCGGGCGTGGGCCGCTCGGCCATCAGGATCGTGGTGGCGCCCACGCTCATCGGGAAGGTCAGGCCATTGCCCAGGCCGTAGGCAAAAAACAGCTTGGCGGCCGAGAAGCCCACATCGGCCTCGGTCAGGCCCAGCACCGCCTTGCCGTAGAGCTCACAGGTCCAAAAGGGGTTGGCCTGCGAGTGCACCGTGCCCTTGGGCCGGCCGGTGGAGCCGGACGAATACAGCCAGAAGCCGGGGTCGTCGGGCTGGGTGCGGGCGCTCTGGGCCAACGGCGCCTGGGCCTGCACAAAGGCGTCGAACTCGACCTCCGCCGGATGCGATGGCGAGACATCGGAGGGCGCCCCGTGAAGCGGCGCAAGCGGCTGCGACACGATCACCTTGTGCACCTCGTGGTCGGACTTGACCATCGCCGCCACCAGCGCCGGCAGTTGTGCGCCCGACACCAGCACCGCCTGGGCCCGGCTGTGCTCCAGCATGTAGGCGTAGTCGTCGGCGGTCAGCAAGGTGTTGACGGCCACCGGCACCAGGCCGGCGTACATCGCGCCCAGAAAACTCACCGGCCAGTCGTTGCAGTCCTGCATCAGCAGCAGCACACGCTCTTCACGCTTGATGCCCAGCGCGCGCAGGCCGGCGGCCATGCGCCGCACCCGCTCGTCGAGTTGGCCGTAGCTCAGCGTGCCCAGGTCGTCGATGAAGGCAGCCTTGGCGGGGCGCTGGGCATTGACGGTCAGCAGGTGCTGGGCAAAGTTGAACGGCGTGCCTGGCACGGGCGCGGTCGGCGCGCTGCGGTCGGGGAGGGCAACGGTCATCGGGTTCTCCGGGTCGGCCGGCCGCATGAGATGCGGCGGGCGCGCGGTGGGTTGGTGCAGCAGGGCAGGCAGTGCCGCACGGTGGGCACGGTGAGGCTTTCCTTTTGTGCGCCCGCTTGCAGGTCTTGGCGATATGAAGTATTGTGCAGACCGTTGAACGGTACTGCTGCACCCCTACCATGTCAAGCACTATAATGCATACCCTCGGGTTAACACCGAAACCGCTGGAGACCGGGTGCGAGGCCGCTGCCGGCGCCACTGACGTTGCGGCCGCCAACAACAGCCAAGCGCCGCCAGCCGCCCACAAGAACCCCTCGCTGCTGGCGCTGGGCGAGCGGGTGCGCAGCTTGCGCGCCCTACGCGGCATGACGCGCAAGGCGGTGGCGATTGCGGCGGACGTGTCCGAGCGCCACCTGGCCAACCTGGAATACGGCATTGGCAACGCGTCCTTCCTGGTGTTGCAGCAGGTGGCCGGGGCGTTGCACTGCGCCATGGCCGAGCTGATCGGTGATGTCACCACCACCTCGCCCGAGTGGCTGCTGATCCGCGAGCTGCTGGATAACCGCGACGAGGCCACGCTGCGCCGCGCCCGACTCGCGATCACCGACACCCTGGGCGCCGGCGGTGCACCCGGCGCCGCCAACGCCCACCGGCAAAACAACCCGCAGGTGGCGCTGATAGGTCTGCGCGGTGCCGGCAAGTCCACCCTGGGCCAGATGCTGGCCGACGACCTGGGCTACCCGTTTGTCGAGCTGAGCCGTGAGATCGAGAAGTTTGCCGGCTGCAGCATCGCCGAGATCCAGGCGCTGTACGGCCAGAGCGCCTACCGCCGTTACGAGCGCCGGGCGCTGGAGGAGGCGATCCAGATCTACCCCGAGGCGGTGATCGCCACGCCCGGCGGGCTGGTGTCGGACGCGGCCACCTTCAACCTGCTGCTGGCCCACTGCACCACCGTGTGGCTGCAGGCCGCGCCCGAGGACCACATGCAGCGCGTGACCGCCCAAGGCGACCTGCGCCCGATGGCCGCCAGCAAGGAGGCGATGGGTGACCTGCGCCAGATCCTGGCCGGCCGCGCCGCGTTTTATTCCAAGGCGGATCTGGCGGTGGACACCAGCGCGGCGCCGCTGGAGGCTACCTTCCGGACCTTGCGCCAGCAGGTGCGCCAGACCCTGCACCTGCCGGCCTGAACGGGACGACCGAAGACAAAGCCGAGACAGGCACAAAAGTGCATGCGGTCACTTGACGGCGAAGATGCATGCAGTATGATGCGTGCAATGATTCAGAAAATAAGCAGTATTTTGCATATTGGTCCGCTGGAGATTTGACAATGAGCAACCCCGACCGCGTCGAGTACCAGACCGACCCGTCCCAGTACCGCCACTGGACGCTGCGCTTCGAAGGCCCGGTGGCCACACTGGCGGCTGATTTCAACGAGGACGCCGGCTTGCGCCCGGGCTACAAGCTCAAGCTCAACAGCTACGACCTGGGCGTGGACATCGAGTTGAACGACGCCATCAACCGCGTGCGCTTCGAGCACCCCGAGGTGCGCACCGTGGTGGTCACCAGCGCCAAGGAGAAGGTGTTCTGCTCGGGCGCCAACATCTTCATGCTGGGCGTGTCGAGCCACAGCTGGAAGGTGAACTTCTGCAAGTTCACCAACGAGACGCGCAACGGGCTGGAGGACAGCAGCACCCACAGCGGGCTGAAGTTTCTGGCCGCCGTCAACGGCGCCTGTGCCGGCGGCGGTTACGAGCTGGCGCTGGCCTGCGACGAGATCATCCTGGTGGACGACCGCAGCAGCGCCGTCAGCCTGCCGGAGGTGCCGCTGCTGGGCGTGCTGCCCGGCACCGGTGGCCTGACCCGTGTCACCGACAAGAAGCATGTGCGCCATGACCTGGCCGACCTGTTCTGCACCAGCGTGGAAGGCGTGCGCGGCCAGAAGGCCAAGGACTGGCGTCTGGTGGACGACATCGCCAAGCCGGCGGTCTTTGCCGCCAAGGTGCAAGAGCGGGCGCTGCAGCTGGCCGCCGGCAGCGACCGGCCGGCGGGCGCCACCGGCGTGGCCCTGCCCCCGCTGGCCCGGGTGGACGAGGCCGACGCGCTGCGCTATGCCAACGTCACGGTCGAGATCGACCGCAGCAAGCGCACTGCCAGCTTCACCGTCAAGGGCCCGTCATCCACAAACGCAGCTCAGCCCACCGACATCAAAGGCATCGAGGCCGCCGGCGCCGCCTGGTACCCGCTGCAGATGGGCCGCGAGCTGGAGGACGCGATCCTGCAGATGCGCACCAA
>JBBRZR010000478.1:0-3795 GCA_038236495.1 Burkholderiales bacterium
CCCCGGGGTGATGCCCGGGTTGATGCCCAGCCAGGCGATTTGACGCGCCGCGCCGGCCGCACCGCCCCGGCGAGTGGCCGTCGCCATCGTACCGACCCCGGGCGGCCGCTCGCCGGCCAGCCGTCGATTCATGAAAATCTGTAGCCCGCAATCATGATCCGCGGGCTGGGTGGACGCCGGCCGCGGCGGCAACATCAATGTCGAGAAGTGATTCTCTGCCGCACCACTGCCGGTGCGGTACGGCCCCATCCCCAGGAGATACCGCTATGCAATGGACCACCCCGCAAGCCACCGATCTGCGCTTCGGCTTCGAAATCACGATGTACGTCGCTGCACGCTGAGCCTCAGCCGCTCAACGCGCCCCGGGCAATCCCTGGGGCGCTCTGTTTTCAGGACTTCACCGCCCAGCCCCATGCGCATCACCATCCTTGGCGCCGCCGCTGGCGGCGGCTTCCCGCAGTGGAACTGCAACTGCGCCAACTGCTCGGGCGTGCGTGCCGGTACGCTGCGCGCCAGGCCGCGCACCCAGTCGTCGATCTTCATCCGACCCGACCACAGCGCCGACGGCGTGCTGTTCAATGCCTCGCCCGACATCCTGGAGCAGATCCGCGCCAGCGCGACGATGCAGCCCGGCCGCAGTCTGCGCGACACCGCCATCGCCGGCGTGGTGCTGATGGACGGCCAGATCGACCATGCCACCGGCCTGTTCATGTTGCGCGAGCGTGGCTCGCCGTTGCCGATCTGGTGCACCGACCCGGTTTACGAAGACCTGAGCGAAGGCAACCCGGTGCTGCGTGTGCTGGGCCACTTCTGCGGCGTGCAGCGCCAGCGCATCACGCTGGACGGCCGGCCGTTTGAGGTGCCGGGCGTGCCCGGCCTGCAGTTCCGCGCCCTGCCGCTGCAGAGCAAGGCCGCGCCCTATTCGCCCCACCGTGAACAGCCGGTGCCCGGCGACAACATCGGCATCAGCGTCATCGACAGCGGCAGCGGCCGCAGCTTGTTTTATGCGCCCGGCCTGGGTGCCATCGAGCCGGCGGTGTTCGACGCCATGGCCCAAGCCGACTGCGTGATGGTCGACGGCACCTTCTGGACCGACGACGAGATGGTGGCGCTGGGCATCAGCAGCAAGACCGCCCGCAGCATCGGCCACCTGCCGCAATCGGGGCCCGGCGGCATGATCGAGTGGCTGGCCAAGCTGCCCGAGCAGACCCGGCGGCTGCTCATCCACATCAACAACACCAACCCCATCCTGGACGAGGATTCGGCCGAACGCGCCGAGCTGGCGCGCGCTCGAATCGGCGTCTGCGAGGACCGCATGGAGATCCTGCTGTGACGATGCGCGCTGACCTGATCAAGTCTGTGACCGCCGGCGACGCCGCCACCGCGCCCTGGAGCCGCGACGAGTTTGAGTGCCAGCTGCGTGAGCGCGGCCGCAGCTACCACATCCACCACCCGTTCAATGTGATGCTCAACGCCGGGCGGGCCACGCCCGAGCAGATCCGCGGCTGGGTGGCGAACCGGTTTTACTACCAGATCGCGATCCCGATCAAGGACGCCGCCGTGCTGTCCAACTGCCCCGACGCCGAGGTGCGGCGCGGCTGGGTGCAGCGCATCCTGGACCACGACGGCTTTGAGCTCGGCGGCATCCGCGATGCCGGTGGCATCGAGGCCTGGCTGCGGCTGGCGCAGGCGGTGGGCCTGTCGCGCGACGAGGTGCAGGACCTGCGCCATGTGACGCCGGCACTGCGCTTCGCGGTCGATGCCTATGTGAACTTTGCGCGCCGGGCGCCTTGGCAGGAGGCGGTGTGCTCGTCGCTGACCGAGCTGTTTGCGCCCGAGATCCACAAGCAGCGGCTGGCCACCTGGCCCGAGCACTACCCCTGGATCGACCACGACGGTCTGATGTACTTTCGCAACCGGATCAGCCAGGCGCGGCGCGACGTCGAGCAAGGCCTGGCCATCACGCTGGCCCACTTCGACACCCGGGCGCTGCAGCAGCGCGCGCTGGAGGTGCTGCAGTTCAAGCTCGACATCCTGTGGGCAATGAACGACGCGATGGCCACCCGCTACGGCGTGTCGCCATGAGTGCATTGCAGCGGGGCAGCGTGCCGCGGGTGGGGCCGGGGTTCCGGCTGCAGTTCGAGCCGGCGCAGGACAGCCATGTGCTGCTCTACCCCGAGGGCATGGTCAAGCTCAATGGCCCGGCCGGCGAGATCATGAAGCGCTGCGACGGCCAGCGTGACGTGGACGCGGTGATCGCCGAGCTGGAGTCGGCGTTTGCCACCCAGGGCCTGACTGACGACGTGATCGGCTTCATGCAGGTGGCCGGCCAGCAGCGCTGGCTGGTCTGGGACTGAGCCCATGGACACCATCGCCATGTCTGACACCAAGCCCAAACCTGTCGCGCCGACGCGCCCCGGCCCGCCGCTGTGGCTGCTGGCGGAGCTGACCTACCGCTGCCCGCTGCATTGTGTGTTTTGCTACAACCCAGTCGATTTCGCCACCCAGTCCGAAGAGCTGGGCACCGAGGACTGGCTGCGTGTGCTGCGCCAGGGCCGCGAGCTGGGCGCGGTGCAGCTTGGCCTGTCGGGTGGCGAGCCGCTGCTGCGCGACGACCTGGAGGTGATCGTCGCCGAAGCCCACCGGCTGGGCTACTACAGCAACCTGCTGACCTCGGGCGTGGGCCTGACCGCTGAACGTGCTGCCGCGCTCAAGTTGGCCGGGCTGGACCATGTGCAGCTGTCGTTTCAGGACTCGACCCGCGAGATGAACGACTTTCTCTCGCACACCAAGACCTTCGCGCTGAAGAACAAGGTGGCGGCGCTGGTCAAGGCCCAGGGCTGGCCGATGGTGCTCAATGTGGTGATTCACCGGCTCAACATCGACCATATCGACCGCATCATCGGCATGGCCCATGAGATGGGCGCCGAGTACCTGGAGCTGGCCAACACCCAGTACTACTCCTGGGCTTTCTTGAACCGATCACAGCTGCTGCCTACGCACGCGCAGCTGCAGCGTGCCGAGGCGGTGACCAACGCCTGGCGCGCGCGGCTGGGCGAGCAGATGCGCATCTTCTTCGTCGCGCCCGACTACCACGAGGGCAAGGCCAAGAAGTGTGTCAACGGCTGGGGCAATATGTTCATGACCATCGCCCCCGACGGTGCGGCCCTGCCATGCCACACCGCCCGCATGTTGCCGGGCCTGGCCTTCCCCAATGTGCGCGACCAACCGCTGCGCGACATCTGGTTCGACTCTGAGGGCTTCAACCGCTACCGCGGCACAGGCTGGATGAAAGAGCCCTGCGCCAGCTGCGTGCACAAGGAGGAGGACTTGGGCGGCTGCCGCTGCCAGGCCTACATGCTGGCGCAGGACGCCGCGGCAGCCGATCCGGTGTGCCGGCTTAGCCCGCAGCACGGTGTTGTGCAAACCGCGCTGGCCGAATCGGCCGCGCCGCAGGCGCGGGCGCAGCCGCTGGTGTTCCGCGATCCAGTGAATTCGCGCCGCCTAGGCCAAAGCGCTGGCTGAGCTGCTGTCGGCGGCGGCGCCAGCAGCGGCCGGCGGAAGACGGGCGCGCCTGCGTTGAACGAACTAAAGTGTCCCGAATGCGAGAGTAAATGTGTCAATCCGGAATTAGGCACACGCTTGGCGTTTTAGATCGCAAGGATTGGCGCGGCCTGCAGCCGGTTGCAAAGCAAGAGTGTCAATCGCCCAATCAAGGGGCGCCAGCGAAGCATTTGCTTCGCTCTACGCCAGCGGTGTGCAGCCACAACTGACCTATCCTCTGGCGCGTTCGCC
>JBBRZR010000479.1:0-3794 GCA_038236495.1 Burkholderiales bacterium
GACGCATTGATCGCCAACAGCATGTTGCGCAGGTCGGGCGCCAAGCCGATCAAGCGTTTCTGTTGCGGCGCATAAAAGCTCATGCCCGACATCGACCAAAAGCCATAGGCGGCCATGCCCAGCCAGGGCAAACCGGGCAGCAGCAGCAATGCGCAGCTGGCGCAAGCCATGCCGACAACCGTCAACTGCAGGCTTCGCGGCGCACCCAGGCGATCACCGAGCCGGCCAGCCAGCAGGTTGCCGGCAACGCCGCTGATGCCACCCACCAGCAACGCGACCGACAATTGTCCCGGGCTGACGCCGAACCGCTCCTGGAGAAATGGCGCCACCAGCGCAAACAGCGAGAACTGCGCAGACATGTGGCACACCGACATGGCCATCGACCAGGTTGCAGCGCGCTGCCGAAAGACCTGACCGAAGCTCGCCAATGACGTGCGTGGCGCAGCGCGCCGGTCGTTGACCAGCAGCGCGATCGTCAGTGCGGTGAGCAGGCTGAGCAGGGCCAAGCCGCCGAACATCCAGCGCCAGCCCAACAGCGCGCCTAGCCAGGATGTCAACGGCAGCCCCAGCACGCTGGCCAAGGTCATGCCGCCGAACACCACTGCCAGTGCATGGCCCTGGCGGTCCGGCGGCACCAGCCCGGCGCCCAGGCCCGATGCCACCGGCCCCACCGCGGCGGCCCCCAACGCCATCAGCACCCGTGCAGCGACCACGCCACCGTAGGTCGGCGCCATCGCACTGAGCAGGCAGCCGGTGGACATCACAACCAGCCCGCACAGCAACAGCGTCCGTCGCGGCAGGCTGCCGGACGCCACCTGGAGCAGCGGTGCGGCCAGCGCGAAGGTCAGCGCAAACACCGTGATCAGCACGGCAACATCAGGCTTGGAGACATTCAAGTCGCCAGCCATGTTGTTGACCAGGCCAACCACCGAAATCGATGAGGTGCCCATCACGAAATAGGCCATGGACAGCGACCACAAGCCGAGGGCGGTGTGTCCGGGTTTGGCCGATAGGCGCGTCATGTTGCTGGCCATCGTAGTCGAAGCGCTACGGCCATCCACTGCCGACGACGTCGCCTGGCAGTGGAGTGGCTCCACCGCGGGTCAGCCCGGTTGTCGGTGCAACTCGAGGCGCCCGGCCCGACGTTCTGCCCAATAGCAGCCTTTGCCGAAGTCCTCAGGCTCGCGCCCGAAGTGACGGGCGCAGCGTGGCAGGCTCAGGAGCGTTCGAACATCAAGGCCGCGTTCTCGCTCGCCGGCGTGGTCCCGGTCGGCAGGTGATTGGGCGGACGGAAGCCGACGTCCTCGCTGCGCAGTGCTGGCCGTGAGTCGGGGCTGGCGCCGGCCTCCCATTCGCTGACATGGACGATGCGCACCTGGACGACGGCAAGATCAGGATCGGTCAAGCCGCCGGCAAACCAGGCGTCGGCGGAGCGGTTCCACAAGGACTTCGCCTTGTCGCCATCCTCGACGACCAGCGCCGTCCCGGTGATCGAAATCCAGCAGGCGTCGCCTGGGGGTGAGTAAGCGACGTTGACCGACGGCTCGGCGGCGAGTTCGGCAACGGGATGGCTCTTTCGGGACATGAAGAACCAGAGGCTATCGTCGGCATCGAGCGCCGTGTTCTGCATCGTCATCGGCCGCGAATGCAGGTGACCGTTGACATTGCGGGTGGTGAACATCGCGAACTTGCAGTCCTTGATGTCGTTCCACAGTGCTTGGCGCGAGGGATGTGCGGTGTCTGTCATGGCAGGTCTCCAGTGTGGCAGTGCGCCCCGGCCATCGCCCGGGCACATCCAGGCCCAGAGGTTCTACCAACGCCGGGCTGGCGTCTGTAGGACAAGTGCCATTTCGTCCGGACGCGCGCATGCTTTGCCACGCCCATCCACTTTTGCTCACCAGCGCAACACCCGCGGGCCGAGCAGGGCACCCAGCAGCGCGGTGATCGCGATGCCGGCCGAGTACCAGACAGCGACGAAGGCGGGCGACGGCTCCTGGCAGGCCAGGGCGTAACCGATCGTGCCGAGGGCGCCGGCGAGCAGGCCAGCAGCACAGCCGGCGCTGCGCGGTCGCGTCGGCGCCAGGCCGTTCAGCGCCCACAGCGTCGCACCGAGTGCCGGTAGCGACAGGCCCACCACGGCCCAGGCGCAGCGGCCCCATGACTGCCCGAGCAGGGCTGGCAGGCGTTGCCCCACCGGCGTCTCGATCAGGCTTGCCGCACCCCACAGCGCCATGCCGACCAGCACCCCGGCGACGGCGCGCCAGGGCAGCACGGCGGCCGCCGCCGGCCGCCCCTGGCGGGCTGCCAGCCAGGCGGCGGCCGTGGCGAGCGCGCCGCCATACAGCAGCTTGATGCCGATGCCGGAGGATCCGAGCAGCGCTGCGGGCACCGGTCCGATCAGGCCCAGCGCCAGCGCGCTGCTCGCGGCCAGCCCGGCCAGGGCCGCGGGGCCCAGCCGGCGTACGACTGCCGCCCGCGGCGCCGGGCCGGCGCCGCGGGCCAGAAAGTCGATCAGTTGGTCAGTTTTCATCCGTCAGTCCCATACCGGTTCAGTCCTTGACCCGTTGTGCCAGGCGCTTCAGGCCGCGGTGCACCTGCACCTTGATCGCCGAGGGCGACGCCCCGGTGCGCGCCGCGGCCTCGGCCACCGACAGGCCGTCGACCTTGGTGAGCCAGATCGCCACCCGCTGCGCCTCGGGCAGTTCGTGCAACAGCTTTTCGAGGTCGCGCCGCGCGCCGCCTTCTTCTTGCACCGCCACCAGCAGGGCCTCGTCGGTGTCGTGCAGCGACGCGTGCCGGTCGTCGCGGCGGCCACGGCGCCGCCACAAATCGACCAGCTTGTGGCGCGCGATCGCGATCACCCATGCGCCAACCGGCAGCGAGGCGTCATAGGTGCCGCGCTGCAGGTGCAGCGCCAACAGGGTTTCCTGCACCAGGTCCTCCACCTCGTCCGGCAAGCTCCGCATGCGCCGCCTCAAGTAGCCGCGCAGCCGCGACGTCACCAGACGCAGGGCCTCGCGGTAGGCCGCTTCGTCCCCTGCCTGGGCCTGCAACCAGAGCCGCTTGAGCAAAGGCTCGAAGTCGTTTTGCCTGGCTTCGTCGGTCATTTCGTCGGGGAACCCGTTTCGGTTACAGCGAGCCGACAAAATCGGTGCCGACCCCATGCGACGGCGACTTGGAGATATCGGCGATTATCCCGACCTTATTGGCGCCCCGTGTGTAACCAAACGCCCACCTGCGGCGACTCACCCATCAGCGGACGCCGCCCGCACCGCCCCGACCCGAACCGAGGAAGCCTTTTCGATGCACGCCACCTTGCCCCTGCTCGCCGCGACCGATTTCCCCGCGCTGCGCCGCGACCGCTTCGACACCCTGCAGGTCAACCTGGGTTACCGCTGCAACCAGAGCTGTCTGCACTGCCACGTCAACGCGGGCCCCAACCGCACCGAGGAAATGGACGCCGAGACCATCGCGCTGGTGCTGCAGGTGCTGCGGGCCCGCCGGCCGCGCACACTCGACCTCACCGGCGGGGCGCCGGAGCTGAACCCCCACTTCCGCGACCTGGTGCGCGACGCGCGCGCGCTCGGCGTGCAGGTGATCGATCGCTGCAACCTGACCATCCTGTCCGAACCGGGGCACGAGGACCTGGCCGAGTTTCTGGCGGCGCAGGGCGTCGAGGTCACGGCCTCGCTGCCGTGTTATTCGGTGGCCAATGTCGACCGCCAGCGCGGCGATGGCGTGTTCGAGCGCAGCATCGCCGGGCTGCGCCAGCTGAACGCACTGGGCTATGGCCA
>JBBRZR010000480.1:0-3786 GCA_038236495.1 Burkholderiales bacterium
CCGCTGACCGATTTGTGGCTGCACGGCCATCTGCACTGCCGGCACGACTACAGCGTCGCGCGCCCCGGCCAGGCACCCAGCCGCGTGGTGTCGCAAGCCCGCGGCCTGCTGCGCAAGGGCGAGTGCGAGGGCTACCAGCCCTTCAAACTGATCGCCGTGGCGTGACGGCCCAGCAAAGGCCGCTGCGGCCGGACGGCGTGGCCGCTTGACCTGAGGCAAGGCCGGTGGCGGCCCGGGTGCGAAACTGCGTCCCGCTAACCCCGACAACCGGAGCAACAGCCATGAAGATCTTGGTCCCCGTGGACGGCAGCCCGTTCACCAAGCGCATGCTGGCCTACCTGGCCGCCCACGACGAATGGCTGGGCGGCGCACACCAGTACACCCTGCTGCACGTGGCGCCTGCCGTGCCGGCGCGTGCCGCAGCCGTGCTCGACAAGGCTGTGCTGCAGGCGCACTACACCGAAGAGAGCGACAGGGTGTTCAAGCCGCTGCGCACTTTTTTTGCCAAGCAGAAGATCCCGGCCGAATTTGCCGCCAAGGTCGGGCCGGCGGCCGACGTGATCGCCAGCACGGCCGAAAAGGGCAAGTTCGATCTGGTGATGATGGGCTCACACGGCCACGGTGTGCTGGGCAGCGTGGTGATGGGGTCGGTGGTGACCCGGGTGCTGGCGCGCTGCCAGACGCCGGTCTTGATCGTGCGCTGACGGGGCCGTCGGGCGGTCCGCGCTCAGGGGCGCGCTGCCAGCCCGCTGAAGCAGGTGCTCATCACCCAATCGACGATCTGCGCGTCGCTGTAGCGGCCGCCGGCTTTCAAGAACCCCAACACCGGGTCGCAGGCGCGGGCGTAGACGGTGAACAGCACGGCTTCCGGCGGCAGCTTGGGGTCGATCGCACCATCGGCCTGAGCTTGCACGATCCAGGCGCCCAGGTCGTCGCTGAGCGTCATCAACCGGTCCATATAGCCGCGGTGCGCGATCAGCGCATTGCGCAGCGCAGAGTTCTCGGCCGGCAGCGTGGGCATGGCACCGGCCAGCTGGGTTTGCAGCGTCCAGCGGGTGATGGCCTGGAGCCGGTCCATCGCGCTGGCGCCGGCCACCGCCTGCTGCGCCTGTACCTGGTCCAGCGCCAGGCCCAGGGCCTGCACCATCGCGGCGGCGGCCAGGGCCTCTTTGGAGGCGAAGTGCTTGTACAGGCTGGCCTTGGCGATGCCCACGTCGGCCGCCACCTCATCGACCGTCATCTGGTCGAAGCCTTTTTCGGCCAGCAGCCGCATCACGGTGCTGACGATGGCCTCCTCGCGGGTGGCAAGCACTTTTTGGCGGAAGCTGAGTCGGGTCACTTGCGCATTGTAGGCGGCAAGTGCAAATTCAGACTGATCAGGTCAGTGTGCGACTTGAGGGTGCGATGCGGCGGACCGTTACCGCTGCGCCATGGCCCTGCGTCCGGCAGGCCGTCGGCGCTCGCTCAGCTGCGCGCTTGGCGCGCTGCGCCCAACCTCAGCCAGCGCGGCAGCCAGCGCGCGCCGCGCCGGGTTGGGTTGGCCGGCCGTGCCGGCGCTTTTGTCCGGTCACACTCGCCCAGCCACTGCTCCATGCCAAAGGCGGTGCCCATATCCGCCGGCTCCTGGGCACGGCTTGCACGCGGGCGGCGTTGCGAGAAACGGGCGAACAGGGCAGGCATGGCTTTGAACAACATGGCAGGCTTTCGGCGTGGGGCGGTGCACGGCGGCGGGGGCTGTAGCGGGCCAACACAGGATCAACACCGCCGGAGCTGATTGGACGCGCAAGCCCCCGCCTTTGTGCGGGCAATATTCACACTTGTCCCAGGTTGTCCTTGAACTTCCGCCCCCCCAGTCCAGGGGGTGGACTGGTGATTTCACAACCGCGGCCGCCTGGGCGCAGCGTGTTGTGATGCAGGTCACAGCGCAGCGACACCCGACATCACAGCCCGTGCGGACGCCTGCCGCTTAGGCTGGGCGATCATGGCCACTGTCTCTGCGCTCCCCCGTTCTGCCGCCCAACTGCCGGTGCCGGCATCGGCCGGCGATCCCCAATCCAGCACCCACGACGACAAGCCCGTTCGCCTGGCGCAGTTTTTCCCGGTCGTGCGTGCGGCCGAGCCGCTGTTTCGGGACTGGATGGCGGCCCACCGCGATGTCTTGTTCGGCTGGACGATGGCCAGGGCATCCAACCCGGTGGCCCGCCGCGACCTGGCCGCGACCGCCGTCGCGATCCAGCGCTTGCGCGGGTCCGCTGAGTTCGGGGCCTGGCTCTACGGCACCGCCGTGCAGCTGGCGCACGCCGAGGCCGTCTGCGGTGGCCTGCCCGAGCCGGCACTGGCCGGTCTGGCGCCGGAGTTGCGAGCGGTGCTGCGTCTGGTCTCGCGCGGCGGACTGCGGCCCGAGGAGGCCACGGCGCTGCAGGCCCAGCGCCTGGGCTTTGTGCGCTGCCGGCTGCTGCAGACCCGTCTGCAACGCTGACGCTGACGCGGGCGCCAGGTCGCAACCCAGCTTGCACGGGTCCGCTTCAAAATATCACTCTGGCTAATCAATATTGAAATGGCTGAATAAAACTTCATTGTTTGCGCGGCCTTGCCGACAATCCGGTCAGGCCACGGCAGGCGCTGCAGTGCATGCAAGCGCCACCCGCCGGACGGCCCCCTCAGGAGCGCTACATGAAGGTCATCGTTCTCGGCGCCGGCATCATCGGCATCTCCACCGCCTGGCACCTGTTGCAAGAGGGCCATGAGGTGACGCTGGTGGACCGCCAGCCCGACGCTGCGCTGGAAACCAGCGCCGCCAACGGTGCGCAGATCTCGGTCAGCTTCTGCGAGCCCTGGGCCAATGCCGGGGCGCCGTTCAAGGTGGCGAAATGGCTGCTGCGTGACGACTCGCCGCTGCTGTTCCGGCCCCGGCTCGACCCGCACCAGTGGCGCTGGGGCTTGTCCTTCCTGGGCCAGTGCAACGGCGCGGCGTTTGAGCGCAACGTGCGGCAGCTGGTGGCCCTGGGCCGCTACAGCCATGAATCGCTCAAGCAGGTGGTGGCCGCCACCGGCATCGAGTACCAGCGGCTGGAGCGCGGCATCCTGCACTTTTTCTCGTCGCAAGCCGACTTCAAGGCCGGCGCTGCGGGTGCCGCGCTGATGCGCCGCTATGGCGTGGACCGGCGGGTGCTGGGCCGGGACGAAGTGCTCCAGGTCGAGCCGGCGCTGGCCGCGTTCGGCCCCAACATCCACGGTGGCACCTTCACGCCCAGTGACGAGTCGGGCGACGCCCAGGTCTTCACCCAGAAGCTGGCGGCGTTGTGCCGGGCGCGCGGCGCCACCTTCTTGTTCAACACCGCGGTCGACGGCCTGGACCGGGACGGCAGTGGCATCACGGGCGTGCAGGTGCGCAGCCTGGACACCGGCCTGGCCCGCACGCTGGTGGCCGACCAGTACGTGGCGGCGATGGGTTCGTACACCGCGCCGCTGCTGCGCCCGCTGGGCATCTGGCTCAACATCTACCCGGCCAAGGGTTATTCGGCCACGTTGCGGTTGAAGCGCCCGCAAGACGCCAGCGTCGTCAGCCTGCTCGACGACACCCGCAAGATCGCGATCAGCCGGCTGGGCGACCACATCCGCATCGCCGGCACCGCCGAGCTGGCCGGCTACGACACCTCACTGGACAGCGCCACCGCGCAAAAGCGCTGCGCGGCGCTGGTGCAGCGCTATGAGCAGCTGTTTCCCGGTGTGGCCGATACCCGCGAGCCCAACTACTGGACCGGCCTGCGCCCCAGCACGCCCACC
>JBBRZR010000481.1:0-3782 GCA_038236495.1 Burkholderiales bacterium
CCGCGCGCCAATTGGTCATGCACCAGCGCCAGGCGCGCCAACGCCACGCCCTGGCCGGCCAGCGCGCCCTGCACCTGTTGGTGGGTGTAATTGAGGTAGGTCCAGCGCCGTGGCTCCAGCGTGGGCTGGCCCATGTGGTCCAGCCAGCGGCGCCAGCTCAGGGTGCTGGCACTGGGCCGGTGGTCATCCTCTTCCAGCAGCGCGTGGCCGGCCAGATCGGCAGCCGTGGCCAGCGGCGGCGCCTGGCCGCTGGCCGCCTGCCGTGTCAGAAAGGGGCTGGCCACCGGCGACAGCAACTCGCCAAACAGCAGCTCGGCATCGGGCGGCAGGTTGGCGGCAAAGTCGTAGCGCAGCACCAGATCCAGCTCGGGGTCGTCCAGGTCGGCCAGCACGTCGGTGGCGGTGATGCGGATGTCGATGTCCGGGTGCTGCTGCTGGAACCCGGCCAGCCGCGGCATCAGCCACAGCGTGGTGAAGCTGGCAAAGGTGGACAGATTGACATGACGCCGGCCGGTGCTGACCCGGATCTGGCGCACCGTGCGGTCGATGCCCTCCAGCGCCGGCAGCACCGCCTGGCGCAAGGCACTGCCCGCTGCTGTGATCTCGACCTTGCGGGTGCCGCGGGTGAACAGTGCCGCGCCCAGCTCGGTCTCGAGTGCCTTGATCTGGCGGCTGATGGCCGACTGCGTCAGGAACAACTCGTCGGCGGCGGCACTGAAGGACAAACGCCGGGACACCGCCTCGAAGGCCCGAAGGCCGTCCAGCGAGAGCGGGCGCCCGGGCGGTGTATTCATATCGATTCAGCATCAATGTGGGGCGGCGATTGCATTGGACCACAAGCCGTGCTGCGCCGATGATGGGTCTATCGTGATGGCAATTGACCGCCTCGCTTACCAGGCCCACCGGCTCGTCCGGCACCGGCCGCGAAGGAGCAGACATGAACAAATGGCATCAATCAAGCCGCTTGCAGACGCTCACCGGCACACCCCGCCAGCTGCACCTGGCCGGGCTGCTGAGGCTGCAGGCGCGGCGCACAGGCTGGTTGCAGGTGGCCGGCGGCAAGGTCTGGATCACGCGCAAGGGTGACAGCGCCGACCACGTGCTGACCGCCGGCGACGGACTGTGGTTGGGGGCCGGCGAGCAAGTGCTGGCCGAACCCTGGCGCACCGGCGAAGCGGCTGAACTGCGCTGGGCGCAGACCGCCGCCGCACCACCGGTTCAGCGTTTGGTACCGGGCCGGGCTGGCGTCTGGCGGGCGGCAGCACGGGGCCTGCGCGCGGCAGCCGGGCACTTGGCCGCCGCCGCACGCAACGCCGAAGCCATGGCCAACCGGGCCCAGGGCAGCATCAGGCCGGGCGACTCCATCGCGTCGTCGGGCGCGCTCCAATAGGCCAGCACGGCGCGTTGGCCGGTTGGGGTGGCGTAGCCAAACGGTTGGCAGCCCGCCGCCTCGAAAGCCGGGCGGGCCAGTGCATCGGCCTTGAGGTAGAGCACATCGCCCCCGATCAGCGCGATGAAGTGCCCGTCCAGGTACACCCCGTGGCCGCCGAACATGCGCCGCGCACGCGGGCTGCCCAGCGCGGACAGCAACTCCAGGCAGTGGGTGACGAAGCCATCAGCGACAACCATGCCACGCAGTTTAGGGTGACGGGTTGCGCCGTTGGCCGGCCAGTGGCCGACAATCCCGGCCATGAGCTCAACCTTCAGCCTCAGCTTCGAACCGTCCCAAGACAAAGGAGCGCTGCGCCGCCAGTTGCAGGCCGAACGCCTGGCGATGGTGGACCGGCACCAGCGCGCGGTGCACTTGCAGCAGGTGCTGCGGGTCTGGCTGGTGGGCCGGGAGGACAGCACCATCGGCGCCTACTGGCCGATCAAGGGTGAATTTGACGCCCTGCCCGCGCTGTACCGCTGGTCCGAGGCCGAGGGCCAGCGCCGCATCGGCCTGCCGGTGATCAACCGCGACACCAAGCAGTTGCGCTTCCATGTCTGGTACCCCGGCTGCCCGATGGAGGAAGACGCCTACGGCATCCCCAAGCCCAAGGACACCGAGGCTTTCGAGCCGTCGCTGTTGCTGGTGCCCTGCGTGGGCTACGGGCCTGACGGCACCCGGCTGGGTTACGGCGGCGGGTTTTACGACCGCACCTTGGCTGCACTGAGCCCGCGCCCCTACACCGTAGGCGTGGGCTACGGCCACGGCTTCATCCCCTGGCTCAAGGCCGAGCCGCACGACGTACCGCTGGACGCCATCCTCAATGAAGACGGCGTGGTCTGGCAGCGGCCCGATTAGCCCGATTAGCCCGATTAGCCCGGCTACCCGGCCTGCCGGTCAGAAGCGCTTGCCGATGCCCAGGCCGAACAGCAGCGGGTCAACCTTGAAGCTGCCCACGTCGGCGCCCTTGGAAAAAACCGTGGTGCCGATCTGGACTTTCTTGATGTCGGCGTTGAGCATCCAGCCGCCACCGATCGGGAAATCGACACCGGCTTGCAAGGCCAGACCCCAGCTGTCGCGCTTGAGGCTCAGGCCCAGCGCAGCCACCGCCGGCGAGAACTCGACCGCGCTCAGCCGGGTGTAGTTGACGCCCGCGCCCAGGTAGGGGCGGAACGCGCCCAGACCGGTGAAGTGGTATTGCGCTGTCAGCGTGGGCGGCAGGTGCTTGAAGCTGCCGATGTCGGCGCCGACCACGCTGGAATGGAGGGTCTGCTTTTGCGGCACGGTCAGCACCAGCTCGGCCGCGATGTTGGGCGAGAAGAAGTAGCTGAAGTCGGCCTCGGGCAGCCACTTGTTGTTGATGCTCAGGCCAAAACCGGTGCTGTCCTTGTTGGCGGACTCCAGGTGCACGGCGCGGGCGCGCACCAGCCAGTTGCCGGTATCCTGGGCTTGCAGAGGCAAGGCGGTGAGCAGTGCGGCTGCGGCTGACAGGGCAACGAGGATAGGGGTTGAGGTCATGGTTGTTCTCTGTTGAATGGTGGCCCGTCCCGCCAGATCCGACGGGAAAGTAACGCCATTGCAGCGCCAAACGCCAGGTCCGCGTTTGGTCGAGATCAACCGAGATAAGTAGTAACCCTATAGTCGCTTCGGGCTTGACCTGCCGCAAGCCGCGTGGACGCTGCACTGCAGCAACGGCGCCACAAGACTAGCCTTGACGGCGCTGGCGGCAGCCTACACCCCCTGCCAGCGGCCAGCTCAAGCCATCTGCACGATGCGCTCGACGCCCCGCTCGGCCAGCGCGGCAATCGTGCGCGAGGGATTCAGGCCGATCGCGCGTGGCAAGGTGGCACCGTCCATCACATACAGCCCAGGATGGCCAAACACCTGGCCATGGCTGTCCACCACACCTTGTTCGATGCTGTCGGCCATGTTGCAGCCGCCCAGCGGATGTGGGGTGATCAGGTTGTGCGCCAGTGTCCAGGTGGGCGGCACAAACGGCGTGCCACCGGTAGCGGCCGACAGCATCTTGTGCACCTCGACCATCGCATTGACCGTGTCCTCGCTGGCGCGATAGTCCCAATGCATCTTCAAGGTGCGGCGCCACGGCGCGTACCAGATGCGGCCGAGGTAGAGCTCACCGTCGGCCGCGTCCACCGCCTGGCCGAACCACGGCATCATGTCGGACAGCGGGTCTTGCACGTCGGCATGACCGCCCAGGTCGGACCAGAGCCGCTTGAGCTTGCCTCCAGGCAACTTCTTGAGCCGCTCGCGGATGAAGTCGGCCGCCAGGTTGGGCACGCCGCCGTCCTCGATGAACAGCGCCTGCTTCTTGTAGACACCGTCCAGCAGGTCG
>JBBRZR010000482.1:0-3751 GCA_038236495.1 Burkholderiales bacterium
CGCCGTCGTACAGCGTCTTGTCGTAGATCTCGTCGGCAAAGATGATCAGCTGGTGCTGGCGGGCGATCTCGACGATCTCACGCAGCACCGCGTCCGGGTACAGCGCGCCGGTGGGGTTGTTCGGGTTGATCACCACGATGCCCTTGGTGTTGGGCGTGATCTTGCGGCGCATGTCGTCCAGGTCGGGCGTCCAGTCGGCCTGCTCGTCGCACAGGTAGTGCACCGGCGTGCCACCGGACAAAGCCACCGACGCAGTCCAGAGCGGGTAGTCGGGCGCGGGCACCAGGATCTCGTCACCGGTGTTGAGCAGCGCGTTCATGCTCATCGCGATCAGCTCGGAGGCGCCGTTGCCCAGGTAGACATCGTCCACCGTGACGCCGGCAATCTTCTTCTCCTGGCAGTAGTGCACCACCGACTTGCGCGGCGCAAACAGGCCCTTGCTGTCGGTGTAGCCCGCCGCATGCGGCAGGTTGCGGATCATGTCCTGCACGATCTCGTCGGGCGGCTCGATGCCAAACGCCGCGATGTTGCCAATGTTGAGCTTGATGATCTTCTGGCCCTCGTCCTCCATCTGGCGCGCCTTGTCGAGCACCGGCCCCCGGATGTCGTAGCAGACGTTGGCGAGCTTGGCAGACTTCAGGACAGGCTTGAGCCCGAACGGCGGCAGGGATGGGGACACGGGGGCTCCTGGAGAGACACGCACTACAGCCCTGGCCAACGATGCTGCACCGCAATACCTATAATTTTAGCCTTGCAGCCAGCGGCCACCCGCGGCACCGCCCCACCCGGGCCGCTCATCGGCGGCCGCCCCAACCGCCAAGCGCCCGACCGTGAAGTTCCAACCTGATCAGCTGGCCGGCACCAACGTCATCACCCGGCACGATGCGGACGCGCTGTGGGTCGGCGGCACCCGGTTCAGCCACAGCCTGCTGGTGCCCTGGCAGGGCACCGTCCTGCAATGGGCGCCCGCCCAGCCCGAAGACCTGACGCCCGCCGACTTCGAAGCGCTGCTCGCGCTCAAGCCCGAACTGGTGATCTTCGGCTGCGGGCCGCGCCACCGTTTTGTATCGCCCGCGCTGATGCGTTCGCTGATCGAGCACCGTATCGGCGTCGAGACCATGGACACGCCGGCCGCCTGCCGCACCTACAACGTGCTGGTGGCCGAGGGCCGGTCCGCCGTGGCGGCACTGCTGCTCAAGCCCGGCACCGACGCCGCGCGTCCCCTTGCGTGAGGGATAGCGTGAATGGCTTGGCCGGGCCGAGATGTCGCCTTAACTTTATAATGCGCGGTTATGTCCCTTTGAGGGTCAAGCCGACTGACCCCAGGTCCGAAACACGCAGAAAAACGCGTTGGAAGACACACCAGCGACACGCGTTCAAAACAGGTTCATCCCAGGTTCGGTTCACGTCTGCCCCACGTCTGCCAAACGTCGACCAAACGTCAGCCCAACGTCCGCCAAAACGTCCGCCACAACGTCCGCCACAACGGCCCGCCCATGACGCCAGTCCTCAATAAATCCCTGCCCGACTTCGAAGCCCTCGCCACCAGCGGTGTGAAGTTCACGCCCCAGGCCTTTGCCGGCCGTGCAGTGGTGCTTTATTTTTACCCCAAGGACCATACGCCCGGCTGCACCACCGAGGCGATGCAGTTTCGCGACATGCACGCGGAGTTCCTGAAGGCTGGCGCGGTGGTGTTCGGCATCTCGCGCGACAACATGCTGTCGCACGAGAAGTTTCGCCAAAACCTGGAGCTGCCCTACGAGCTGATCGCCGACACCGAAGAAAAGCTCTGCCACATGTTTGGCGTGGTCAAGAACAAGATCATGTACGGCAAAAAGGTCAAGGGCATCGAGCGCAGCACCTTCCTGATCGACGGCAGCGGCGTGCTGCGGGCCGAATGGCGTGGCATCAAGGTCGCCGGCCATGTCGAAGAGGTGCTGGCCGCCGTCAAGGGCTTCCAGAAGCCCGCGTGATCCCGTGTCGGGGTGCGCGCTGGCTGCGCGCTCCGGTCACAAGGCGGCCACGAACGGCCAATACGGCGTGTGCATAATCAGTCCATGCCTGTGAGTTGCCCCCCGCGCACCACCTGAAATCAAAAGCCGCACAGCTGCCTGTGCGGCTTTTTTGTTGCCCTGCCCGATTCACCGATCGCCCGACATCCACCCCCTGCCAGCCCACCGCCCATGCCACTGCCCAAGCCGCCGTCCACCAAAGCCGCCATCCTGTCGCAGGCCGATTTCGAATCGCAAGCCGCTCCACGCGCCGACCGCAAGGGCGCCAAATCCCGCAGCGAGCCGGTGTCCGGCCCTTCGCTGGACTTGTTCGACGGCGGCGCGCCGGTGGCGGCGCCCAAGCTGGCGGCGCGCCAGGCTGGCCGGTCCAGCACGCCAGCCGCAGCACCGGCCGCAGCGCCGGTCAACGCTGCCGTGCGCCCCAGTGCAGCCGCCAGGCAAGGCATGCCCACCAAGCAGCCCACGCTGGTCGCAGCCGCACCCGCCAAATCGCCCAAAGCCCGCGTACGCACGCCGCGCGGCACCGGCCCGGCCAAGCTGTTTGTGCTCGACACCAACGTGCTGATGCACGACCCGATGAGCCTGTTCCGGTTCGAAGAGCACGACGTCTTCCTGCCGATGATCACGCTGGAGGAGTTGGACGGCCACAAGAAGGGCATGAGCGAGGTGGCGCGCAATGCCCGCCAGGTCAGCCGTGAACTGGACCAGTTGGCGTCGTTCACCAACCCGGACGGCAGCATCAACACCACCGAGGGCATCGCACTGGCCAAGACCGGGCACAAGGATGCCGGTGGCAAGCTGTTCTTCCAGACCATGCTGCTGGATGTACAGCTGCCGGCCGGCCTGCCGCAGGGCAAGGCGGACAACCAGATCCTGGGCGTGGTCAAGAGCCTGCGCGAGTCCACCCCAGGCCGAGAGGTGGTGCTGGTGTCCAAGGACATCAACATGCGCGTCAAGGCCCGTGCGCTGGGCCTGGCGGCCGAGGACTACTTCAACGACAAGGTGCTGGAAGACGGCGACCTGCTCTACACCGGCGTGCTGCAGTTGCCGCCTGATTTTTGGGAGCAGCACGGCAAGACCATGGAAAGCTGGCAGCAGGCCGGCAACACCTTCTACCGCATCGCCGGGCCGATGGTGCCGCAGCTGATGGTCAACCAGTTCGTCTACCTCGAGCAACCCGGCGCGGCCGCGCTTTATGCCCGCGTCACCGAGATCACCGGCAAGACCGCCGTGCTCAAGACACTGAAGGACTACGCCCACGCCAAAAACGCCGTCTGGGGCGTGACCGCGCGCAACCGCGAGCAGAACTTTGCGCTCAACCTGCTGATGGACCCGGAGTGCGACTTCGTGTCCCTCACCGGCACCGCCGGCACCGGCAAGACGCTGATGACGCTGGCGGCCGGCTTGAGCCAGGTGCTGGACGACCGCCGCTACACCGAGATCATCGTCACCCGCGTGACCGTGCCGGTGGGCGAGGACATCGGCTTTTTGCCCGGCACCGAGGAAGAAAAAATGGGCCCGTGGATGGGCGCGCTGGACGACAACCTCGAGGTGCTGGCCAAGGGTGACGGCAGCGCTGGCGAATGGGGCCGCGCCGCCACCCAAGACCTGGTGCGCAGCAAGATCAAGATCAAAAGCCTGAACTTCATGCGCGGGCGCACCTTCTTGAACAAGTTCGTGCTGATCGACGAGGCGCAGAACCTGACGCCCAAACAAATGAAAACGCTGATCACCCGCGC
>JBBRZR010000483.1:0-3747 GCA_038236495.1 Burkholderiales bacterium
GCCAGCAAAACCCGCGCAGCACGGGCAAAGCGCTGACAGGCCCGTTGCTGGGCGCGTTTTGGCGCTACCGCGTTGATCCCAACAGTAGCGCGGGCCGCCACATTGCCATCCGCGCGCGGCGCAGGACAGCAACGGCTCACGTTCTCTGGAGCGTTGGATGGGATGTCAAATTCGATGCAATATGATGTCAAATTTGATGGGGGTGCTTGGCCATGCGAACCACATTGACGATTGACGACGAACTGTTTGCCAAGGCTGTGGCGCTGGCAGAGCCCGGCACCGAGCGGTCCGACTTGCTCAAAGAGTGCGTGAAGGCTTTCATTCAGAGGCAAACCGCCCGGCGCTTGGCGGCGCTGGGCGGGCAGGCGCCAGACATCGAACTCGCCCCCCGACGCCGCGACCACGTTTCTGCCCCATGAAGGTGCTGGTCGATACATCGGTGTGGGTGGGCCATTTCAAGCAACGCGATGAGCAGCTTGTGGCGCTGCTGCAAGCCGGGTTGGTCGCTTGCCACCCCTACGTAGTGGTGGAGTTGGCCTGTGGCATGCCACCGCGCCGCCGCGAAGTCATCGACATGCTCCGCGAACTTGAAAGCGTTCCAGTTGCCACAGCTGACGAACTTCTGGCTTTGCTTGAGCGAAGAGCCTTGTTCGGCAGAGGGTGCGGATTTGTCGACGTCAGCTTGTTGGCCTCGGCGTTGCTGAGTGAACAGACCCTGCTCTGGACGCTGGACAAGCGGTTGGGGGCAGTTGCCACTGAACTTGCGCGGGCCTACCGCCCAGCCCTTGCGTCCTGAGCCTGCTGGGGTTGCAGCGTCTGGAGCGCCTGGGTGTGCTGGAGTCAGTGGATACCTGGCGCCTGCTGCGCGAGGTTCGTAGCGCCTTGGCGCATGACTACCCCGAGAACCCTGCGTTGCAAGCCGCAGCCTTGTCGCGTTTGCTCGAAGGTGTGGCCGATCTGCTGGCCTTGTGGGCGGGGGTAGACCGCTATGTCAGCGAGCGGCTGGGCTGAGAGCTGCAGAGGGCGGCTGCCGGGCAGTCAACCTGAAGGTCGGCAAGCCGCCCTTCGGCAACCCGATTTCCATCATTTTGGGATCAGACAAAGCCCAAGCCCCCCGGCGCAAAGTTGCCGACGTTGGGCAGCACATACGGGATCTCGGTGGCCGACAGCCCCATCCAGCTGGCCACCGTGCCCGCCATCTGCGTGACCGATGTGCTGGGCAACAGCCGGCCCGAGCCGATGTCGTCGGCGGTGTTCAAGGCGGTGGTCGGGAACTTGCCGTAGATCGCTCGGCCCTTGACGGCCCCGCCCGCCACAAAGTGGTGGGACCCCCAGCCGTGGTCGCTGCCGTCGCCGTTGCTGGACAGTGTGCGGCCAAAGTCGGACGCGGTGAACAACGTCACGTTGTTGGCCAGGCCCAGGCTGGCCACCGCCGTCATGAAGTAGTCCACCGAATGGGCCACCCGCGCCATCAGGCTGGGCTGGTCACGCATCTGGTTGTTGTGGGTATCAAACCCGCCGATGGACACCATGAACACCTGGCGGCGCATGCCCATGGTTTGCCCGGCGCCGATCATGCGGGCCACCATGCGCAGCTGTTTGGCCAGGCTCTCCTTGTCCAGCGTGGTGACGCCGCCGGTGCCCAGCGCGATGGGCGTGGCGGGGATGGCCGGCACGGTGGTGGCGGCGAGTGCGGTCTTGAGCATGGCCTCGGCGGCGATGCCGCGCTGCACCACGCGGGTGTATTCGGCCTGCAGCGTGGTGTCGCCGGTGGCGGCCAGCGTGCGCCGCAGCACGCTGCCGGCGGTGGTCGAGCCCTGCACCCAGCTGGCGTCCAGGTTGCGGGTGCTGACCGGGCCGTCCAGCCCCACCTGGTACTGCGTCACGCTGCTGCCGGACAAAAACACCGCGTTGCCACTGGCCGAGACGGCGGTAAACACCGGCTGCTGGTTGGCCGCCATCAGCACATCGCCCATGCGCCCGCCCCAGCCCGACCGGGCGCCTTCGGGCGACAGGGATTGCCAGGTGGACTGCTGGTCGTTGTGCGAAAACAGCTTGGCCGGCAGGTTGGTGCCGGCCACGAACTCGGCCTTGGTGACGGGCCGTTGCAGCGTGCCCACGTTGGCCACCACGGCGGCGCGGCCGGCCTCGTAGAGCTTTTGCAGCGGCGCCAGGTCGGTGGGCATGGCAAAGCGGCGGCCGGTGCCTTGGGTGGTGGCGGTGATCGGTTGCAACAACGCGCTGGGCCAGGCCAGCTCACGCCGGGCGGTGGTGTATTCGGCGTAGCCGGTGGCGTCGATCGGCACCACCCAGTTGTGCATGTCGCTGCCGCCGGCCAAAAACAGGCAGACCACGGCTTTGTAGCCCGAGGTGTCTGCCGCCTGGGCCTGCTGCGACGCCAGCGCGGCCATGCCGGCCAGGCCCATGGCCAGCGGCGCGCTGAAGCCTTGCGCGGTGGCGGTGGCGGCCAGGCCGGCCGAGGCGTTGAGAAAGTGGCGGCGGGATTGGTTTGTGGTCATTTCAGCGTTGCACCAGGTATTCAGGGGACGACATTGCGATCAGCACGGCCACGCGCGCCCGGTTGAGCTGGCTGGCCGCGTCCGACCCACCCACGCCGCCGATCGCGTCCAGCAGGTTTGTTTGCAGCGTGCGCGACATGCGGCCGTTGAACAGCAGCAGGTTCAGGTTCTGGATCAGGCCGTCCACGTTGCCGGCGGCGGCCAATGCGGTTTGCGGCGCGAGCGTGCTGCGCACGTCGCTGGTGCTGCCGGTCCAGCCCAGGCCCCAGCCCACCATCTGGTCCACCAGGTTCACCCAGGTGGCGGTGGTGGACTCATTGACGATCTGAAACTCTGGCGCGGTGGCGCCGGTATCTGCCAGCCGGGTGTTGGGCGGCACGTAGCCGGGGCGGAAATAGCCAAACACCGAGGGTGCGGACAAGACGTTTTCAGCCATCGATTCCAGTTGCCAGGCCATCAGGTATTCACCCGAGCCCGAGGTGGCGCCAAAGGCGCGCATCCAGTGCGCTACGCGCAGCACAGGCTCACGCAGCTTGCCAAAGCCGGGTGCGGGGAGCGAGCGGGCCTCGGTGTCGGTCAGGATGGCGCGCACCACGGCGGCCAAGTCGCCGCGCACACCCCTGCCGTTGTTGTTGAAGGCAGCCGTCACCCGCGCCACATAGGCCGGGCTGGGGTTGCTGGTGACCAGGCGCTGGATCAGCTGGCGGCCGATGAAGGGCCCGACATTGGGGTGGTTGAACAGCGCGTTCAGCGCCAGCCGCACGGCCTCATTGGCATTGGTGTTGGCGGGGATGGTCACGGCCCAGGGCTTGCCGGCAAACAGCTGGCTCTCGCCGGTGGCGTGTTGGCCGGGGTAGGGCTTCATGCGCTGCAGATCAATGCGCTGGTCGGTGGCCACCTTCAGGCCCGGGCTGCCCCACACGTAATTCTGCGCTGTGAGCTGTGCGTCCGGAAACCCCCAGCTCCAGCCGGTGAACACCCGGGCCATCGCCATCACGTCGGCGTTGCTGTAGGTCTCGATCGGCTTGCCGGTGCCGTCCAGCGCCGGTGTGCCGTCGGCGTTGAGCTGCAGCAGGCCGATCGAGAACAATTGCATCAGCTCGCGCGCAAAGTTTTCGTCGGGCAGCAAGCCGGTGGCGGGGTTGGCCATGCGGTTGCGCAGGTGCGACAGGTAGATGCCCATCACCGGGCTCAGCGCCATGTCCTCCAGCAGGTTGCGGTAGTTGCC
>JBBRZR010000484.1:0-3727 GCA_038236495.1 Burkholderiales bacterium
CGTGGGCATGGGTTATTCGCAACATGCCGGGGTGGTGATCGTGGCCGACGGCAGCGACGCGGCCGCCAGGCGGATCGAGCGGGTACTGTGGAACGACCCGGCCACCGGCGTGATGCGCCATGCCGACGCGGGCTATGCGGATGCGGTGGATTGCGCCCGCGAGCAGGGCTTGAACTTGCCGATGCTCAGGCAGGACGTGGGCCCGTCCCCTTCTGCCGGGTCCGCGCCTGCCGAAGGCCCTGGCGCCTCTGCGCGCCAGGCTCCTCACGGTGGTGGCCACTGATGCTGCTGCGACCGGGCCAACTGTCGCTGGACGAGTTGCAGGCCATCCACCAAGGCGGCCAGCCGCTGATGGTCGACCCGGCAGCGCTGCCCGGCATCGCGGCCAGTGCGGCGGTGGTGCGGCGGGCGGCAGAAGGCACAGCGCCCGTCTACGGCGTCAACACCGGCTTTGGCAAGCTGGCGTCTACCCGCATCAGCGAGGCCGATCTGGCGACCTTGCAGCTCAACCTGATCCGCTCGCACAGCGTGGGGGTGGGCGAGCCGCTGTCGCCGCCGGTGCTGCGGCTGATGCTGGCGCTCAAGGCGGCCAGCTTGGCGCGGGGTCATTCAGGCGTGCGGCCAGTGGTGATCGACACCCTGATCGCCGTGCACAACGCCGGCCTGTGCCCTTGCGTGCCCAGCCAGGGCTCGGTCGGCGCGTCGGGCGACTTGGCACCACTGGCGCACATGACGCTGGCGCTGATGGGCGAGGGTGAGTTTCTGGTGGATGGTAAAAAACAGCCCGCCGCCGCCGTGCTGGCCGCCGCCGGCATCGCGCCGCTGCAGCTCGCTGCCAAAGAGGGCCTGGCGCTGATCAACGGCACCCAGACCAGCACCGCGCTGGCGCTGCATGCGCTGCTCAGTTTCGAGCCGGTGCTGGAAGCCGCGTTGCTGATCGGCGCGCTGACGGTGGACGCGGCACGCGGCAGCGACGGCCCGTTCGACCCGCGCATCCATGCATTGCGCGGCCAGCCCGGTCAGATCGACGTGGCCCGGTACTACCGCAGCTTGCTGGCCGGCAGCGCCATCCGTGCCTCTCACTCCGAAAATGACGACCGGGTGCAAGACCCCTACAGCCTGCGCTGCCAGCCGCAGGTGGTGGGTGCCTGCCTGGACAGCCTGCGCCATGCCGCGCTGGTGCTGGTGCGCGAGGCCAACGCGGTGACCGACAACCCGCTGGTGTTCGCCGCCGACAACGCCGAGGACGAGGCGCTGGTTTCGGGCGGCAACTTCCATGCCGAGCCAGTGGCGCTGGTGGCTGACGCTTGTGCCCTGGCCATTGCCGAGGTCGGCGCCATCGCCGAGCGCCGCATCGCGATGCTGATCGACGCCGGTGTGTCGCGACTGCCGCCGTTTCTCACCGCCGACCCGGGGCTCAACTCCGGCTTCATGATCGCCCACGTCACCGCCGCTGCGCTGGCGTCCGAGAACAAGTCGATGGCCCACCCGGCCAGCGTCGACAGCCTGCCCACCAGCGCCAACCAGGAGGACCATGTCTCGATGGCCACCTTCGCAGCGCGGCGCCTGCAACCGATGATCGCCAACACCGCCCATATCCTGGGCATCGAGTGGCTGGCCGCTGCGCAGGGCATCGAGTTTCTGCGGCCGCTGAAAAGCTCAAACGTGCTGGAGGCCGCGCACGCGCTGCTGCGCAGCCGCAGCCCGGCGATCCCGCATGATCGCTACCTGGCGCCCGACATCGAAGCCGCAACCGCGATGGTGCGGGACGGCTCGTTGGCACAACTCCTGCGTTCTTTGCCTGATCTGCCCGCGCTCTGGACCCCAGCCTGAGCTTTTCTCACCCCAAACCCAACCCCAAGACGGAGAACCCCATGACCCTGACCTCGATTGCCAAGCCGCTTGTACTTGTCGCCGCCATTGCAGCCCTGCTGGCGCCTGCCGCCCACGCCCAGGACACCAAGGTCGCCGTGGCCATCTCGGGCTGGACCGGCTTTGCGCCGCTCACGCTGGCCAAGGAGGCGGGCCTGTTCAAGAAACACGGCCTGGACGTCTCGATCAAGAAAATCCCGCAAAAAGACCGCCACCTGGCGATTGCCTCAGGCGACATCCAGTGCGCTGCCACCACGGTCGAGACCTGGGTGGTCTGGAACGCCAACGGCGTGGCCACCACCCAGATCTTTCAGCTCGACAAGAGCTACGGTGCCGACGGCATGGTCGTCAAACCGGGCATCAGCAAAATCAGCGACCTGAAGGGCAAGACCGTGGCGGCCGACGCCCCCGGCACCGCGCCGTATTTCGGCCTGGCCTGGATGTTGAAGAAAAACGGCCTGTCGATCAAGGACGTGAAGGTGGTCAACCTGTCGCCGCAGGCTGCGGCCAACGCGATGATCGCCGGCACCGACGGCGTGGACGCCGCGATGACTTACGAGCCCTACCTGGGCGCGGTGCGGGCCAAGCCCGAGGCCGGCAAGATCATCGCCACCACACTCGACTACCCGATGGTGATGGACACCTTTGGCTGCACGCCCAAGTTCCTGGCCGAGAACCCCAAGGCCGCCAAGGCGCTGGCCGACGGTTACTTCGACGCGGTGGCGATGATCAAGGCCGACCCGAAAAAGAGCTTCGAGATCATGGGCGCCGACGTCAAGCAGACTGCCGAGGCCTTCGAGGCCAGCCAGAAGTACCTGCGCTGGCAAGACCGCGAGGCGAACCAGAAGTTTTTTGCCGGTGAGCATGCCCAGTTCACCAAGGAGGCGGCCGACCTGCTGCTGGAAGCCGGCATCATCAAGGCGATCCCTGACCTGAGCAAGCTGGCCGACACCCGGTTTTTGAAGTGAGGCCGCGCCGCCTGTTCGGCCTCTTGAGACCCACCCAGGAGCCGACATGCGGCCTTTGACCCCGGTTGCACCCGGCCCGCGCATCGCCTTGGGCATCGCGTTTTTTGTGCTGTTCGTCGCACTGTGGGCGCTGGCCACCTTTGGCGGCTTTGTGCAAAAAACCTTTCTGGCCGACCCGGTGCAAATGGTGCGCAGCGGCTGGGTGCTGCTGACCGAGATGGGCTTTGCGTTCGATATCGGCATGACGGTCTGGCGCGTGCTGGGCGGCTTCATCCTCGCCACCCTGTTGGCTTTGCCGCTGGGTGTGCTGATGGGCGCCTACAAGCCCATCGAAGCGTTTTTCGAGCCCTTCGTGTCGTTTGCCCGCTACCTGCCGGCCTCGGCCTTCATCCCGTTGCTGATCCTGTGGGCCGGCATTGGCGAGGCGCAAAAGCTGGCGGTGATCTTCATCGGCAGCTTTTTTCAGCTGGTGCTGATGATCGCGGTGGTGGTCGGCAACACCCGGCGCGACCTGGTCGAGGCCGCTTACACCCTGGGCAGCAGCGACGCCAGCCTGGTGCGCCGGGTGCTGATCCCGGGCGCTGCGCCCGAGATCGCCGAGATCCTGCGCATGGTGCTGGGTTGGGCCTGGACTTATGTGATCGTGGCCGAGCTGATTGGCGCAAGCAGCGGCATCGGCCACATGATCACCGACAGCCAGGCGCTGCTGGCCACCGACCAGATCATCTTCGGCATCATCGTGATCGGCCTGATCGGGCTGTGCAGCGACTTTGCCTTCAAGTGGTTCAACCGGCGGCTGTTCCCCTGGGCGCAGCTCGGGCGCTGACCTCAGGATATTTTGAATGAGTGAACCCTTTCTGAGCATCCGCGGCGTCTCGCGCAGTTTC
>JBBRZR010000485.1:0-3714 GCA_038236495.1 Burkholderiales bacterium
CCCAGCCGGTGTATTCGATGCTGGCCTCGCCATCGGCGATGAGGCCGGCGTTGAGATCCATCAAATCGAACCAGCGCCGCGCCAGGTCGCTGCGGGTGGCCACCTTGATCACCGGGCATTCGGCCAAGCCGTAGGGTGTGCCGCGGCCGGTGGTGAAGACATGCAGGTTCATGCCGGCGGCCAGTTGCAGCGTGCCGCAGATGAAGTCGCTGGCGTGCGCTGCGGCGCCGCCGACCGCCAGGCGCCGGAGCAGCTGCGCCGCTACATCACGCGCCCGGCACTGGCCAACGAGCGCGTGCAAACCGACGCCGCCGGGCAAGTCGTGCTCAAGCTCAAGACCGCTTGGCGAGACGGCACCACGCACCTGGTGATGTCGCCGCTGGAGTTCATGCAGCGGCTGGCGGCCCTGGTGCCGCGCTCCAGACTGCACCTGATCCGCTTTGGTGTTCTGACGCCCAATGCCAAGCTGCGCGCGCAGGTGGTGCCGCAGGGATCCGAACCACCCGCGCAGGCCGCACTGCCGGCCGAGTGCGAGGCGAAGTGGGCGCACCACCGTCCGGTTCAGCTGAGCTGGGCCAAGCTGCTCAAGCGTGTGTTCGAGATCGACAGGGAACACTGCCCGAACTGCGGTGGCCAGCTGAAGAGCATCGCGGCGATCCTTGAGCAGCCAGTGATCGAGAAGATCCTCACGCACCTGGGTCTGCAGGCCCGGGCGCCGCCACGCGCGCCCGCCCGTCGGTCACAACTGCAAGCGGCCTGCGCGCCTCCAGCCTAGACGTTTCAGGCGGCACGGTGCCCCGGGCCGCGGGGGTCGGCTACGCCAAAGCTTCTCAGCGCCGAGGTTTGGCGGCTGATCGCAAAGGAAAACCCGCAGGCGTTCGCCACGGATGAAGCCCCTTTTGGGCTGCGGTCGACCCTCAACAGGCCGCTGCCGAACCGAAGGACCGCACCAGTGGGTGTTCAGGAGCATTGACGGGGGGCCTTCGGGAGAAGGAAGGGTGTTTGAATTTCCTGTCCTCCGCCTGGCGGTCGTCGGCGCCGCAGCGCACGGCTGCGTGCAGGCTGAAGCCGTCGATGTCGGCGCACAGCGTCTGCTTGAAGTCCACGTCCCTGGCCATCGCGCCTTGAACCGTCAGCACCTACTGCCCGGCGCGCGGGCCAAAGGCGATGCGGTAAGTACACGCCGCTGCCTGCAGCGGTCTGAGCGTGCGGGCCTCGTCCGAATCGCCGTCGCTGTCAGCCCCATAGGTCGAACCCTTCTCTTCGACCAACACCCCCGGACGGGTGAGCAGCTTCATCATCCGGGTGATGATCTTGTGCAGCACCGTCTGCAGCGCCTCGTCGGTTGGCGCGGGCGTCTGCAGCGCCTCGTCGGTTCGCGCGGGCATTTGCACGACGATAGGTTCGCCTTCGGGGTCGCACCGGTACACGCGGTCCAGCACCAGGCAGTGCAGGGTCGCTGGCGTTGGTCGGTTACGCCGCGTTCTGGGCCTGGAGCGCCGCCACCAGCAGCCCGCTGCCGATGCCGCTGGGCCCGCCGCCGTGGGTGTTTGTCGGGCTGATGATGGCCATCGGCCTGTGGGCCAGCCGGCGCCGGCCTACGCGCTGCTGCTGCGGGGTGGCTGGCCGCCGCCGCTCACCGGCATCGGCGTACTGCTGCTGATCGCCGGTGTGAGTTGGGCGTTGCGCATCAGGCCGCAGGCGCGGCTGGTGGCTTCAGCGCCGACGCGCTGAACCTCTGGCCGCCAGCAGCCCCAGGCCGGCTGCGAACAGCGCCCAGGCAGCCGGCTCCGGCACCGGCGACGGCCCGGTGGCGCGCAACTCGAGGCGGGTATACAACTCGCCTTGGAAGGCCGTGGTGGTGGCGGCGAAGCCGGTGAAGGGAGTGATCAGCGCGCCGGTGCCGTCAGCAAACGCATAGCTGGCCGAAATCACGTCCGAATCGACCGTGTTGTGGTTGAGCGACAGTACCAGCGCGCCCGCGCCGACGGGCGCCGACAGCGCGGTCGAGCCCAGCGCGGTGATCGTTCCGGCAACGAAGTTCTGCTTGCGGAAGACGATGTTGGTGCCGGCCGCGCCGTGTGCGGCAAAGAGCTCGATCACGTCGTTGTTGTTGCTGAAAGCGTCGGAAAATCGCAGTCCGAATGACTGGCCGGCATCGGGCATCGCGTCCAGGCCCAGGCGCAGCGAGGCCGCAAAGCTTCTGCCGCGGTTCAGGCCCGCCAAGGGATCGGTGATGTTGGTCAGCAAGCGCAGGCGCAGCGACGCGCCGACGCCACCCTGGGCATTGGTCGCCGCCGCGGCGTAAGCAGGATCGAGCAGCAGCTTGCCGCCGGTCTCGCGCGCGGCAAGCGCCGGATCGACGCCTGGCGCCACACCCAGCAGCAGGTACGTGGCCGCGGTACCGGTCGAGCTGAAGGCCGAGCCGACCAGCGGATTGCCGTTGTCGAACGAATCGCCCAACAGCCGGTTGTTGCCCTGCAACCAGTCGGCCGGCGCGCCGTCGCGGTAGACGTTGAGCTGCCAGGCAGACATCACCGCAGCCGTGGCCGGGGTGGCCACGGCACAGGCCAGTGCCAGCATGACGCCGAGGCGGTACGCGCCGCGCGACAGCCGGGGAGACTTCAGATCAATCATGGTTTGCCCTTTGCGCGCAGTTTGTGGCAGGTTCACCGCTACGCGCTGGCTGTGGACCTGTAGACCATGCTAAGCCGGCGGCACCAGGGCCGCGTGCCGCCCCCCCTGTTTCGGGGGGGCGCGGCGTTGGCCGCTCGCAGGCCGTCCACCGCCTCGTCCAGCGCTGGTTTCGGACATGTTCAACAACACCTTGAAGGGCCGCGTCGACAGCCTGTGCACCGAGTTGTCCAACCTGGTTGCCAACCAGCCCGGCTTGATGCAGACCGGCAGCGCCCAGTCCCAGACCCAGGGTGCGCCGATGGCGGCCGTGGGTTGGGGGACTGACGGCGACTCGGCTGCCGGTGGGGGCATCCAGCCCTGGCAGCCTGTTTGCGCCGCCACCGCCCGATGGGTGGGGCCCCAGCCTGGGCCATCCGACCAGCAGCGGCGCGCAGAACGGCGCGCGCTATGCATATTTCGCCCGGGCACGCCGCTTGGCCGTCGAGGTCGGTGGCACGGTCACGATTTACGGCGCGCTGGACCACCAGATCGGTGGATTCTCTCAACGGCAGTCGGGTGACGGCGCGATGAGCTGCGCCAGAAAGTATCGCCCGGTTTCGCTGGCCAGCCTGCCGGTCGTGTCGATCAACGGCCAGGCGCCGCTGCAGGCACCGGCACCAGCGCCCGCGCCTGGGTCGAATCCTGACTGGACCAGCGCCAACAACGCAGCACCGCCCATGACCAACAACGCGGCGTTTGCGCCGCCTGCCGACCTGTTGTCCACCCTGCAGAAGCTGGCTGATCTGCACAACGCCGGGGTGTTGACGGCGGACGAGTTCAGCGTAAGGAAAGCCGACTTGCTGTCGAGGCTTTGACGGTTGGCGGTCTGTTGTTGGCGGTCTGCCTCAATCGGCGCGCCGTGGCCTCAGGTCACCGGCGCGGGGTTGAACAGCACCAGCGCGTTGTGCAGCTTCCAGTGCTCGGCCCAGGTCTGCTTGCGGCCTGAGGCCACGTCCAGCACCAGATGGAACAATGCCCAGCCGGTGTCTTCGATGCTGGCCTCGCCATCGGCGATGAGGCCGGCGTTGATATCCATCA
>JBBRZR010000486.1:0-3713 GCA_038236495.1 Burkholderiales bacterium
ACCGCAGCGTGTGGGTGCGCAGGCCGTCGGGTGAAAACAGCGCCACCTCGCCAAAGATGTGGCCCAGGCCCAGCGGCTCGCCGATGTCGGCCAACTCCATGCGGCCATCGGCCAACAAAAACAGGTGCTCGGCGGTGTCGCCCTTGGAGAACAGCACCTGGCCGGCCTTGAGCCGGCGCGACACCATGTGCGGCCGCAACCACAGCGTGGCCAGATCGGCCGCGGCGGCGGCGCGGTGCACCCGGCGCGACAGGCGGGTGACCTCGATGGCGCGGTAGGTGTTGATCGGCAGCAGCGTGGCGGCAATGGCCAGCGTGATCGGCGAGGGGTGCAGCGCCCCGTAGACCAGCAGGCCCAGGTTGCTGCCCACCGCCAGCCAGCGCAGCGGCATCATCGTGCGCGCCAGTGCGCCTGCAGCCACCAGCGCGACGCCGGCCGCAGCCGCCAAGTGGGCTGCCAGCTGCACCGGCGAGATCAGCAACCCGTCGAGGAACGCCGCACCCTCGGACCCCGCCCGCGCCAACAGCGCGCCCAGTTCAGCCAACAGCGCGCCCAGCTCAGCCAGCACCGCAGCCCCCACATCTTGGGCTGCCCTCGGCCAACACCGGTCCCGCCGGGGGGCACCGGGATGGCAGGCAAGTCTGGGCGTGGGCAGCGGACACGGCGGATCGACAGTCGCGTAGCGGGTTGGGCACGGCGAATGTCATTTTTATCATCCCCTGCGCCCTGTATCTCCGGATTGACCCTCATCTGGCCGCTCCGCCGCCACACACAAGCCCACGCAAGATCAGTGCGCGCCACCCGCGTCGGACGCTGCCGCGCCAGCCGAGCCCATGCGCGGCGGTCGGGTGGTCAGCCAGATCAGGCCGATCAGCAGCAGGAACATCCCGGCCGACGCCAGGAAGATATCGTCGGCGGCACGGGTATAGGCCTGCTGCTCGATCATTCGCGTGACTTGCGCCAGCGCGGCAGGCTCGCTCAGGCCGGCACCGGTCAGGCCGCCCAGCGTGGCGGCCAGCGCCGCATCGCCCTGCTGAAGCCGCTCGACCAGGTGGGCGTGGTGCATCACCGCACGGCTCTCCCACAACGTGGTGGCGATGGAGGTGCCCATGGCGCCAGCGGTGATGCGCACGAAGTTGCTCAAGCCCGCGGCGGCCGGCAGGCGCTTGGGGTCCAGGCCGGACAGGCTGATCGTGGTGAGCGGGATGAAAAACAGCGCCATGGCCGCACCCTGCAGCAGCGTGGGCACCATGATGTGGGCCAGGTCGGTCTGCGGCGTGAAGCCGGCGCGCATCCACAGCACGCCGCAAAAGATCAGGAAGGCGATCGTGGCCATCCAGCGCGGGTCCCACACCGCCACCTTTTTGCCCACCAGCGGGGTGATCAGGATCGCCAGCAGGCCGACGGGCGCCAGCGCCAAGCCGGCATTGGTGGCGGTGTAGCCCATCCACTGCTGCAGCCACAGCGGCAGCAGCACCACGTTGCCGAAGAACAGGCCGTAGCCGACCGAGGTGGCCAGCACGCCGAAGGCAAAGTTGCGCCGGCCAAACAGCTTCAAGTCGACCACCGGGTGCACGTCGGTCAGCTCCCAGACCAGGAACACCGCAAAGCCCACCACCGCCGCCACGGCCAGCCCGATGATCACCGGCGAGGCAAACCAGTCCAGCTCCTTGCCCTTGTCGAGCATCAGCTGCAGCGAGCCCACCCACAGCACCAGCAGGCCCACGCCGATCCGGTCGATAGGCAGCTTGTGGATGGTTGTGTCGCGCTCGCGGTACAGCCGCCAGGTGACCAGCGCCGCGCACAGGCCGACGGGCACGTTGATGTAGAAGATCCAGGGCCAGGACATGTGGTCGGTGATCCAGCCGCCCAGCAGCGGCCCCACCACCGGCGCGACCAGCGTGGTCACGCCCCAGAAGGCCAGCGCCCGGCCGGCCTGGGACCGCGGGTAGCTCGACAGCAGCAACGTCTGCGACAGCGGGATCATCGGCCCGGCCACCAGGCCTTGCAGCACCCGGCCGGCCACCAGCATCTCCAGCGAGGTGGCCAGGCCGCACAACCAGGAGCTGAGCACGAACAGCAGCACGCTGGCGACAAACAGCCGCACCGCGCCAAAGCGCTGCGTCAGCCAGCCGGTGAGCGGCAGCGCGATGGCGTTGGCCACACCAAAGCTGGTGATGACCCAGGTGCCCTGCCCCGGGCTGACGCCCAGGTTGCCGGCAATCGCCGGGATCGACACGTTGGCGATCGACGAGTCGAGCACGTTCATGAACGTGGCCAGCGACAGCGCGATGGTGCCGGCCACCCGCGCGCCGCCGGACAGCGGCGGGTGATCTGCGGGTCCGGCGGCGGCCGACGTGGCCATCAGCGGGCGGGGGTCGTCTTGACAGATGGCGCGGCGGCGGCGGCCAGCAGCGCGCCACCGCCATTGGCCCGCACCACCCGCGCCACCTCGGCATCGGCGGCCTGGGCCAGCACGTCGAACACGGCGGTCTGGGCAAACGGCGTGTCCCGCGGCGCGTCGGCCTCGGTCTTGCCGGAGGTGTCGGTGACGTCCACCTCCACCTCCATCGACAGGCCCACCCGCAGCGGGTGGGCCGCCAGCTCTTTGGCGTCCAGCGTGATGCGCACCGGCACCCGCTGCACCACCTTGATCCAGTTGCCGGTGGCGTTTTGTGCCGGCAGCAGCGCAAACGCCGCACCGGTGCCCGCGCCCAGCCCGCTGACGCGGCCGTGGAAGGCCACCTTCTGGCCGTAGACATCAGCCGTCAGCGTGGCGGGCTGGCCCAGGCGCAGGTTTTTCAGCTGGGCTTCCTTGAAGTTGGCATCGACCCACAGCTTGTCCAGCGCCACCACCGCCATCAGCGGCGTGCCGGCCGCCACCCGCTGGCCGATCTGCACGCTGCGGCGCGCCACCACGCCGTCCAGCGGCGCGGGCAGGTCGGCCCGGTGCAGTGCCAGGTAGGCCTCGCGCACCCGGGCCGCGGCTTTTTGCACACCGGGGTGGCTGGCCACGGTGGTGTTGTCGGTCAGGCTCTGGTTGGACAACAGCGATTCACGCGCCGCCACCAGCGCGGATTGCGCCGCTGCCTGCGCACTGCGCGCCGCCGCCAGCTGCGCGCCGGTGTGGGCAAATTCCTCCTTGCCCACCGCACCGCTGGCCATCAACGGTGCACGGCGGTTGACGTCGTCCGTGGCACGCTGCACCTCGCTGGCGGTGCGTGCCAACTCGGCCTCGCGCAGCGCCACCTGGGCGCTGTAGCCGGCGTTGTTGGTGTACAGCGTGCGGGTCTCGCGCACGGTCTGGGCCAGCTGGGCCTCGGCCTGGTCCAGCGCCACGCGGGCGTCGGCCGCATCCAGCCGCACCAGCGTCTGGCCGGCTTTGACCCGGTCGGCGTCGTCGGCCAGGATCGCCACCACCGTGCCGCTGACCTGGGCCGTGATCTGCACCACGTTGCCCTGCACATAGGCGTTGTCGGTGGACTCGATATGGTTGAGCGCCAGCGCCCAATACGCGCCATAGCCCAGGCCACCCAGCAGCAGCAGCACGGCGATGGCGGTCAGGCCGGTGCGGCGTGCGCCGCTGGCAGGCGCGGGTTGTGGCGAATTGCCGGGCGCCGCAGCGGGTGAGGCCGATGGCACGGGTGGGGCAGCCGGTGCAGGCGGCACAGCGGGGACGGGCGAGGCAGCGGAGTCGGACATGGGGATGTGAT
>JBBRZR010000487.1:0-3705 GCA_038236495.1 Burkholderiales bacterium
CCCGACAAAATCTTGCAGGCTTCGCCGCAGGTGGTTGATGCCGGTGTCGTAGATCAGCGTGGCATGGGCCAGCGCGGCGTCGGCATCGGTAAAGGACTGGGTGACGATCAGGGTGGGGCTTGTCATGGCTGATTGTGGCCGGTGTGCCGGGACATCGAGATGACAGCTGGGGCGCGTGCGGCTGCCGGCCTCAGACGCTCAGTGCAGCGCCGACAAAAACTGCTTCAACTCGGCCGTCTGCGGGTCGCCAAACAGTGCGGCCGGCGGGCCCATCTCGTGGATGCGGCCGGCGTGCATGAAGACCACCCGGTCGGCCACTTTGCGGGCAAAGTTCATCTCGTGGGTGACCATCAGCAAGGTCATGCCCTCGTCGGCCAGGGTCTCGACCACGCGCAGCACCTCGCCCACCAGTTCGGGGTCAAGTGCCGAGGTGATCTCGTCGCACAGCAGCACGCTGGGCTGCATCGCCAGGGCGCGGGCAATCGCCACCCGCTGCTGCTGGCCGCCTGAGAGCTGGTCGGGCCAGGCGTCGAACTTCTCGGCCAGGCCGACCCGCGCCAGCAGCTGGCGCGCCAGCGTGCTCACGGCTGCGGCGTCGGTCTGCTTGACCAGAGTGGGCGCCAGCATCACGTTTTTGCCCACGCTCAGGTGCGGAAACAGATTGAAGCTCTGGAAGATCATGCCCACATGCTGGCGCAGCGCCCGCATTGCCTTGACGTCCCCGTGCTTGAGCGCCAGGCCGTCCACCCGCAGGCTGCCGTGCTGAAACTCCTCCAGCCCGTTGATGCAGCGCAGCAGCGTGCTTTTGCCCGAGCCGCTCTTGCCGATGATGGCGATGACCTCACCGCGCTGCACGGCCAGGTCGATGCCCTTGAGCACCTCGTTGGCACCGAAGGATTTGCGCAGCGCCTCGATCTGCACGATGGGCGCCGTGGTGACGGCACCGGCAGCAAGGGCGGCAAGGGCTTGGGGTTCAGCGGCCATTTTTGAAACTCCTCTCCAGTTTGCGGCTGGCGGCCGAGACCGGCCAGCACAGCAAGAAGTACATCAGCGCCACGCAGGCGTAGACGGTGAACGGGCGAAAAGTGGCGTTGGTGATCATGGTGCCGGCCTTGGTCAGCTCGATGAAGCCGATCACCGATGCCAACGCCGTGCCCTTGATCACCTGCACCAAAAAGCCCACTGTCGGCGGCACGGCGATGCGCAGTGCCTGCGGGCCCACCACATGGCGCATCTTTTCGGTGAAGGACAGCGCCAGGCTGTCGGCCGCCTCCCACTGCCCCTTGGGGACGGCCATCACGCAGCCGCGCCAGATTTCGGTCAGAAACGCGCTGGCGTAGAGCGTCAGCGCCAGGCCTGCCGCGACCCAGGCCGACACGTTGATGCCCACCAGCGCCAGCCCGAAGTAGGCCAAAAACAACTGCATCAGCAACGGCGTGCCCTGGAACAGCTGCACATAGCCGGCCACCAGCGGCTGCGCGCCTGGCAGCCGGGCCAGCCGCGCCAGCAACAGCGCCAGGCCCACCACGCCGCCGCCGATGAAAGCGATCAGCGACAGCACCACCGTCCAGCGCGCTGCCAGCAGCAAGTTGCGGAAGATGTCCCAGAGTGAAAAATCGACCATTGGGGTCTCCTGTGCCGGCCGCGGGTCAGTGACCCATGTTCGGCAAGCGGCCGAAAATGAAGCGCGGCCCCACCCAGTTCAGCAGCGCCCGCACGCCCACCGACAAGGCCAGGTAAATCGCGGTGGCGATGATGTAGGCCTCGAAAGCGCGGAAGTTGCGGCTCTGGATCAGGTTGGCGGCATAGCTCAGCTCTTGCGCCGAGATCTGGCCGCACACGGCCGAACCCAGCATCACGATCACGATCTGGCTGACCAGCGCCGGCCAGACCCGGCCGAGTGCCGGCGGCAGCACCACGCGGGTAAAGACTTGCGCCTCGGTCATTGCCAGGCTGCGTGCGGCCTCCAGCTGGCCTTGCGGCGTAGTGGCGATGCCGGCGCGCACGATCTCGGCCGCATAGGCCCCCAGGTTGACCACCATCGCGATGATGGCTGCCACCTCGGGCGACAGCTTGAGACCCATGCTGGGCAGGCCGAAGTAGATGAAAAACAGCTGCACGATGAAGGGCGTGTTGCGGACCAGCTCGACATAGACCGACACCACCGCCGCCAGCGGACGCGAGCCCCAAGCCCGGGCCCAGCCGCAGGCAATGCCCAGGCCCACGCCGGCCACCGCTGCTACTGCGCTCAGGGCCAGCGTGAAGCCGGCGCCGCGCAGCAGCGCGGGCCACTGTTCGAGCACGGCGATGAAATCAAGTTGAACCATCTTGGCAGGCCCTTCAAGGCGATTGGGCTGAGGATCTGTGGGCGATCAGTTCGGCAGGTCGCCCGCTGGGCGTCCAAGCCATTTCTGTGCCATCTTGTCCAGGTCGCCACTGGCTTTGGCGCCGGCGATGACCTCGTTGACCTTGAGCCGCAGCTTGTCCTCGCCCTTGGCCACGCCGATGTAGTTGGGCGAGTCCTTAAGCACAAATTTGTACTCGGTGCCGAGCTGCGGGTTGCGCGCCATCAGGTTGCCGGCCACCGATGCGCCGGTGGCGATCACCTGCACCTGGCCCGACACAAAGGCCGAGACGGTGGTGTTGTTGTCCTCAAAGCGTTTGATGTCCGCGCTGGCTGGGGCCACCTTGGTGAGCTCCAGGTCTTCGATCGCGCCTCGGGTCACGCCCACGCTTTTGCCGGCCAGGTCGGCCGCGCCCTTGACCTGCAGCGACTTGGCGGCAAACACCGCCTGGAAAAACGGCGAGTAGGCGGACGTGAAGTCGATCACCTTCTCACGCTCCGGGTTTTTGCCCAACGTCGAGATCACCAGGTCAGCCTTTTTGGTCTGCAAATAGGGGATGCGGTTGGCGCTGGTCACCACCACCAGCTCGACCTTGACGCCCAGCTTGGCGCCTATGTAGTTGGCCATGTCGATGTCCAGCCCCTGCGGTTTCAAGTCGGCGGTGACAAAGCCGTAGGGCGGAAAGTCGGTCGGGATGGCGATGTTGATCTGCTTCTTGGCCATCACCTCGTCCAGCGCGGTCTGGGCTTGGGCGGACATCGGCAGCAGGGTGGCGGCCAGGGCGGTGATCAGTGAAACGGCCAGGGTGGTGGCCAGTTTGATCAGGTTGTTGCGGCGTTGCATGGTGGTCAGGTCTCCGTTTCAGGGTGGGCGGGGGATAAATCAAGGCGGGTGAACAGCTTGCTGCGGCGTGGGCTGAGGGCAGCGCGCAGCGAGGCCAGCGGGTCATCGGCGTCGGTCTGCCGGCCCAGGTGCTCGGCCACACTGCCGATGTGGGCACGCAGCTGGGCAATCGCCAGCGGCAGGTTGCCAGCCTCCAGCGCCGCCACGATCTGGGCGTGCTCGGCGCAGGATTCACCCGCGTTGTGCGTGCTTTGGTAGAGCGTGGCGATCAGCGTGGTGCGGGCGGTCAGGTCTTTCAGGATGTCGGCCAACAGCGAGTTGCCGGCGCATTCGGCCAGGCAGACATGAAAGTCGCCCAGCAGCCAGCTGCGTTCACCGGCATCGCCCGCGCGGATGGCGGCTTGCTCGTCGGCGATGTGGGTCTTGAGCCGCGCCAGTGCGGCAGCCGACAGCGGGCCGGTCAGGCCATGCAGCAGGCCGGTCTCCAGCGCCAGACGGGCACCAAAGGCCTCACGCG
>JBBRZR010000488.1:0-3692 GCA_038236495.1 Burkholderiales bacterium
GCTGAGTTTTCCAGCCAACGCACGCGGCACCGGTGGCGGCGGCCAAGGGCGTTGGGTGACCGGCGCAGTGACATAAAGGGGGAGACGTCGTCCGGCAGGACGGCGTCGGAGGACAGTCACGGAGCCGGTTGCCCGACGGCCTTGGTTGCCTCGCGCCGCACGCCGCACGCCGCACGTCGAACGTCGAACGTCGAACGTCAGCATCCTGGCCAATCGAACGGCAGCTCAGAGCCGTCAGCCGGCGCCCGTGCCGTGCCCAAGGGCACTCGCCAAGATCAGGTGTCGAGGCCGAACGACAACATGTGCCCCAGCCGCGCATCACCCTTGCCACCCAGCACCGCCGCATAGGCCTGCTGCACGGCCGCTGGACCAGTGTGCTGCTGCACCACCAGCCAGGGCGCTGCCGGGTGGCTCACCTGCGCGCGGAACAGTTGCCAGTCGGCCACCAGGCGGCGGTTGAACTCGGCCCCGCCCCAGTCGGCGCTGCGCTTCTTGACCTGTGCCGGCGCAAAGAACAGCGTGGCGCGTGGGCCGGGCAGGTCGCGTGCGCCGGCCAGGTTCTCGACGTGGGTGCCGCCGATCGATGCGCTGTAGGCCAACGCGGCAAAGCGGCTGTGCACCGCCAGCCGCAGCGCGCCGTTGCCGGCGAAATCGACATAGATGCAGGGCAGATCGGCTGCCACCGTATCGAGTTGGTCATAGCTGACGACGCGGTGGTAGACGCCCAGGCTTTCGCAAAAAGCCCTATTGCCAGGCGAGGTCAGGCCGATCACCTCGATCTCGGGCCGCAGTGCCAGCCGGGCAGCGGTGGCGTAGGCGGTCTTGCTGGATGCGCTGGACAGCAGCATCGCCGGCTTGCGCGAGCCGGCGGCGTCGATGCTGCCAAAGAACTGGTTGTCCGCCAGAAAGTCGTCGATCAGCCAGGCTGTGAGGTACAAGGGCCGCAGCAGCGCTTGAATATCCTCCGAGTCCGCGGTGTAAAACGGGTCGGCGCTGCAGCGCTGGTACTGGTTGTAGACGGCATGCAGGGCCGCGCGGTGCGGCGCGGCGTCGCTGAAGCTGGCGGCTGACAGCCGGGCGGGTTGCAGCACCGCGTGCGAGGCCATTGGCCAGTAGCCGTACAGCCGCTCGCCTACGGCAACGCCAGGGTGCAGCGACTGCACCACGTCGGCAAAGCCCCAGACGGGGATGCAGCCCCAGTCGGCCACCGTGCCGTCCGGCACATCGCCAGCCACCGGAAAAAACTGCCAGTAGTTCATCGCGTCGCCAAAAGCGGCGTAGGTGATGTTGTTGGAGGTCAGCGCAAAGCGGTTGATCCGGCAACGCACCTGGCCGTCGACCAGCGGGCTGTCGGCGGTGGTTTGTAAGGCGGTGGTGGGCAGGTGGTCCTTGCGGACGAGGAGGGTGGTGTGGCTCATGCCCGCACGCTATCCGATCCGCCCGCGGCAGCGCATCGGGGCAAATGCGAGGGCTTGGGCAGCGCTCAGGCCTCCGGCGCTGCCAGCCGCTGCGCCCGTTGCAAGCGCCAGGCCTCGTCCGGCAGTTTTGCGTCAAACACCTGCTCGGCCGTGGTGGGGGTCTCCTGCAGCCGCGCATCCAGCGCGATGCGCTTGTCGAAGACAAAACACTCCCCCTGCCAGGCGCTGTCCGGCGGCGCGCCGTTCTCGGGAGCATCGCCGTCGCCAGCGACCGCCTGAAAATAGTTCAGGATGCCGCCGTCCAGCTGCCATACCGCCAGCCCCAGGCTGCGCAGCCAGGGCGCGGTCTTGTCGCAGCGGATGCCGCCGGTGCAGTACATCGCCACCGGCCGGCCGGCGGCGCGCCAGGCGGGTGCCTGGTGCTGCACAAAGGCCACGAAGTCGCGAAAGTTGTTGACCTGCGGATCGACCGCGCCGCGGAAGTGACCCAACCGGAACTCGAAATGGTTGCGGTTGTCCAGCAGCACCACGTCGTCCCGGCCCAGCAACTGGCGCCAGGCCGCAGGCGCCAGGTGGCTGGCGTCGTGCTCGTCGGGCAGCGGCAAGGGCTGGCCGGACGGCTGCGCGGGCAGGCCCAGGGCCACGATCTCGGGTTTGATGTTGACCTTCAACCGGCCAAACGGCGCGGTATGGCAGGCGCTGTGCTTGAAGGCCATGCCGGCCAACGCCCCGCCCAGCACACCGGCCTGTTGCAGCGCGGCCTCGAAGTCGGCCACCGCGTCCGCCGTGCCCGCCACCGTGCCGTTGAGGCCTTCGGTCGCCACCACGATGCTGCCAGTCAACAGCCGCGCCAGGCCGCGCAGCACGGCGGCCGCGGCAGGCGGGTCGGCCAGCGGCGTAAAACGGTAGAAGGCGCTGTGCAGCAGCGTGGCGGGTGAGGTCAAGGTCATGGTGGTGATATTGGCGCCCGCCGCGATGGGCCGCGCCCGCTGAAATGAGGCCGCCGCTCAGTCGGCGAAGCCGACAAACACCGCAGCCTCGTCCACCGACTTGCGCTGTGACACCACCGCATTGGCGGGGAAGCTGTCGTCCGGCCAGCCCATCGCGATGCAGGTCTGGATCACCTGGTCGTCCGGTATCTGGGCTTCGGCGCGCACCACGGGCGACTGCATGATGCCCTGGCTGTTGATGACGCAGCCCAGCCCGCGCGACCACGCCGCGTTGACGATGCAGTTGACGACACCGCCGCAGTCGAAGGGGGCAATGTCGCTGCCCTGGATGGCCCGGTCATAGGTCACGACGATCGAGACCGGCGCGTCGAACTGGCGAAAGCCGCGCAGCACCCAGTCCTGCCGCTTGTCCTTGTTGTCGCGCTCTATGCCCATCGCGGCAAAGAGCTGCTTGGCCACGCCGATCTGCCGATCGCGGTGCACACCAGCGTAGCCCGGGCCCATGCGGAACTCGCGCGAGTCGGGCACACCGGCCAGGTTGCGCTCCACATTGCCCTTGCGGATCCGGTCCAGCACCGCGCCGGTCACGACATAAAAGTTCCAGGGCTGGGTGTTGAGCGAGGTCGGCGCGCGGATCGCCAACTCGAGCACCTCGCGGATCAGCGCCTGGGGCACGGGTTTGTTCAGGTAGCCGCGAATGCTCCGGCGCCCTTGCACCACTTGGTCAAAGTCCATGGTTGTCTTGTCTGTCGTTGTGTTGGTTGTCGGCTTGCCCGTTGGACCGGGCGCGCGCCCCGGAAGGGATGGGCTTTTACCGCGTCGATTCTCGCCGCTGGTGACTGGCAGCAGCGCCGGGCTGCGCAGCGGGCGCCGGCCGGACGGCAAGGGCTGCCATGGGCTGTCACAGGCAACCCGGTAAAAACAGCGTATTCCCGGTTTTGGCCTGTTTGCGCCACCACCACCCGGTGGGTGGGGCCACGACGGGCGCGCTCAGAGTTTGAGAGTTTTTCGGGCGCGACCGAGCAGCGCGCTCGAAAGGCGTCCGGTCTAGGCGCAAAGCCCAGCCATAGCGGGCTGTGGCGAGCATTTGCAACCGCGACTGGGCGTCTTTGAGCGTGATGAGCGGGCATGAACGAAAGGCTCTCAGGCTCTCAGGTCGCCGGTGCCGGGTTGAACAGCACCCGCGCGTTGTGCAGCTTCCAGTGCTCGGCCCAGGTCTGCTTGCGGCCTGAGGCCACGTCCAGCACCAGATGGAACAATGCCCAGCCGGTGTCTTCGATGCTGGCCTCGCCATCGGCGATGAGGCCGGCGTTGATATCCATCA
>JBBRZR010000489.1:0-3686 GCA_038236495.1 Burkholderiales bacterium
GGTAGTACAGCAGGTTCTTGCCGCCCACCGCCAGCGTGAGCTGGGGCTTCTCGACCGCTTGCGGGGCCGTCTGGGCTTGCAGGAGGGGCGCGGCGGCGCACAGGGCGGCACCGGAGGCGGCCAGGAAAGCGCGGCGTTGCAGGGTCATCGGGGTTCTCGGGTCAGGGTGGGTTGAGGCGGCAGGATGGACGACTTTAACCAAGCCGCCGGCGCTCAGCCCGGCAGGCGCACCGGCAGATCGGTAAAGCCGCGCACAAAATTGGACAGCGTGCGCCGCGGCGGGCCCACCACCTCGATGGCCGGGAAGCGCGGCAAGAGCTCTTGCCACAGGATCTTGATCTGCATCTCGGCCAGCCGGTTGCCGACGCAGCGGTGGATGCCAAAACCGAACGACAGGTGTTGGCGAGGCCGAGCCCGGTCGATGATGAAGCGGTGGGCCTGGGCAATAGTGTCCTCGTCGCGGTTGCCCGACAGGTACCACATCACCACCTTGTCGCCTTTCTTGATGTGTTTGCCACCCAGCGTGGTGTCGGCCAGCGCGGTGCGGCGCATGTGCGGCAGCGGGCTTTGCCAGCGGATGATCTCGGGCACCAGGCTGTCCACCAGCGCCGGATGGGCCCGCAGCTTGGCCCACTCGGCCGGGTGTTGGTGCAGCGCCAGCACGCCGCCGCTCATCGAGTTGCGGGTAGTGTCGTTGCCACCGACGATCAAGAGCAGCAGGTTGCCCAGAAACTCGCGCGGCGACATGTGGCGGGTGGCCGGTGCATGCGCCAGCATCGAGACCAGATCGTTGGCGGGCGGCGCATTGACGCGCTCGTTCCACAGCCGGGTGAAGTAGCCCATGCACTGGGCCAATTCGGCGCTGCGGGCCTCGTGCGATTCGACAATGTCGCCCTGCCCCGGCACCGCGGTGGCCACATCGGACCAGCGGGTGAGCAGCCGACGGTCCTCGAACGGAAAGTCGAACAGCGTGGCCAGCATCTGGGTGGTCAGCTCGATGGACACCCGCTCGACCCAGTTGAAGGTCTGGTTGCGGGGCAGGCCGTCCAGCACCCGGACGGTGCGCTCGCGGATGGTGGCCTCCATCGACGCCAGGTTGGCGGGCGCGACGATCGGGGCCACACTCTTGCGCTGCGCGTCGTGCTTGGGCGGGTCCATCGCAATGAACATCTGCAGCCGGTCGTCCATCGGCGCATCGAACAGGCCGATGCCGCCGCGCGACCAGTCCGATGAATACGGCGCGTGGCTGGTATCGACCTGCATGATGTCGGCGTATTTGGTGACCGACCAGAACGGGCCGTAATAGCCGTTGCTGTGCCAGTGCACCGGGTCGTCGCGGCGCAAGCGCTCGAAATAATGGCCGATGCTGTCGTCCTGGAACAGCCGCGGCTTGCTGACGTCGATCTGGTCCAGCGGCATCGCAAAAGCCTCGTCGCGGGCGCGGCGGTCGGCCTCGGTAGCCGCGGTGGCGGTGGCGGTGGCGGTGGCGGTCGTGTCGGTCATGTCGGTGGTCATCGCGGTAGTCCTCGGGCGATTTTGGGCAGAGCGGGCAATCCAGGCCGCCAGTCTCGCCCAGCCCGGGCCTGCGGGCAGCCCCGACATACCCGGGCTGCCGCGCATGTTTGAGGGGCCTGTCGCTCGGGCAGGGTGCTCAAACCGGCAGGCTGCCAGCGTGCGCCCTACCATCGCACCCTAGCCTGCGGGCCGCGCCCGCCTCACTGCCAGGAGTCGCCCCGATGCCAGGTTCTACCCCCGCTGTGCTGCTCATCACCGGCGCCGGCCGGGGCATAGGCGCCGCCACCGCCCGCCTGGCCGCGCGCCGCGGCTGGGACGTGGCGGTCAACTACCACCGCGACGCCGCTGCCGCCGAGGCCGTGGCCGCCGAAGTGCGTGCGCTCGGCCGGCGCGCCATCACCGTGGCGGCCGACGTGGCGGACGGGCCGGCGGTGCTGGCGATGTTCGCCCGCATCGATGCCGAGCTGGGGCGGCTGTCGGGCCTGGTCAACAACGCCGGCATCGTGGCGATGAAAGCCCGGCTGGACGAGATGGACCTGGCACGCTGGCAGCGGCTGTGGGCAGTCAACATCAGCGGCAGCCTGCTGTGTGCGCGCGAGGCGGTGCGCCGCATGAGCACCCGGCACGGTGGCGCGGGCGGCGCCATCGTCAACCTCAGCAGCGTGGCCGCACGCCTGGGTGCGCCCCACATGTACATCGACTATGCCGTCAGCAAGGGTGCGATCGACACCTTCACCACCGGCCTGGCGCAGGAGGTGGCGAATGAGGGCATCCGGGTCAATGCCGTGCGGCCCGGCATCATCGACACCGACATCCACGCCGACAGCGGTGACCGGGGCCGGCCGCAAGCCGCGGCCGCGATGATCCCGATGCAACGCCCGGGCACTGCCGACGAGGTGGCTGCGGCCATCGTCTGGCTGCTGTCGGCCGAGGCCAGTTACACCACCGGCGCGGTCCTGGACGTGGGCGGGGGCCGCTGAAACGGCAGGCGCGTGGCCGGACCGTGAGGCCCAGCCGCTGACCAGCCCCGACGGCCGTGACCCGAGCGGCCGATTGACCTTCAAGCGTTGGCTATGCGGCGCACCAGTGCCCGCGTGAAGACACCGGTGGTCGCCGTGCCGCCCAGGTCACCAGTGCGCACTTTGTCGATGTTGAGCGTGGCATCGATGGCCTGGCGCAGCCGTGTGGCCATCTCGGTAAGCCGGCAGTGGTCCAGCATCATCGCGGCGGCCAGCAGCAGCGCCGTGGGGTTGGCCAGGCCCTTGCCGGCGATGTCGGGCGCCGAGCCGTGCACGGCCTCGAAAATGGCCGCGTCGGCGCCGATGTTGGCGCCCGGTGCCATGCCCAGGCCGCCCACCAGCCCGGCCACCAGGTCTGACAGGATGTCGCCGAACAGATTGGTGGTGACCAGCATGTCGAACTGCCAGGGGTTGAGCACCAGCTTCATCGCGCAGGCGTCGATGATCACGGTGTCCAGTTCGAACCGGCCCTTGTACTTGCGGTCGTAGAGATCGAGCCCGGTCTCCAGGAAGATGCCGGTCAGGGCCTTCATGATGTTGGCCTTGTGCACGATCGTCACCTTCTTGCGGCCGGTGGCCACCGCGTGTTCGAAGGCGAACTCGAGCAGGCGCCGGCTGCCGGCGCGGGTGTTGATGCCGGTGGCCATGGCCACCGCATGCGGGTCGTCGTCGATCTGCACGAAGTGCTCGTGGCCGATGTAGAGGCCCTCCAGGTTTTCGCGCACCACCACCAGGTCGATCTTGTCGTAACGGCCGCCGGGAATGATGGTCAACGCCGGACGCAGGTTGGCGTAGAGCTGGAACTCTTCGCGCAGCCGCACGTTCGACGAGCGGTAGCCGCCGCCCGAAGGCGTCTCGAGCGGGCCCTTCAAGGCCAGCCGCGTGCGCCGGATGCTGTCGAGCGTCGCCTTCGGCAAGGGGTCGCCGGCGGAAGTGACACCGGCCAAGCCGGCGGTCTGGCGGTCCCACGCAAACGGCGCGCCCAGCGCGTCCAGCGCGGCCAACGTCGCATCGACGATCTCCGGGCCGATGCCGTCGCCGGGGATCAGGGTGACAGGGATGGTTGGGCGGGTTTCGGACATGGCAGACTTTCAGGGTTAACGGGTAAGTGTGTCAGGGTCTGGGTCAGGGTCAGGGTCAGGGTCAGGGTCA
>JBBRZR010000490.1:0-3685 GCA_038236495.1 Burkholderiales bacterium
GACAAGCACATCACGGCCACGGTGGTGGGCAATGTGCGGGTCACCGAGGTGGGCACCGACTACGACACCCACCACCTGGTGCTGGACATGGGCGCGATGCCGTTTCCGGTGCTGGAGGGCCAGTCCATCGGCATCGTGCCGCCCGGCGTCGACGCCCAGGGCCGGGCCCACCATGCGCGCCAGTATTCGATCGCCAGCCCGCGCAACGGCGAGCGGCCGGGCTACAACAACCTGTCGCTGACCATCAAGCGGGTGCTGGAAGACCACCAAGGCAACCCGGTGCGGGGTGTGGCCAGCAACTTCATCTGCGACCTGAAGGTGGGCGACAGCGTGCAGGTGATAGGCCCGTTCGGTGCCAGCTTCTTGATGCCCAACCACCCGCGCAGCCACATCGTGATGATCTGCACCGGCACCGGCAGCGCGCCGATGCGGGCCATGACCGAATGGCGGCGCCGCCTGCGCGCGTCCGGCAAATTCGAGGGTGGCAAGCTGCTGCTGTTCTTCGGCGCCCGCACCCAGCAGGAGCTGCCGTACTTCGGCCCGCTGCAAAGCCTGCCCAAGGACTTCATCGACAGCAACTTTGCCTACAGCCGCACCCCTGGGCAGCCCAAACGCTATGTGCAGGACCTGATGCGCGAGCGCGCCGCCGACCTGTTGCCGTTGCTCAAGGACGCCAACAGCTTTTTTTACGTCTGCGGCTTGAAGCGTATGGAAGAGGGCGTGGTGCTGGCGCTGCGCGACGTGGCGCAGCAGGCCGGGCTGGACTGGGCCACGCTGGGTGCCGCGCTGAAAAACGAAGGCCGGCTGCACCTGGAGACCTACTGACCGGGGGTTGGTCGCCTGGCGGCCGCGCCTTGGCCGTAGCATCGTGCCCCGCGCACCCCACATCCGGAGACACACCATGACCCACGCCTTTATCTGCGACGCCATTCGCACCCCTTTCGGCCGCTACGCTGGTGCCCTGTCCAGCGTGCGCACCGACGACCTGGGCGCGATCCCGCTCAAGGCGCTGATGGCACGCAACCCCAAGGTCGATTGGGACGCGCTGGCCGACGTGCTCTACGGTTGCGCGAACCAGGCGGGCGAGGACAACCGCAATGTCGCCCGCATGGCCGCGCTGCTGGCGGGGCTGCCGGTGGGCGTGCCCGGCGGCACCATCAACCGGCTGTGCGGCTCGGGGCTGGACGCGGTGGGCACGGCCGCCCGCGCCATCAAGGCGGGCGAGGCCCAGCTGATGATCGCCGGTGGTGTCGAGAGCATGAGCCGGGCACCGTTTGTGATGCCCAAGGCCGAGTCGGCCTTCAGCCGCGCCAACGCGGTCTATGACACCACCATCGGCTGGCGCTTTGTCAACAAGCTGATGAAAGCCATGCACGGCGTGGATTCGATGCCCGAGACCGCAGAGAACGTGGCCACCGAGTTCAAGATCGAGCGTGAGGCCCAAGACCGCATGGCGCTGGCCAGCCAGCAGAAGGCGGTGGCGGCGCAAAAGTCAGGCTTTTTTGATGCCGAGATCACACCGGTCAGCATCGCCCAGAAAAAGGGTGATGCGCTGGTCGTGAGCAAGGACGAGCACCCGCGCGAAACCAGCCTGGACGCCCTGGCCAAGCTGAAGGGCGTGGTGCGCCCCGACGGCACCGTGACGGCCGGCAATGCCAGCGGCGTCAACGACGGCAGCTGCGCGCTGCTGCTGGCCAGTGAAGCCGCAGCCGCACGCCACGGCCTGACACCGCGGGCCCGGGTGGTGGGCATGGCCACGGCTGGCGTGGCGCCGCGCATCATGGGTTTTGGCCCGGCGCCGGCCACCCGACGGGTGCTGGAACTGACCGGCTTGAGCCTGGCGCAGATGGACGTGATCGAGCTGAACGAGGCCTTTGCCGCGCAAGGCCTGGCGGTGCTGCGCGACCTGGGTCTGGCGGACGACGACGCCCGCGTCAACCCGAACGGCGGGGCGATTGCGCTGGGCCATCCGCTGGGTGCCAGCGGCGCCCGGTTGGCGACCACCGCCGTCAACCAGCTGCACCGCATCAACGGGCGCTACGCGCTGTGCACCATGTGCATCGGCGTGGGCCAGGGCATCGCGCTGGTGCTGGAACGGGTGTAGCACGGCGGGCCGGCGTGCCGGACCGGGCTGTCCGGCGGTAGGGGCCGGCTCAGTCTGCGGCCGGCCAGTCCACTGTCACGGCCAAGCCGCCCAGCGCAGGGGAGCTTGCCGCCAGCACCGTGGCGCCGTGCGCCGCCGCAATGCGCCGCACGATCGACCAGCCCAGGCCGCTGCCGGTCTGGCCGTTGCCCAGCACCCTGAAGAATCGCTCGCCCAGCCGTAAGCGGTCAGCCTCCGACAGGCCCGTGCCGCTGTCCTCGACCTGCAGCAGCACCCGGTCGCCAACCTGGCTCACCGTCACCTGCACCGCCGCACCGTCCGGGCTGTAGCGCAGCGCGTTATCGATCAGGTTGCGCAGCAGCGCGGCGGCCAGTGCGTCGTTGCCGGCCACCCTGCAGGGCCTTGGCGCATCCAGGCTCAAGTGCTGCCCGCGGCGCAGCGCAGCGGGTGCCAGTTCAGCGGCCACACGCTGGGCCAGCGTGGCCAGGTCCAGCGGCGCCATCGGCGGCGCCGCCCCGGATTCCAGCCTCGAGAGCGTCAGCAACTGATCGACCAGCCGCGTGGCGCGGTCGCAACCGGCCAGTGTGGCAAGCAGCGCGTGGCGGCGCTCGGCCTCGTCGGTTTCGGCCAGGGCCACCTGGGCCTGGATGCGGATGGCGGCAATTGGCGTGCGCAGTTCATGGGCGGCGTCGGCGGTGAAGCGGCGTTCGGCCTCGACCATCGCGGTGATGCGCTCGAACAAGCGGTTCAGCGCGGCCAGCAACGGCAGCATCTCGCTGGGGGGATCAACGAGGGCAACCGGCGCCAGGGCCCCGGGCTCGCGGCGGGCCAGGCTGTGGCTCAGGCTGCGCAGCGGCGCGGTAGCCCTGCGCACCACCCACCAGATGACCCCGGCCAGCAGGGGCAGGGCCAGCGCCATCGGCCACAGCGTGCTGCGCAGCACCGCCCACAGGATGGATTGGCGTGATAGCAGTTGCTCGCCGACAAACACCTGGATGTCGCGTTCAGCCCCCTGGGCCGAGAACACCCGCCAATCGGTGCCGGCGATCAGCACGCTGCGAAAACCCGTGCCAAGCTGCAGCCGCGCAGCAGCGTCTGCATCGGCGTGCCGTTGCGGCGGCTTTGCGGGGTTGTCCGCCGCGCCCAGCATGGGGCCCATCGGTGCGTTGGCGGACCGCAGCACCAGCCGGCCAGCATGCCACACCTGGAACGCCACCTTGGGCGCGTAGCGGTGCAACTGCGGTGCATCCAGGCCGGGCGCGTCGTCCTCGTCGCCACCGGGCGACTGTTGTGCCACCAGCAGCGCTGCGGCCTGGGCCAGGTGGCTGTCCAGCAGCTCATCCAGCTCGTGGCGGGCATCGCGCCAGGTGATCAGCGCCGTGACACTCCACACCACAACCACCGCGCCCAGCAGTCCCGCCAGCAATCGACCTTGCAGCGAGCGTGGGGCCGGTGCCGAAACACTCATGGCGCGGCGGTTTCTCGCGGCAGCAGGTAGCCGACGCCGCGAATGGTCTGGATCAGGCCGGCGCCCAGCTTCTTGCGCAGGTGGTGGATGTGCACCTCCACCGCGTTGCTCTC
>JBBRZR010000491.1:0-3685 GCA_038236495.1 Burkholderiales bacterium
GCCGGTTGATGTCTTCGCGGAGGATCTCACCGCAGCCGCTGAAGCCCCTGTGGCGGACCTCACGGCCGTGGCGGATGCCGCCGCCGATAGCGTCCCGACACAGACCGCCGCAGCGCCGGCGATCGAAGCCCCGGCCATCGAAGCACCGCAGCCCGCCGACGCAGAGCCCGCCGGCGATGCCGAGGCCTACCGCCAGATCGGACCGCTGCGCATCGGCATCCCGCTGTTCAACATCTACCTCAACGAAGCCGACGAGTTGTCGCGGCGGCTGGGGGTCGAGTTGGCCGAGTGGGCGTTGGAGCAGCAGCGGCCGGTGGGCGGCGCGGCCGTGGCACTGGCGCACTCGCTGGCCGGCAGCTCGGGCACGGTGGGCTATGTCGAGCTGTCGCAACTGGCGCGTGAACTGGAGCATGCGCTGGAGCGCTCCGATGCCCGGGGTCACGGGCGTGGCCATGAAGCGCTGCTGTTCAACCGGGCTGCCGACGAGATCCGGCGTCTGCTGCACCTGTTTGCAGCCGGCTTCCTGAACAGTCCTGATGCCGGTCTGCTGGACGCGCTGCGCGAGCTGACCCACGGTGCGCCCGAGGCGGCGCCCGCTGTGGAGTGGGGCGAGGCTGCGGCGGCGGTGGTGGACTCCGCGCCACCGGTAACGGGCGCGTTTGCCCAGCTGCCGGGGCAGGCCGAATCGCAGTTTGCGGCAGGTCTCGACCCGGCAGGCGCTGCTTTTGGCCGCACCGCCTTGTTGCCCTTCGAGGCGCTGGCCTCGCCCCAGGTGATGCCGGTGGCCGGGGTGCGTTCACGCGATGCTGGCACCGGCTTTGACGATGACATCGACCAGGTCGATTCGCTCGACGAGGAGTTGCTGCCGTTCTTCGTCGAAGAAGCGCAGGAGTTGCTGCCCCAGTTGCAATCGCGACTGCGCGACTGGGCCTTGCGACCCGGCGATCCGGCGGCCCCATCGGCCTGCATGCGCAGCCTGCACACGCTCAAGGGCAGCGCCCGCCTGGCGGGCGCGATGCGCCTGGGCGAGATGGCGCACCGGCTGGAGTCAGCGGTCGAGCGGCTGAGCGCCGAAGGCCCCGCGGCGACTGCGGCATCGGTCGCCACGCTGGTGTCGTTTGCCGACGCGCTGGAAGCCAATTTCGAGGCCTTGCGACTGCCGGCAGCCGCGGCGCCTGTGGCGCCAGTGGTCGGCCTGGCGCCGTTGGTCGCTGCCGCGCTGCCCCGGCTGGTCGCCGCGCCAGCCGTGCTGGCGGCCACCGCCGTGGCCGATGTCAAACCTGCAGCTGCGGTGCTGGTCGCTGCGGTTGTGCCCGCAGCAGCGTCCGCCGGCACGCCCGCCGGCACGCCCGCCAGCACGGCCACCAGCACGGCCGCCGTCGCGGCGCCGGTCAGTGCCACCGCGTCCACGACCGCTATCGACTGGGCGCGCTTTGCCGCCCCTGCCGGGCCCGTCGAAGTGACGGTGCTGGCGACCGCCGGAGTGGCAGCCGCCGGCACGGTACGGGTGAGTGCGCCGCTGCTGGACCGGCTGGTCAACCAGACCGGTGAGGTCAGCATCACCCGCGCCCGCATTGAATCCGATGTCGGCCAGTTGCGCGGCGGCCTGGCCGACCTGAGCGACAACCTGGAGCGCCTGCGGGCCCAGCTGCGCGACATCGAGCTGCAGGCCGAAACCCAGATCGGCACCCGCATGGAGGCCGCCCGCGCCGCCGCCCAGCAGTTCGACCCGCTGGAGATGGACCGCTTCACCCGGTTCCAGGAGCTGACCCGGATGATGGCCGAGTCGGTGTCGGACGTGGCCACCGTGCAGCGTGGCCTGCAGCGCACGCTGCAATCGACCGAAGACGCGCTGGCGCACCAGGCGCGCATGACCCGCGGCATCACCGACGACCTGCTGCGCACCCGCATGGTCGAGTTCGAAGGCCTGTCCGAGCGGCTGTACCGCGTGGTGCGGCTGGCCGCCAAGGAGACCGGCAAGGCGGTGCGGCTGGACATCGAGGGCGGCGGGATCGAGATCGACCGCGGTGTGCTGGACCGCATGACCCCGGCCTTCGAACACCTGCTGCGCAACAGCGTGGTGCACGGCATCGAGGCACCGGCCCAGCGCAGCGCCGCCGGCAAGGACAGCACAGGCACCATCACCGTGCGGGTCAGCCAGATCGGCAACGAGGTGGGCGTCGAGGTGCGGGACGACGGTGCCGGTCTGGACCTGCCGCGCATCCTGGCCCAGGCCCGCAAGCTGGGCCTGGTGGCCGCCGATGCCCACCCTGACGATGCCGCGCTGGCCAACCTGATCTTTCAACCTGGCTTCAGCACGGCAGCCCGTGTCACCGACCTGGCTGGCCGCGGCGTGGGCATGGACGTGGTGCGCACCGACATCAACGGCATGGGTGGTCGCATCGAAACCGCCAGTGCGCCGGGCCAGGGGACCAGCTTCCGGCTGGTGTTGCCGTTGACCACGGCGGTCACCCAGGTGGTGATGCTGCGCTGCGGCGACCATGCCGTGGCCGTGCCGTCCACCCTGGTCGAGATCGTGCGCCGGCTGCCGGTGGCTGACCTGGCCCGGGCCTACGCGCACGGGGTGTACACGGACGGCGCCACCGCACTGCCGTTTTTCTGGCTGGACGCGCTGCTGATGGGCACCGCCAGGGGTGTGGCCAGTGGCCGCACCGCGCCGGTGGTGATCATCCGCAGTGCCGCGCAGCGGGTGGTGCTGCATGTCGACGAGGTGCTGGGCAACCAGGAAGTGGTGGTCAAGAACCTGGGTCCGCAACTGTCACGCGTGCCGGGTCTGGTGGGCCTGACCCTGTTGGCCACGGGTCTGCCGGCGCTGATTTACAACCCGGTGGCGCTGGCCACCTTGTATGGCGATGCAGCGCGCGAGGCCACCGGCCAGGCATTGCGCCTGGCCGGCCCGCTGGGCGTGCTGGGTGGCGCGGCGCAAAAGGCGCCGCAGGCGCCGCTGGTGCTGGTGGTAGACGACTCGCTGACGGTGCGCCGCATCACCCAGCGCCTGCTCGAACGCGAAGGCTACCGGGTGGTGGTTGCCAAGGACGGGCTGGACGGGCTGGACAAGCTCGGTGCCGAGCGTCCTGCCGTGTTGTTGACCGACATCGAGATGCCGCGCATGGACGGCTTCGATCTGGTGCGCAACCTGCGTGCCGATGCCAAGCTGGCCGACCTGCCGGTGATCATGATCACCTCACGCCTGGCCCAGAAACACCGCGACTATGCGGCCGAACTGGGCGTGGACCACTACCTCGGCAAGCCCTACGCCGAGGACGAGCTGCTCAGCCTGGTGGCCCGCTACGCCCGGCGCGCGGTCAGCGTCTGAGCCGACGGTGGGCAGGCGGTTGGTGTCAGCGAGAGATGTTCCATAGTCGTCAGCAAACCGAGTTGTCGCGATGTCCCAAGTTGTAGACCAGTTGGCCGAAATCACCGGGTTCCGAGACCGGGATCTGCTCGACACCACCCTGGCGACCGCGCTGCGCGATCTGTTGCGTCCGGTTCGGGTGGCGATCCACCGCTGTGTCGGTGACGATCCTGACCGCCGCTGGCTGACACGCGCCACGCTGGCGCTGCGCGATGTCGCCGCCGGCGCCGACCCGTTGTGGACGGATCTCAACGACCTGCCACCGCTGGACGCCTACCCGGCGCGCTTGCAGGCCCTGCGCCAGCAGGA
>JBBRZR010000492.1:0-3670 GCA_038236495.1 Burkholderiales bacterium
GATGTGCGCATCATCCTGATCAAGCTGGCCGACCGGCTGCACAACATGCGCACGATGACGGCGATGCCGCTGGCCAAGCGCGGCCGCATCGCCCGCGAGACGCTCGACATCTACGCACCCATCGCCCACCGCCTGGGCCTGAACCTGATCTACCGCGAGCTGCAAGACCTGTCGTTCCAGCACCTCTACCCCTGGCGCCATGCCGCGCTGGCCAAGGCGGTGCAGCGGGCGCGCGGCTACCGGCGCGACATCGTCGACCGGGTGCGCGGCGATGTCGAAAAGTCCTTTGTCCACGCCAAGGTCAAGGTGCAGGTCAGCGGGCGCGAAAAAACCGTCTACAGCATCTACCGCAAGATGCGGCAAAAACACGCTGGTTTTGCCCAGGTCACCGACATCTTCGGCTTCCGCATCGTGGTGCCGCTGCTGATGGACTGTTACCTGGCGTTGGGCCTGCTGCACCAGACCTACAAGCCGGTGCCCGGACGCTTCAAAGACTACATCGCCATCCCCAAGGTCAACGGCTACCAGTCGCTGCACACCACGCTGGTCAGCCCGCTGGGCACGGCGGTGGAGTTCCAAATCCGCACCGAGCCGATGAACGCGGTGGCAGAGTCCGGCATCGCCGCGCACTGGTTGTACAAACACGACCCCAAGAGCAGCGGCAATGCAGCCGGCGAGGCACAACGCCTGGGCGCGATGTGGCTCAAATCGCTGCTCGACATCCAGGACGAGACGCGCGACGCGGCGGAGTTTTTGGAGCATGTCAAGATCGATCTGGTGCCGGAGGCGGTGTATGTCTTCACCCCGATGAGCAAGATCCTGGCGCTGCCGCGGGGTGCCACCGCAGTGGACTTTGCCTACGCCATCCACAGCGATGTCGGCGACCACTGCGTGGCGGCCAAGCTCAACGGTGAGGCGGTGGCACTGCGCACCGAGTTGAACAGCGGTGACGTGGTCGAGATCGTCACCGCGCCCGGCGCCCGGCCCAACCCGGGCTGGCTAAACTTTGTACGCACCGGCCGGGCGCGCTCGAAGATCCGGCAGTTCCTCAAGACCATGGAGCACGAAGAGTCCTGCGGCCTGGGCGAAAAACTGCTGGCCCAGGCGCTGCGCGCCGAAGGCCTGCTGATGCCGTCGGCCGAGCTGGACGACGCGCCGGCGCAGGCCATTTGGCAGCAGCTGATCCGCTGGAGCGGCAACCGCAGCCGTGTTGACCTGCTGATCGACATCGGCCTGGGCCGCAAGATCGCCACCATCGTGGCCAAGCGGCTGGCGCAGCAGGTGGCCGAGCGCGGTGGCCGGCCCGATGCGGTGACGCTCACGCTCAACAAGTTCGGCGTGGCCGAGGATGTGGCCACGCCGATGCCCGGGGTGGTGATCGACGGCACCGAGGGCGCCTCGGTGCAACTGGCCACCTGCTGCCGGCCTATCCCGGGCGACGCGATCCGCGGCTACCTGGGGCGTGGCGAGGGCCTGCTGGTGCACACCGCCGAATGCAGCATCGGCAAACGTCTGGCCGACCGCGACCCGGAGCGCTGGATCGCGGTGGAATGGGCCGAGCAGCCCACCCGCAATTTCGAGACCAGCGTCAAGCTGCTGGTCAAGAACGGCAAGGGTGCGCTGGCCCAACTGGCGGCGGCCGTCAGCGCTGCCGAGGCCGACATCAGCCACATCGAGATGGACGCCGAACCGCTGGACGATGCCACCGAGTTGCGCCTGCTGCTGGCGGTGCGCGACCGGCTGCACCTGGCCGATGTGCTGCGTGCACTCAAACGCTCGCCGCCGGTGATGCGGGCCAACCGCGTCAAACCTTGAGCCGGCGCGGCGTTTTGGCTGCCACGTCAGGTCAACCCAGCCACTGTGAATACCGCACAACTTCCGGGCTGAGGCCTGGCTAAAGTCAGGTACAGATCGCCAGACGCGACACCCGCTCAGGGAAAAATACCACCGGCGCCCGCCTGCCCATGCAAGCGGGCGCCGACTGGTTTTCAGGCTGCGGTTTTCACCCAGGCCGGGCTTGCTGACACGGGTTCAGGGCGGGGCCTGAGGTGCTGGGTAGACAACCCTCAGCACCTCCAGCGTCTCGCTGCCGCCCGGCGTCTGCAACCGGACCTCATCGCCCTCGCGCGATTTGAGCAGCGCGCGCGCGATCGGCGCGATCCAGCTCACCTCGCCGGCCAGGTTGTCGGCCTCGTCCACACCCTTGATCGTGATGGTGCGCTGCACGCCGCGGCTGGTGGCGTAGGTCACGGTCGCGCCAAAAAACACCTGGTCGCTGCCAAAGTGCAGCGCCGGGTCAGCCACTTCGGCGATGTCGAGCCGCTTGCTCAAGAAGCGAATGCGGCGGTCGATCTCGCGCAGCCGCTTCTTGCCGTAGAGGTAATCGCCGTTTTCCGACCGGTCGCCGTTCTTCGCCGCCCAAGAGACGATGTCGACGATCTTGGGCCGCTCGTCGTCGATCAGCGCCAGCAACTCGTCGCGCAGGCGCTTGTAGCCGGCGGGCGTCAGGTAGTTGCGGGTGCCCGGTGGCAGCGGCGACTGGCCAGGGCTGGCCTCGTCGTCATCGTCGGCGTCGGCATCGGGTTCGCGGGTGAAGGCTTTGTTCATGGCGGGTGCGCGCAGTCTACCCAGCGAGAACGCCGGGCACGCTGCCGGGCAAGCCAACAGACACGCCGGACCGGCCGGACGCTGCCGCGCTGCGCCAGGCGCCGGGTGCGCTGCCGGTCCATTTGCGAAAAGCGCGGTAAAACGTGCTGGCATCGTTGAAACCCAGACGGTCGGCGATCTCACCGACGCTGAGGCGGCCGTCAGCCAGGTGCTGCAGCGCCAGGTCGCGCCGCACCTCGTCCTTGAGCTGGCCCCAGCTGGCGCCTTCGTCTTCCAGCCTGCGCCGCAAGGTGGCGGCCGACAGGTCCAGGGTGCGGGACAGCATGGCCAGCGTGGGCGCAGCATCACCCCGGTCCAGCGCACTGCGGCAGACCCGCCGCGCCTGGTCGCTCAGCCCGGTGGCGACCACCTGTTTCAAGAACACCGATTGCGGGGCATCCCGCAAAAATGCCTTCAGGCCTGCCGGCGTGACCACGACTGCCGCCTGCAACACCCGGGCGTCGAACCAGACCGCCGTGGCCGGCGCATCAAAACGCTGCAGCGGCGAGAACATGCGCCGGTACTCGTCCGCATGGGCCGGCCTGGGGTGTGCCCAATCGAGGCGGGTCAGCGCCACCCGCCGCCCGACCAGCCAGCACAGCAGGCCGTGCAACATCACCAGCAAGGTTTCGTCGGCAAAACGGCGGGCGTCGGCACGGTCGGCCTCACCCGCCTCACCCGCCTCACACGCCTCACCCGCCTCATCGGACACACCGGCAGGCGCCAACGGCCCGCGCCGGCCGCTGATGCGGTTATCGATCACCAGCCCCGCCGCACCGCCGCCGATGCGCAGCGACACCGCGATGTCATCGAAGCACAAGCCGAAGCCGCGCAGCGCCAGGCGCAGCGCCGGGCCAACGGCGGTCTGGCTGGCCAGTGCGTGGCAGAGCATGGCAAATGTGCCCACTTTCATGCGGCGGGCGTCCAGGCCAAAAAACTCGTCGTCGAGCAATCGGGCGACCACGAGCCACAGCCGGGCAAAGGCCGCCGCCGACACCCGGGCAGCCGGCAGCGCCAGCCAGGC
>JBBRZR010000493.1:0-3666 GCA_038236495.1 Burkholderiales bacterium
GCACCTGGCGCCCGACGCCACCCAGACCGCTGCGCTGGCGGCCAGTGGCGCGGTCTGCATCGCCTACGAAACGGTCACCGGCGCGGCCGGCGGGCTGCCGCTGCTGGCGCCGATGAGCGAGGTGGCCGGCCGCATGGCGGTGCAGGCCGGTGCCACACACCTTGAAAAAAGCAAGGGTGGCCTGGGCGTGCTGCTGGGCGGCGTGCCGGGTGTGGCGCCGGCTCGGATGGTGATCCTGGGGGCCGGTGTGGTGGGCAGCAACGCCTTGCAAATGGCAGTGGGCCTGGGCGCGCAAGTCACCGTGCTGGACCGCAATGTCGACCGCCTGCGCCAGCTCGACCTGGTGTTCGGCAACCGCATCAGCACGCTGTTCTCCACCGCGCACAGCGTCGAGGACGCGGTGCTGGGGGCCGACCTGGTGATCGGCGGCGTGCTGATCCCGGGTGCGTCGGCACCCAAGCTGGTGAGCCGCGCGTTGGTGGCGCGCATGAAGCCGGGCGCCGTGGTGGTGGACGTGGCGATCGACCAGGGCGGCTGTTTCGAGACCTCCCACGCCACCACCCATGCCGACCCGACCTACCTGGTGGACGGCGTGGTGCATTACTGCGTTGCCAACATGCCGGGCGCGGTGCCCCGCACCTCCACGTTTGCGCTGAACAACGCCACCATCGGCCACGCGTTGGCGCTGGCCCGGCTGGGCTGGCGCGACGCGCTGCGCGCTGACCCGCACCTGCGTGCCGGGCTCAATGTGGCGCTGGGCCAAGTCACCTACGCCGCCGTGGCGGCCCAGCACGGTCTGCCGTATGTGCCGGCCGAGCAGTTGATCGGTTGAAAGCCCTGCGCCCACCCGTGCGGGCGCTGACGCCATGCCATGCGGGTGCTCGGTCTTGAACCCGGACTGAACTTCAAGTCCTGCGTTTTCCTGTGTTGGATCAAACACGCTGCAACTTTTTGGCTGTCGCGCTAGAACATGCGGCCGATATGCCTCTATATCCAACCGGGAACAGCAATGACATCGATCAAGGACTTGAGCATCGCCGCGCGGCTGGGGCTGGGCTTCGGCAGCTTGTTGGTGATGGCAGCGCTGACGCTGGGCCTGTCCATGCTGTCGTTGACGGGCTTGTCCGCAACCCTGGACCAGATCGTGCGGCAGGACTGGGTCAAGGCCCAGGCTGCGGCCGTGATCGACAGCAGCACCCGGGCCAACGCGCGCCGCACGATGGAGTTGTTCTTCGTCACCGACACGGCCAAACGGGCTGAACTGTCCGACCGCATTGCCGGCAACAAGCGGGCCATCGACGAGGCGCTGCAGACGCTGGACCAACGGGTCCGCCTGCCGGAGGGCCGGGATTTGCTGGACAAGGTCAAGGCCGACCGTGCCGTGTATGTGGCCAGCTTTACCCAGGTTGATCAGCAATTGCAGGCCGGGCAGCGCGACGCCGCCCTCGTCACCCTGCAACAGTCGACGCTGCCGGCCATCGACCAGTTGCAAAGCCAGGTAAAGGCCTTGGCCGATTTTCAGAGCCGGCTGGCCACGGCCAGCGGCGAAGCGGCCCTGGCCGAGATCAACACGGCCCGCTACCTGCTGGTCTTGGCCGGTTTTGCGATGCTGCTCACAGGCACGCTGGCGGCCTGGTGGTTGAGCCGAAGCATCACCCGGCCCATCGCCCAGGCGGTGAAGATCGCCGAGACCGTGGCCGGCGGTGATCTGGCGGTGGCCATCCCGCCGGCGGGCCGGGACGAAACCGGGCGCCTGATGCAGGCCCTGCAGGCCATGACCCACAGCCTGGCGCGGGTGGTCAATGAGGTGCGCACCGGCAGCGAAAGCATCGCCACAGGCTCGAGCCAGATCGCATCCGGCACGGCGGACCTGTCCCAGCGCACCGAGGAGCAGGCCGCCAACCTGCAGCAGACTGCGGCGGCGATGGAGCAATTGGCCAGCACCGTGCGCCAGAGTGCGCAATCCGCCGGCCAGGCCAGCGACATGGCGGCCCAAGCCAGCGCCGCGGCCACGCAGGAGGGCGTGGTGGTGGCGCAGATCGTGCACACGATGGCAGGCATCACGGCGGCCAGTCACAAGATCGTGGACATCGTCGGCGTGATCGACGGCATCGCGTTCCAGACCAACATCCTGGCGCTCAATGCCGCGGTGGAGGCGGCCCGGGCCGGCGAGCAGGGCCGGGGCTTTGCGGTGGTGGCAGCCGAGGTGCGCAGCCTGGCCCAGCGCAGCGCGGCCGCCGCGCGCGAGATCAAGACCTTGATTGCGGCCAACGTCGAGCGGGTGGAGGCGGGCAGCGCGCTGGTGCAGGGCGCCGGGCTGCACATGGACCAGATCGTGCGGCAGGTCAGCCAGGTCAGCACGCTGATTGCCCAGATCAGCGTGGCCGCCGGTGAGCAAACCCAGGGCATCGGTCAGGTCAATGACGCGGTGACCCAGCTCGACCAGGTGACGCAGCAAAACGCGGCGCTGGTTGAAGAAAGTGCTGCGGCCTCTGAGAGCCTTAGCCAGCAGGCGCAGCGGCTGGTGGCGTCGGTGCGGGTGTTTCGGGTGGCTACCGCAGTGGCTTGACCGGGGCGGCGGCTTGCCAATTCAAGCGGGATCGAAGCGGTTGCACAGCCCGTCGTTGTGCACCCGGCCACGCCGGCCCAAAAAATCCTGGCGCTGCATCTCGGCCCACAGCCCGGCATCCGGCGCGGTATTGGCGATGAAGCGTGTGCCGTCGTCCAGCCGGCCGATCACCACCGCGCCGTTCGGGCCTTGCCGGTCGTGGGTCACGGTGTAGGTCTCGATCACTGCTTCGCCTTCGGCCAGCGGCACAAACGGCGGATGAGGCACTTGGTCCAGCTCGGCCTGCAGCACGGCCGGGTCTTGTGGCGTGAAGGCCTGGGCAGGCCGCTCGGTCGAGTAGATGCCGGCCGAGTGTTTGGTCAGGTAGTTGCCGTTGGCGGTGACCAGGCCGAATTGGCCGGGCGCCTCACGCAGCCGGGTCATCATCTCGGCAATGCTGTGGGTGACGTAGTTGTTGCCCGGCCCGCCAAAGTAGGGCAGGCCGCCGGTCACCGTCAGGCCGCGGGCGTCGTCGGTGGACAAGCCCAGCGCCTGACAGGCCACCTCTACCGCTGAGGCAAAACAGCTGTAGATGTCGAACAGATCGATGTCGTCCAGCGTGCGGCCGGCCATCGAGAAGGCTTGGCGGAACACCGCGGCCATCGCTGGGGATGAGTGGTAGTCGCGCCGGTCGCTGACGTGCCAGTGGTCGTGGGCGTCGGCGCAGCCGTGCAAAAACACCCACTTCTGGCGCGGGATACCCAGCTGCCGGGCCCGGGCCACACTGGTCAGGATCAGCGCCGCGCCCTGGTCGATGTAGGCGTTGGCGCTCATCAGCCGGGTGTACGGGAAGGCGATCAACGGGTTGTCGGCGCCGGGTTGGGCGATCTGTGCCGCACTGTAGCCAGCGCGCCGGTCGGCCAGCGGGTTGGCGGCGGCGACTGCGGCAAAACGCGCCAGCAACTCGCCCATTGCCGTTTGGTGCTCGTCGATGCTGCGGCCCAGCGCGCCCCGGATCGCGTTTTCGAACATCGGGTACATCGTGATCGCGGCGCGGGCGCCGTGCCGGTCTTCCACCTCCGACCAACCACGCCGCGCCACGCCCCAGGATTCGGCCA
>JBBRZR010000494.1:0-3666 GCA_038236495.1 Burkholderiales bacterium
GAGTATGCGATGGTGGACCGCGATGACGACATCCGCATCGGCATCCAGACCTCGGCGCTCACGCTCGGCCGCTTCGACGTGGCGGCGGTGATGGTTTTTTATACCGCCTACCTGGTGTCCTGGGCCATGCTGGGCCACGCGTTGGGCTTGGGCTGGGTGTTCTTGGCGGGTGTTGCGCTGGCGGCGGCGCAAGCAGGCTGGCACTTCACGCTGATCCGCAACCGCAGCCGTGAGGGCTGCTTCAAAGCGTTTCGGCTCAACCACTGGCTGGGCGCCGCGGTGTTTGCCGGGGTGGTGGCGGATTTGGGTTTGCGCTGAGCCGTTCGCCGCCTTGGCGGCAAACGGGCGGGCTCAGCCCGTCGGCGGGTATCGCCGCTCGGCTCAGCCTCTGGCTTCAGGCTCGCGCAGCAGGATCTCGACGCGGCGGTTCCTGGCGCGGCCGGCGTCGCTGTTGTTGTCGGCGACCGGCTCACGGGCGCCCCGGCCGGCGATTTCCAGCCGGGTGGTGGGCACGCCGCGGTCGACCAGGTAGTTGCGCACGGTGCGTGCCCGGTCCAGCGACAGGGGGTCGTTGATGGCGTCGCTGCCAGTCGAGTCGGTGTGGCCGACGATACGCACCACCATGGTCTGGTCCAGGCCTTGGGCAAACTGGTCCAGCACCGGGCGCAGCGCGGGTTGCAGGTCGGCACGGCCGACCGCAAACGAGATGTCGCTGGGCACTTGCACCTTGAGCTGGTTGTCGGCCGTGCGGCTCACCTCGATGCCGGTACCGGCAGTGGCACGCTCCATCGCCTGCTGCTTCTCGACCATCTTCTTGGACCACAGGTTGCCGCCGATGGCGCCCAGCGCACCGCCGATTGCCGCCCCAGTGCCGGCATTGCCGCCAGTGATGCTGCTGAGCACCGCGCCTGCGGCCGCACCGATGCCGGCGCCTTGGGCCGTGCCGCGCTGCTCGGCCGACATGTCGGCGCAGCCGGCCAGGCCCAGCGCCAGACTGAGTGCCAGTACCGCCGCGGGGCGGCGTGGGATTTTGGACTGTGTCATGGTGAGGCTTTCTGAATATCGTGAGGGAGGAACGTTGCCGGTCGATTCTGCCGCCGCGCGGGCCGGTAAGTTGTGCGCCAGCGCACGGACCGGCCCGCCCGGCGGCATGGCGGTACCGGCGCGGTGCTCAACTGCCAAACTCGTCGCCCAAGGTGCGCGCCCGGGTCTGCGCCGCCACCATCGCCCGGATAAAAGCGGCCTTGACGCCATCGGCCTCCAGCGATTGCAATGCGGCGTAGGTGGTGCCGCCCTTGCTGGTGACCCGCTCGCGCAGCAACTCGGGTGCGTCGGGCGATTGCGCGGCCAGCGCGGTGGCCCCGTCAAAGGTGGCCAGCGCCAGGTGCCGGCCCTGGGCTGCCGACAGGCCCATCGCTGTGGCGGCGGCCATCATGGCCTCGACAAAGTAGAAGATATAGGCCGGGCCCGAGCCCGACAGCGCGGTCACCGCGTCCAGGTCGACCTCTTGGGCCACCCACAGGGTCTGGCCAGTGGGCGCCAGCACCTGCTCGACCCACTTGCGTTCACCCGCTGACACGGCGGCCGAGGCAAACAAGCCTGCGATACCGCGGCCGATCAAGGCCGGCGTGTTGGGCATGCTGCGCACGATGCGGGCCGCCGCCGGCGCCTGGCCGATCGCGCGCGCAATGGTGTCGCTGCGGATGCCGGCCATCACGCTCAGGTGCAAGGCGCCGCGCACCCAGGCCGCACACGGTGCCGCCGCCGCGCCGAACATTTGCGGCTTGACGGCCCAGACCACCAGCGCCGCATCGCCCAGGCGGGCGTCGGCGGCGGCCAGGGTCTGCACGCCAAAATCGGCCGTGAGCCGGGCTCGGGCCTCGTCACCGGGGTCGATCACCAGGATTTCAGCCGCCGCGCGACCGGCCCGGACGAGCCCGCCAATCAGTGCGCTGGCCATGTTGCCGCCGCCGATGAAGGCGACCGTGGCGGGAGAGGGTGCTGTCATCGCGGCAGTGTATCGGCGGGTCGGGGCGTCATACCCGCGCTGCGGCACATCATGCAATCGGTGCATAACCTGCCGCAAGCGGCCAGCCAGCCTCTACATTGCGGCGCCAGACGGCCGGACAAACCGCCACCAGCGCTGCGTCCTGTCTCTTGCCCCCTCGATCCCCACCGGACTTGCCACCATGCCACTTTCCTATGTCAACCCCACCGCCGACAGCCCTTGGGGCACCTACTTGTCGCAGGTCGACCGGGTGGCGCCTTACCTGGGCCCGCTGGCGCGGTGGGTCGAAACCCTCAAGCGCCCCAAGCGTGCGCTGATCGTGGACGTGCCGATCGAACTGGACAACGGCACCATCGCCCACCACGAGGGCTACCGCGTGCAGCACAGCCTGACGCGCGGGCCGGGCAAGGGTGGCGTGCGCTACCACCCTGATGTCACGCTGGAGGAGGTGATGGCGCTCTCCGCCTGGATGAGCATCAAGACGGCGGCCGTCAACCTGCCGTTTGGCGGCGCCAAGGGCGGCATCCGGGTGGACCCGAAAAAGCTGTCGCAAAAAGAGCTGGAAAAGTTGACCCGCCGCTACACCAGCGAGATCGGCATCATCATCGGCCCGCAGCAAGACATCCCGGCGCCCGACGTCAACACCAACGCCCAGATCATGGCGTGGATGATGGACACCTACTCGATGAACACCGGCGCCACCGCCACGGGGGTGGTCACCGGCAAGCCGATCCCCTTGGGTGGCAGCCTGGGCCGGGTCAAGGCGACCGGGCGCGGCGTGTTTGTCACCGGACGCGAGGCAGCGCGCCGCATCGGCCTGGACATCAACGGCGCCAAGGTGGCGGTGCAAGGTTTTGGCAACGTAGGATCATCGGCGGCCGAGTTGTTTGGCCAGGCGGGCGCCATGGTGGTGGCGGCGCAGGACCACACCGGCAGCATCTTCAATGACCGGGGCTTCGATTTGTCGCAGCTGGTGCCGCATGTGCACGCCACCGGCGGTGTGGCCGGCTTTACCGGCGCCGAGGCGGGTGACAACGAGGCGTTCTGGGATGCGGATTGCGACATCCTGATCCCGGCCGCACTGGAGAACCAGATCACCGCCGCCCGCGCCAACCGGCTCAAGGCCCGGCTGGTACTGGAAGGCGCCAACGGCCCCACCGGCCGGGCCGCCGACGACATCCTGGCCGATCGCGGCATCCTGGTGGTGCCCGACGTGATCTGCAATGCCGGCGGCGTGACGGTGAGCTACTTCGAGTGGGTGCAGGACTTCTCATCCTTCTTCTGGACCGAAGACGAGATCAACGTCAAGCTCGACAAGATCATGGTGGGCGCCCTCAAGAACATCTGGGACACCGCCGACCGCCACAAGATCACCTTGCGCACCGCCACCTTCGCGGTGGCCTGCGAGCGCATCCTGTCGGCGCGCCAGGAGCGAGGGCTGTATCCCTGAAGGGCGGCAAACTGCTCGTTGCTGACTTTGGTTTTTGCGCCTGAAACCTGCCGTTCGTGGGTGAGGTGCGACCGCACCGCGCCGGGCTGGCGTGCCCCGCTCCGTGTCATTCCGGGCCGGAAAAGCACCGGCCCTCCCTTCTTTACCTGCGCGGGACACGCCAGCCCGACGCGGCGCTACTCCGCCAGTGGTGTCTGCTGAGTTTTCC
>JBBRZR010000495.1:0-3664 GCA_038236495.1 Burkholderiales bacterium
CCGCGTCTACAGCCGCATCAAGCGCCAGTTCAGGCCCGGTGATGCACCGGACTTCACCGTGGCGGGCGCCGCCGGCCCCAACGCCGCCCAGGTGTTCGAGCGCGCCAGCAAGGAGCCGCTGAACAAGGGCGTGTCCGGCCTGTTCACCCGCCAGGGCTACGAGAAGATCGTCAAGCCCGCGGTACAAAAATCCACGCTGCAACTGGCCCGCGAAGAATCCTGGGTGCTGGGTCTCAAAAGCGATCCTGCGCGCCTGAAGGACGTGGCGCTGGGCGGCGGCGTGACCGACAAGGTGCGCCGGCTCTACTTCGAGGACTACATCAAGACCTGGGACGCCTTCCTGGCCGATGTGCGTTTGGTCAAGCTCAACGGGCTGGACCGCAGCATCGCGGTGGCGCGCACCCTGTCGGCGGTGGATTCGCCGCTGGCGGCCTACCTGCGCGGCGTGACGGCAGAAACCCGGCTGGTGCCCGACCCGGCCGCTGCGGGTGCGCTGGACAAGCTGGCCGCCAAAGCCAAGGACGACGCGGCCAAGCTGGCCGGCGCGGCGGCGCCCGAGACCAGCGGCGGGGTTGGTGGAGGTAGCGGGCCGCTGGAGCGCATGGTCGATGACCACTTTGCCAGCATCCATCGCCAGGTCACCGGACAGCCGGCGCCTATCGATGACACCCTGAAGATGTTCGGTGAGCTCTACACCCAGCTCAGCGCAGTCGACGCCGCACAAAAAAGCAAGTCACCGCCACCCGCCGGCGGTGGCGCCGAGAAGATCAAGGCCGCGGCCGGCCAGCAACCCGCGCCGATCCGGGCCATGCTGGAGCAACTGGCCGATGCCGGCGCCAGCCAGGGCCGCACGGCTGAAATCCAGGGTCTGGCCACCGAGCTCAAGCCGATCGCCGAGTTCTGCAACCGGGCCATCACCGGGCGCTATCCCTTTGCCAGCGGTTCACGTTCGGACGTGTTGCCCGAGGACATGGGGCAGTTGTTTGGGGGCGGCGGCCTGATGGATGAGTTCTTCCAGAAACGCCTGGCCAACCTGGTCGATACCTCGGCCGCCACCTGGGCCTACAAGCCCCTGGGCGACGGCAGCAAGCCGATACAGGCCGCCGCACTGGCCGAGTTCCAACGCGCCGCCCGCATCCGTGAAGTATTTTTCCGCAGCGGCGGCAAGGTGCCGGCAATGAAGATCGAGATGCGGCTGGCCGAGATCGATCCCGCGCTCAAGGAACTGGTGCTCGACATCGACGGCCAAGTGCAAAAACTGGGCCCTGGCGGTGCATCGATCGCGATCGCCTGGCCCAGCCAGCGTGTGGCGGTGCAGATCAAGTTGAGCACCGCGCTGGGCGATGCCGGCCCGAAGGCCCTGTTCGAAGGTCCCTGGGCGCTGTTCCGCCTGTTCGACCGCTACGAGGTGCAGCCATCGCCCGTGCCTGAAAAGTTCAGTCTGGTGCTGAACCTGGACGGCAAGAAGGCAAAGGTCGACGTGATCGCGGCCAGCGTCTTCAATCCGTTTCAGATGAAGGAGATCAAGCAGTTCCGGTGCCCGGCGGCCTTGTGAGCCCGCGACTGCCGTGCAGCATCGACAGCAGGCGGCCGGCTTGAGCAGCGCGCAAGATCCGCCCGGCTGGCACGGCAAGCTGCCGTCGCTGGGCGATTTTGCGTCGCGCCGCTTGGCACCCGCGTTCCTCGCGCCCTGGGATGACTGGCTGGCCACCGGCTTGCAGCGGCTGCGCGAGCACAACCCCAGCGGCTGGCTCACTGACTACCTGGCAGCGCCCAGCCGACGTTTTTTGCTGATGCCGGGCGTGATGCCAGGTGCTGCCGGCAGCCAGGCCTGGGCCGGTATCCTGATGCCATCGGTGGATCGGGTCGGCCGCTATTTCCCGTTCACGATCGCACAGGCGGTTCAGCCCCTGCCTGCCACCGTGGTGCAGATGCAGTCCCTGTGGTTCTGGCTGGCCAGGCTGGATGAACTGGCCGCCGATGCACTGCAGGACGACTGGGGCATCGAGCAGCTGGAGGCCGAGCTGGCGCGCATGTCCGGCCTCGACCTCGAAACCCCGCCAGTCGCGCTGGGCGTGCTACCCCAGACCCCAGGCGCGCTGATCGACCTGGATCTGCCGCCCCGCGGTGACATCAGCCAGCTGATCAGCCTTGAGGCGCAGTCCCTGTGGCAGCAACAGCGCGGCGGACTGGCCTTCTGGTATGCCAGCCCTGAGCTGCAGCCCCCTCGTCTGCAGCTGTCGCTGGGGCTGCCCGCCAGCGCCGCCGACCTGCTTGGCGCCACAATCTGAAACTGAGTCCCGCCTGCCACGCCATGACACCCGACACCCCCGACGACGACCGCACCGTGATCCGGCCCCTGGGCAGGACGGGCCCCGCCGAGACTGGCGCGGCTGCCGACGTTTCACAACCGACCCTGAGGATGACGGGCCAGGCCGATGCAGACCGCACGCAGGTGCTGCAGCGCACGGATCCGGCATCACCAGCCGGTGTCGACATGGGCAACGGCCTGCCGGTCGGCACGATGCTGGGCGAGTTCGAGCTCACGGCGCTGCTGGGCGAAGGGGGCTTTGGTATCGTCTACCTGGCCACCGACCACTCGCTGCAGCGCCGGGTGGCGCTCAAGGAGTACATGCCCTCGGTGCTGGCCGCCCGCGCCGGTCAAAACCAGGTGCAGGTCAAGTCCGAACGCCACCGCGAGACCTTCGAGGCCGGCCGCAAGAGTTTTGTCAACGAGGCCCGCCTGTTGGCGCAGTTCGACCATCCCTCGCTGGTCAAGGTGTACCGCTTCTGGGAGGCCAACGGCACGGCCTACATGGTGATGCCGTTTTACGAAGGCAAGACGCTGAAGGACACCCTGCGCGAACTGGGCGGCCCGCCGGCCGAAGCCTGGCTGCGTGGCGTGCTGGACCCACTGACCGAGGCGCTGGCGGTGATCCACCGCGAGCAGTGCTACCACCGCGACATCGCACCGGACAACGTGATGATGCTGGCCGGCAGCCAGCGCCCGCTGCTGCTGGATTTCGGCGCTGCGCGGCGGGTGATCGGGGACATGACCCAGGCCTTGACCGTGATCCTGAAGCCGGGTTACGCGCCCGTCGAGCAGTACGCCGAGATCCCCGGCATGAAACAAGGCCCGTGGACCGATGTCTACGCGCTGGCCGCGGTGGTGTACTTTGCGATCATGGGCAAAACACCGCCGCCGTCGGTGGGCCGGCTGCTCAACGACACCTTCGTGCCGCTCACGCAGGCCGCCGCTGGACGCTACAGCCACGACTTTCTGGCCGCCATCGACCATGCGCTGGTCATCAAGCCCGAGTTGCGCATCCAGTCGATCGAGCAACTGCGGGCCGAACTGGGCCTGGATGGCAGCGCGCGGCCGCCACCCGCCCCGCCGCCCGTTGAGGTTGCGCCGCGGCGGGCAGCGCCGCCCGGGGTCGCCAACGCCACGGCCAGCCAACCGGCACCGCGCAAGAACACCACCGTGATCGCGCTGGCGGCTGGCATCGCGGTGGTGGGGTTGGCATATGGCGCTTACATCGCACTCAGCCCGGCACCGCGGCCCACCCCGCAAGCGGCGGCAGCGGCCGGCGTGGACGCAGCCGCCGCCAAGTCCGCTCCGGTCGCTGCAGCGGCCGGGCCGGCGGCCACCGTGCCCAATCCG
>JBBRZR010000496.1:0-3660 GCA_038236495.1 Burkholderiales bacterium
CCAGCCGGGGCTGACGGCACCGATCATCGGCGCTTCCCGACCTGAGCATTTTGACGACGCGGTGGCCGCGCTGGGCGTCACGCTGAGCGAGACGGAAGCCGCGGCGCTGCAAGCGCCCTACCTGCCGCATGCGGTGGTGGGCTTCGAGTAGCTCTCCCCCTTTTCCTCTCGACCACAACCGATTCAACGAAAGACAAGACCATGAGCCAGCTCGACAACAAGATCGCCTGGATCACCGGCGCAGGCACCGGCATCGGCCTGGCCGGCGCCGTGGCTTTGGCGCACGCCGGTGCGGTGGTGGTGATGTCGGGCCGGCGTGAGGCAGTGCTAACCGCCGAAGCCGACAAGATCCGCGCTGGCGGTGGCCGGGCCGAGGTCGAGGTGCTCGATGTGGCGGACGCCGACGCAGTGGCGGCGGTGGCCGCGCGCATCCTGGCGCGGCATGGCCGGATCGACATCCTGGTCAACAGCGCCGGGCTGAACACGCCCAACCGTTTCTGGAAGAACCAGACCATCGAGGGCTGGCGCACCGTGATCGGTGCCAACCTGGACGGCACGTTTTACACCGTCAATGCCGTGCTGCCGGCGATGCGCGCCCAGCGGGACGGTCTGGTGATCAACATCTCGTCCTGGGCCGGGGTGCACCACCCCAAGCTGACCGGCGCGGCCTACAACGGCAGCAAGCACGCGGTCACCGCGCTGACCGAGACCATCAACATGGAGGAGTGCAGCAACGGCATCCGGGCCTGCGCGATCTGCCCGGCCGAGGTCGCCACGCCCATCATGGACCGCCGGCCGGTGCCGCCCAGCGCGCTCGACCGCTCACGCATGCTGCAGCCCGAAGACCTGGGCGCGACCATCCGCTTCATTGCCGAGCTGCCGGCCCACGCCTGCGTCAACCAGCTGATCATCAGCCCGACCTGGAACCGGATGTACATCGAGAACCTTTGAGCGCCTGCCATGACCCTGCCACCCGCGCTACAGCCCACCGCCCTGCACCCGTTCAACCGCTTCGACGTGCCCACCTTGCTGGCGCAGCGGGCGGTGGCCCGGCGCGACCATGTCTTCATCGCCTGGGAGCCGTTCGAGGGCCCGCCGCAGACCTGGACCTTCAGTGAGTTTCACCAGCAGGTCGGCCGCATCGCCGGCGGCCTGGCGCGGCGCGGTGTGGTGGCCGGTGACCGGGTGCTGATCCACCTCGACAACTGCCCCGAAACCCTGCTGGCCTGGTACGCCTGCGCCTGGCTGGGCGCAGTGGCCGTGACCACCAACGCCCGCGCCGCCGACGACGAGTTGAGTTATTACGCCGAGCATTGCGGTGCGGTGGCCGCCATCACCCAACCCAGGTTCGCCGAGCGGGTGGCCGCGCATTGCAAGCACCTGCGCTGGATCGTCGTCACCGCCACCGACAACGGCGCCGTGCCGGCCTGCCCGGTCGAGCCCGGCCAGCGCTTCGAGACCCTGGATGCCGACCCACCGCCGCGCCGCCCGCCTGACCCGCTGGCGCCGTGCAGCGTGCAGTACACCTCGGGCACCACCTCGCGGCCCAAGGCGGTGCTGTGGACCCATGCCAATGCGCTGTGGGGCGCCCGCATCAACGCGGTGCACGAGGATTTGCAAGGCAGCGACGTGCATTTGGTGCATTTGCCGCTGTTCCACACCAACGCCCAGGCCTACTCGGTGCTGGCTTGTTTGTGGGCCGGCGCCACCGCGGTGGTGCTGCCACGTTTCTCGGCCAGCCGGTTCTGGCCGCTGTCGCTCAAGCACCGCTGCACCTGGGTCTCGATGATCCCGTTCTGCATCAAAGCGCTGATGACGCAAGAAGTGCCCGCCGCCCACCACTACCGGCTGTGGGGTGCCGCGGCCTGCGACCTGCCGACCGACCCGCACTTCCGGGTGCAGACGATGGGCTGGTGGGGCATGACCGAGACCATCAGCCACGGCATCGTCAGCTGCCGCCACCTGCCCAGCCCCAGCTTGTCGATCGGCCGGCCGGCGCCGGAGTACGGCATTGCGGTGGTGGACGACGACGAGCCGCCGGTGGCCGAAGCGCGGGCGATAGAGCCCGGCGGCTCGGGCCAGTTGCTGGTGCGTGGCATCCGGGGCTTGAGCCTGTTTCAGGAATACCTGGGCAATGCTGCCGCCACCGAGGCCAGTTTTACCGCCGATGGCTGGTTCCGCACCGGGGACCGGGTCGACCTGCTGCAGGACGGTTCGATCCGCTTTGGCGACCGCAGCAAGGACATGCTCAAGGTGGGCGGTGAAAACGTCGCCGCGTCCGAGATCGAGCGGGTGATCGCCGCCGTGCCGGGTGTGCACGAATGCGCGGTGGTGGCCCGCAAACACCGCATGCTCGACGAGGTGCCGGTGGTGTTTGTGTTGCCGGTGCCGGGTGTGGCGGCCGGCCTGGCCGAGCGGGTGGTGGCCGCCTGCGTGGCCCAACTGGCCGACTTCAAGCGCCCGCATGAGGTGCGGCTGGTCACCGCGCTGCCGCGCTCGACGCTGGAGAAGATCGCCAAGGCCGAGTTGCGACGGCAGTTGGAGGCCGAGGGCGCTGCGGGCGCCTGAAGCACCGGCCGTCGGGGTCCAGTCGCCGGGTGTCCTGCAGGCGACTGCAGCAGCGGGATGGCCAGAACACCATGCCACCGTCTCCATTTTTGACCGCCGGCGTCCTGCGCCGCGACGGCCATCCCAGCGATGAACGATACCGATTTCAGTGGCCAGCGGGTGTTGGTGGTCGGCGGCTCCAGTGGCATCGGCAACGGCATGGCACAAGCCTTCCGGGCCCGTGGCGCCGAGGTCCACGTCTGGGGCACCCGCGCGAGTGCTGAGGACTACGCCGGCCTTGACGGCTCGGACCTGACAGGGCTGCACTACCAGGGCGTGGACGTGGGCGACCCGGACGCCATCGCCGCCGCGCCCGCACCGGGCGACACGCTGGACGTGCTGGTGCTGTGCCAGGGCACGGTGGTCTACCAGCGCGGTGAGTTCGAGCGCGCCGGCTGGGACCGGGTGATGGCGGTCAACCTGGACAGCCTGATGCATTGCTGCCGGCGCTTCAAGCCGCTGCTGTTGCCACGTGCCGGCGCCCCGCACGACCCGGGCGGCCGCATCATCATCGTCAGCTCGGTGGCCGGGCTGGGCGCCAACAAGGGCAACCCGGCTTATGCCGCGTCCAAGGCCGGCGCGATCAGCCTGACCCGCACGCTGGGCCAGGCCTGGGCGCCCGAGGGCATCCGCGTCAACGGCCTGGCGCCGGGCTTGGTCGCGACCAAGCTGACCGAAGTCACCACCCGCCACCCGCAGCGCCTGGCCGGTGCGCTGGCGTCCATCCCGGCCGGCCGCCTCGGCACGCCTGCGGACATGGCGGGCGCTGCGTTGTTCCTGGCCTCACCTTTGGCTGCGTACGTCAACGGCCAGACCCTGGTGGTGGACGGTGGCCTGAAGCTGTGACCGTTGGCCAGCACCGCCATTGACCCCTCCCTGTACACGCCCCGGCGAGCGATACCCCTGAACCTTGAGCACCCCGACTGCGCGCGATGACCCCCCACTTCATCACCATCCCCAGCAACGGTATCCGGCTGCGCGCCGCCGTCCAGGGCAGCGGCCCGCTAGTCGTGCTGGTGCACGGCTTTCCGGAGGGCTGGTACAGCTGGCGCC
>JBBRZR010000497.1:0-3654 GCA_038236495.1 Burkholderiales bacterium
GCGTTTGCAGGTGCTGGTGGCGGTTGGCCGGCAGCAGGCGGTGGCGCAGCGCAAAGTCCAGCGTTGCCAGCGCGGCGTCCACCGTCATGTCGCCGGCCGCAGCATGGCCCAGGGCCTGGTCCATCGTCATCAGCGTGTGGCTGTGCACCTCGCCGTCCTGGTTTTGCGGCAGCAGGCCCGCCGGCAGGGACAGATCGAACACGCTGATCTCCTCGCGCTGGAAGCCCTCGGCCACGTCGTGCGCCACCCGAAAGCGTCGGCCGGCCACCAACCCGGCCATCTGCGCCGGCAGCAGGCCCGCCTCCTCCCAGCCCTCCCGCACGATGGTCTGAGCCGGGGTCTGGCCGTGCGGCACACCGCCGCCGATCAGGTTGTCGAGTTGGCCGGGGTCGGTTTGCTTGTCCAGCGCACGCCGGGCGATCCAGAGGTGGCTGGGCCGGCCGCGGGCATCCGCCTGGTAGCCGTTGCAGTGCGCGCCAAAGGTCAGCGTGCCCCAGAAGCGCGCAGCGGCCCGCTCCAGCGTGGCCAGCAGCGCGCCGCCGTTGACCGGTTGCAGCGGGAAGGTTTCGTCGCGCCAGCCGGTGATCAGGCCGGCGGCGTGCAACGCGTGGTTGGCCTGGGCCAGAAAGCCGCTGCGCTGCGCTGCCGCCACGGTCAGCGCGACCCCTTGTGCATCGATGCGCAGCGCCTCCGGCCAGCGCGCCAGCGCCGGCAGGTGGGCCTTGGCCACCGATCCGGCCAGCAGCGGCTGGCCGGCATCGATCACCCAGAACGGCAGTCGGGCGTTCGGGTCACTGGCCCGGGCGGCGTCGATGGCCGGCCAGTCCGGAGCGGGGTCGGCGGCTTGCGCGGATGAGGCAGGGGTGTGGGGCATGGACTGGATGTTGCCACCGCGTCGGGCGCCGCAGGCTCGATTGAAAAGCCGGTTGAACCCATGGCTTCATTCAACCAGGCGGCCCGCCTGCGCGTGCAGAATCGGCAAACACGGGTCGGCGTGACCGCGTCCGGTCAACGGGGCCCGGAGGATTTCACAGTGTCAGCAGCCCGAATACCCGCCAACGAAACCGAGCGACTTCGCTCACTGCATGCGCTCGGCATCCTCGACTCCGCGTCCGAGCGCGAATTCGATGCCCTGGTGCAAGCCGCTGCGCTGGTGTGCGGGGTGCCGATTTCATTGATCAGCCTGATCGACGCCGACCGCCAGTGGTTCAAGGCGAATGCCGGTCTGCCTGGTGTCACTGAAACCCCCCGCGAACTGGCGTTTTGCGCCCATGCCATCCTGCAGGACGGCATCTTCGAGATTGCCGATGCCACGCTCGACCCGCGCTTTGCCGACAACGGCCTGGTCACTGGCGACGCCGGCATCCGCTTTTATGCGGGCGCCACGCTGCGCCTGAGCGACGGCAGCCACGCCGGCACGCTGTGCGTCGTCGATCGCCAGCCGCGCCAGCTCGACGCCACGCAGCGCGAAGTGCTTGGCCACTTGGCGGCGGCGGCTGTGCGCGCGATGGAAGGCCGGCGCGCGCTGCTGGCCGAGCGCGAACTGCGCGAGACCGCTTTGCAAGCCGCCGCGGTGCTGCGCAACAGCGTGGACGCGATCATCACCTTGTCGCTGGATGGCAAGGTCACCCACTGGAACGCTGCCGCGCAGCGCCTGTTCGGTTACAGCGCTGCCGACATGCTGGGCCAGCCGCTGGCCCTGCTGGTGCCGCCGGATCGACCCGGCGAAAAGGGCGACCTGGACACGCTACTGAAGGATTCGCTCACCGGCTTCAACTTCGAAACCGTTCGAACGCACCGAGACGGCGGTGCCATCGCCGTCTCGATCAGCCTGGCGCCGATCCGCAACACCCAGGGCGAACTGACGGGTGCCACCAAGATCATCCGGGACGTTCGCGAACAAGTACGCGCCGCGCACGCGCTGGCCGAGAGCGAGGCCCGATTCAAGGCCATCAGCGAGGTCTCGCCGCTGGGTGTTTTTGCCACGGACATGCAGGGCGCCTGCACGTACACCAATGGGCAATGGCAGAGCATCCACGGACTCACGTTTGAGCAGAGCCTGGGCGACGGCTGGGTCGCGACCCTGCATCCCGATGACCGTCCCGCCGTGCTTGCCGAATGGCAGCGCGCGGCAGCGCTGGGGGTCGAGTTCGACATGGCCTACCGGATTCTCCGCGCCGACGGACAGACGCGTACCGTGCACTCGCGCGCCCGAGGCAACTTGGCCAGCGACGGCGAGGTAGCGGGCTATGTCGGTTCCGTCGAAGACGTCACCGAGCGGCTGCGTGCCGAGCGCGCCCTGGACGAGGAACGGGCACGGCTGGCATCGATCATCGAAGGCACCGGTGCGGGCACCTGGGAGTGGAACGTCCAGACCGGCGAAACGCGCTTCAACGAGCGCTGGGCAGCCATCATCGGCCAAACACTGGACGAACTCGGGTCGATCTCGATCCAGACCTGGCTGGATCGCGTGCAGCCGGACGATCTGCAGCGCTCGGCTGAACTGCTGAACAAGCACTTTGCCGGTGAGCTGCCCAGCTACGTCAGCGAGGTGCGCATGCGCCACCGCGACGGCCACTGGGTGTGGGTGTTGGACCGTGGCCGCGTGCTGACCTGGACGCCCGACGGCAAGCCCGAATGGATGTTCGGCACGCAGATGGACATCACCGAGCGCAAGCGCCAGGACGAGGCCCTGCGCAAAAGCGAGCAACTGCTCAACCGCACCGGGGAGGTCGCGGGTGTGGGCGGCTGGGAGCTGGACCTGCTGACCAACAGTCTGACCTGGTCGGCACAGACCCACCGTATCCACGGCGTGGCGCCCGACTTCATGCCCACCTTGGCGGATGCGATCAACTACTACGCGCCTGAGGCCCGACCGGTCATCCAGGCGGCGGTGGCGCATGCGATGGCCTCCGGCCAGGGCTGGGACCTGGAGCTGCCCTTCCTGCCCGCCACCGGCCAGCGCATCTGGGTGCGGGCGGTGGGCGAGGCCGAATTCAAGGAGGGCCAGCCCGTCAGGCTGATCGGCACGTTTCAAGATATCACCGCCATCCGCGCCCTGACGGCCGAACTGGCCGAGCAGCACGAGCTGTTGCGCGTCACGCTGCAATCCATCGGCGATGCGGTGATCACGACCGATGCCTCAGGCTTGGTGACCTGGCTCAACCCGGTGGCCGAGCGCATGACCGGCTGGCTCAACGCCGACGCCAGGGGTCGGCCGGTGGGCCAGGTGTTCCACACCGTCAACGAGGAGACCCGCGCGCCCACGGAAAACCCGGTGGCCGCTTGCCTGCAGCAAGGCGGGGTGTCGGGACTGGCCAGCCACACCCTGTTGATCTCGCGTGATGGTGCGGAGTTCGGCATCGAGGATTCAGCCGCGCCGATCCGCCATGAAAACGGCGAGCTGCTGGGCGTGGTGCTGGTCTTTCACGACGTGACCGAGCAGCGCCGCCTGAGCGGCGAGATGAGCTACCGCGCCACGCACGATGCGCTGACCGGGCTGGTCAACCGTGCCGAGTTCGAGACCCGGCTGCGCCGCGTGTTGAACAAGTCGCACGAAGACCGCAGCGAGCACGCCTTGCTGTTCATCGACCTGGACCAGTTCAAGCTGGTCAACGACGCCTGCGGCCATTCGGTGGGCGACCAGTTGCTGCA
>JBBRZR010000498.1:0-3638 GCA_038236495.1 Burkholderiales bacterium
ATGCGCCCGAAGTGCTCGCGATCCGGGAAAACATCGGCCTGCAAGGGCAGGAACGCGCCGCCGGAATCGACGAGATAGATGCACGGCAGGCGATTCTGCGCGGCGATCTCCTGCGCCCGCAGGTGCTTCTTGACGGTCAGCGGGTAGTAGGTTCCGCCCTTGACGGTGGCGTCGTTGCAGAGGATCAGGCACTCGATGCCGGCCACCCGACCTATGCCGGCGATCAGTCCGGCGCAAGGGGCGCTGTCCTTCACCGACCCGCTGCCATCACGCTCCGGGTACATGCCAAACGCCGCCAGCGGCGCGATCTCCAGGAACGGTGTGTCCGGGTCCAGCAGACGTTCCACCCGCTCGCGGGGCAGCAACTTGCCGCGCCCCAGGTGCTTGGCACGCGCGGCCGGGCCGCCGCCCTCGGCAATGGCCGACAGCTTGGTGTTGAGGTCGGCCACCAGGGCCGCCATCGCCTCGGCGTTGGCGCGGAAGCTGGCGGATCGGGGGTTGAGCTTGCTCTGCAGGTGGGCCATGCGGTCTCCGGCGCCGGATCTTGGGGGAATTGCGGTGCCAGCCTAACCCAGGCTGACCTTGCCTTGCCATTATTGATTGACGTTTACGTAAACGTCAATCAGGCAAAACGACTGCGCCGAACCCCTTGCGATGCCTTAGGGATACCGGCTGAAACCCGCCTGGGCCGGCGTGACTTATTCCATGACAATAGGCAAATCAACAGCAACAGGCGATTGCCATGCCGACCGACAGGATCGTTCCGTTCACCACCGGCGATGGCCGGTCACTGAACCTGTTGCACGTGGTGGGTGAGCAGCCCGCCACACTTGGGCCGGTCTTGCTGGTGCATGGCGCGGGCGTGCGGGCCAATATCTTCCGCCCACCTGTGGCCACCCACTTTGTCGATGCGCTGCTGGCCCGCGGCCACGACGTCTGGCTCGAGAACTGGCGCGCCAGCATCGACCTGCCGCCCTGTGAATGGACGCTGGACCAAGTGGCGCTCTACGACCATCCTGCGGCAGTGCAAACGGTGCTGGCCCAGACCGGTGCCAAGACGCTGAAGGCGGTGATCCACTGTCAGGGCTCCACCAGCTTCACGATGTCGGCGGTGGCCGGGCTGTTGCCGCAGGTGGAGGTGATCGTCAGCAACGCGGTGTCGCTGCATCCGGTGGTCAACGGCGCTTCGCGCCTGAAGAGCCAGTTGGCCGTGCCGATGGTGGGCTGGCTGACGGACTACCTCAACCCGCAATGGGGCGACGGCCGGGGCGCGGACGTCGACCGCATGACCGTACGGGCACTGCGCAACCTGGTCAACCTGACCCAGACCGACTGCGAGAGCGGCGTCTGCCGTTTTGCCAGCTTCACCTACGGCGCCGGCTCTGACGTGCTGTGGCCGCACGACCAACTCGACACCGCCGTGCATGACTGGATCAGTGGCGAATTTGGCGCGGTACCGCTGACTTTTTTCAACCAGATGTCGCGCTGCATCGCCGCGGGCCAGATGGTGCGCCACGAGGCGCTGTCCGACTTGCCCGCCGACTACGCCGCCGCGCCGCCGCGCTGCGAAACCCGGTTTGCCTTTGTCGCCGGCCGGCGCAACAACTGCTTCAGCTGGCAGAGCCAGCAAAACAGCCACGCCTGGTTCAACCAGCACCAGCCCGGCCGCCACAGCCTGAAGGTCTTCGACGACTACGGCCACCTCGATGTGTTTCTGGGTGTGCACGCCGCGCGCGACACCTTCCCCTACATGCTGGCAGCGCTGGACGCGCCGCAGCACTGAGCTGCCGCTGCCCCAGATCCCACGGCAACCCCAGCGCAACCTGTCGTCCCGTTCCGCCTTCTCGTCCACCAGGAGCCGCCCCATGACCGCCACCGTCAGCACACCGCACACCGGAATTCACTTCAAGGAGACCATGAAGGGTCGCTTCACGCTGGGCGCCACCGACCCTGAGCTCGGCGCCAAAGGGGCGCACGAACTGGCGATGCACGCGACCATCGACATCCCCGATATCGACGCCTTCGTCGCCGACGCTCAGCACCACGCCCAGCTCTCGGGCACGGTCGACTTCGCGCCGCTGGGCCTGGGGATGGTGGCCGACAAGGGCGTGTTCGGCCTGTTCAGCCCCAGCGGCGATCCCGAGCTGACCTACATGGTCTACGAGCTGGGCTTTGCGCACGGCGGCAAGCGCTGGTACCTGGCGGGCAAAAAACATGTGCAGGTTGGCAACCCGTTGCGGCTGTGGGGCGAGACCACCACACTGTTCACCACCTTGCACCAGGGCGACGACGCCAGTGCGCCGGTGGTGGGTGCCGGCGTGCTGGCGCTGGGCGTGATTGATCTGCTCAAGTTGATGGGCACGCTGGAGACCACCCACAGCGACGGATTTGGTGCGAAGGCGGCGGCGGTGGGCAGTTTCTTTGGCTTTTTCGCCAAGGAGCTGACCCGCACCTACCTGACCCAACGGCCCCAGGCCTGAACCGCGAGCACCCCACATGACGCAACTCGACTTTGAGGCCATCGTCATCGGCAGCGGATTTGGCGGTGCCGTGTCCGCCTGCCGGCTGGCCGAGGCCGGCATGAAGGTGCTGGTGCTGGAGCGCGGCCGCCGCTGGACGCCCGAGACCTACCCCCGCGCGCCCGGCGACGCCTGGCTCTGGGACGAAAACCAGCCCGAGCATTTCAACGGCTGGGCCGATTTGCGCACCTTCTCGGACATGTGGGTGGCCGCTGGCGCCGGCGTGGGCGGCGGGTCGCTGATCTATGCCAACGTCTCGGTCGAGGCCAAGCCCGAGATCTTTGCCAGCAAGTGGCCCAAAGGCATAGACCACCCCACGCTCAAGCCCTACTACGACCGGGTGGGCCACATGCTGGGCCTGCAACTGCTGCCCGACAACCAGCTCACCGCCCGCTACCGGCTGATGAAGGAGGGCGCTGAAAAATGCGGCTGGGGGGATCGGTTCCACAAGGTGCCACTGGCCGTCAGCTTCGATCCCGCGTTTGACCCCGAGCAGGCGCCGGCGCGTGACGACAGCCACAGCAAGCCCTTCATCAACATCCACGGCGTGCAGCAAGGCACTTGTGTGCACTGCGGCAACTGCGACATCGGCTGCCAGGTCAAGGCCAAGAACACGCTGGACCTGAACTACCTGGCGGTGGCTGAAAAACACGGCGCACAAATCCGGCCACTGCACCTGGTGACCAAGCTCGAATCCTTGGGCAGCCAGCCCGGCGCGGGTTGGCGGGTGCATTTCGACCGGCTCGAAGGCGGCCAGCGCATCGCCGGCAGTGCCACCGCCCAGCGGGTGATCCTGGCCGCCGGCTCGATCGGCAGCACCGAGCTGCTGCTGCGCTGCCGCGACGAGCACAAGACGCTGCCCGACTTGTCGTCACGCCTGGGCAAGGGCTGGGCCTTCAACGGCGATTTCGTCACGCCCACGTTTTACAAGAACCGCAAGGTATCGCCGTCACACGGCCCCACCATCTGCAGCGCGATCGACCTGCTGGACGGTGTCTACAAGAAGCAGGCGCTGTTCATCGAGGACGGCGGCGTGCCCAACCTGGCGGCCGACTTCATCCGCGAGCGGCTCAAGAAGTTGCCTGGAGGCAAGCTCAAGCGGCTCTGGTCCGACCTGGG
>JBBRZR010000499.1:0-3626 GCA_038236495.1 Burkholderiales bacterium
AAGGCCCGCAGCATCGCCGACATCAAAGAGCGCAGCAAGCTCTACCAGGAGATGCAGGTGATCGAGCACGAGGACGCGCCGGACTTCAAGATCGCCCACTCGGTGGTCTATGAGGCGATGCGCAAGGAAGTGACCGGCTACAAGCAAAGCCCGTTTGGCTCGCACCAGTTCAACGGGGTGGAGCTGAAGTAAATCGGCCCTCAATGCATTGCGATGCAATGCATTGCACTACACTGCAATACATCGCACGCACGGAGCATCCGCCATGACATCATCCATGACACCCGCCATGACATCAGCCGAGTCCCCCGTTGAGCCCACACCCGGCACCAAAGACAGCCAGGTCAGCCTGCGTCTGCCCGGCGAGCTGAAGGACCGGATCGAGCGCTACGCCCAGATGACCGGGCGCAGCAAGAGCTATGTCGCGATGGAGGCGCTGGCCGAGTACCTCGACTGGCGGCTGCCGCAGATGCAAGACCTGGAGCTGGCCATCGCGGCGGCCGACCGGGGTGAATTTGCTAGCGACGCCGAAGTCGCGGCGGTATTCACACGCTACGGGGTCGAGTCCAGCACCGCCGGTACAGCCGCTGCGCCCAAACGCAAGTCGGCTACGGCCGCCGCTGCAAAACCCAAGCGCGCATGAATCTGCGCTGGTCGAGTCGCGCCTTGCTCGATTTGCAGCGCCTGGCCGACCGCATCGCGGCCGACGGCAAACCGATGGCGGCAACAGCTTTTGCCACCGAGTTTTTTGAGGCCGCCCAGTTGTTGACCGAGCAGCCGCTGATGGGCCGTGCCGGCCGCCGCCACGACACCCGCGAATGGATCGTCCACCGCAACCACTTGATGGTCTACCGGGTTCGGGGTGACGAGGTCCAGATATTGCAGCTCTGGCACGTTGCACGCCAACTGCTCCGGTGATGCGCCGCTGATGTTTGGCTACCTGCTGCGCCGACTGGCGCTGACCGTGCCCACCTTCATCGCGCTGATGTTTGTCACCTTCGTGGCGATCCGTCTGGTGCCGGGCGACCCGGTGGAGGTGCGGGTGGGCGAGCGCGGTATATCGGCCGAGCGGCTGGCGATGTTCCGCCACGACTTAGGCCTGGACCAGCCGGTCTGGAAGCAGTTTGCCGACTACGTCTGGCAGTTGCTGCACGGCGACTTTGGCACGTCTCTGGCCACCAACCAAAAGGTGCTGACCGAGTTTGCCGCGCTGTTCCCGGCCACCCTCGAGCTGGCCGCGGCCGGCATGCTGTTTGCCGTGCTGCTGGGCCTGCCGGCCGGCACCATCGCCGCGGCCAAGCGCGGCACGGTGTTCGACCAGACGCTGATGGGCTTGTCGGTCACCGGCTACTCGATGCCGATCTTCTGGTGGGGCCTGCTGCTGATCATGTTCGTGGCCGAGCGCTGGGGGCTGACACCGGTGTCGGGCCGCATCGATTTGATCAAGTACTACTTCGAGCCGGTCACCGGCTTCATGGTGATCGACGCCTGGTTGTCCGGCCAGGCCGGCGCCGTCAAAGATGCCCTGCACCACCTGGTGTTGCCGGCCATCGTGCTGGGCACCATCCCGCTGGCGGTGATCGCCCGCATGACGCGCTCGGCGATGCTGGAGGTGCTGGGTGAGGACTATGTGCGCACCGCCCGCGCCAAAGGCCTGCCGGCCTGGCGCGTGATCGGCCTGCACGCGCTGCGCAATGCGCTGATCCCGGTGGTCACGATCATCGGCCTGCAGGTGGGCGCGCTGATGGCCGGCGCGGTGCTGACCGAGACCATCTTCTCGTGGCCGGGCGTGGGCAAGTGGCTGATCGAATCGATCTCGCGGCGCGACTACCCGGCGCTGCAAGGCGGCGTGATGCTGATCTCGTCGCTGGTGATCGCCATCAACTTGGCTGTCGACCTGACCTACGGGCTGATCAACCCGCGCATCCGCCATGGCTGACATCGCTTTGCCGACCCCTGCCGAGCCCGCAGGCCCAGCGCCGCGCCCGCCGCTGCTCGCCTTCTGGGACGCCTTCAGCGAAAACCGCGGCGCGGTGGGTGGGCTGGCGGTCGTAACAATCATCGTGCTGCTGGCGATCCTGGCCGACTGGGTCTCGCCCTACTCGCCCACCGAACAGTTCCGCGACGCGGTGCGCGCGGTGCCGATGTGGGTCGAGGGCGGCTCGTCGCGTTTTGTGCTGGGCACCGACAGCCTGGGCCGCGACATGCTGACCCGGCTGATCCACGGCGCCCGCATCTCGCTGTTCATCGGCTTGGCAGTGATGGGCGTGTCGTTTGTCATCGGCGTCAGCCTGGGCCTGGCCTGTGTGGCCTTGCGCGGCGCCTGGGGCACGGCGGTGGACGTGGCCATCACCCGGGTGATGGACCTGATCATGGCCGTGCCCAGCCTGGTGCTGGCGATCCTGGTGGTGGCGGTGCTGGGGCCGAGTCTGGCCAATACCATCATTGCCGTCACCATCGTCTACCTGCCGCGCTATGTGCGGCTGGTGCGGGCATCAGCCCTGGCCGAACTGGAACGGGACTACGTCACCGCCGCCCGGGTCTCGGGGGTCAAGCCGCTGCGCCTGATGCTGTCCACCGTGCTGCCCAACTGCCTGTCGCCGCTGATCGTGCAGGCCGCGCTCGGTGTGTCGGACGCCATCCTGGAGGCCGCAGCACTCGGCTTTCTCGGCCTGGGCGCGCAAGCCCCCACCGCAGAGTGGGGCACGATGCTGGCCGACGCCCGCGAGTTCATCCGCTCCGACCCGTGGCTGGTCACCTTGCCGGGGCTGGCGATTTTGGTAACGGTGGTGTCGATCAACCTGGCGGGCGACGGCTTGCGCGATGCGCTCGACCCCAAGATGCGCAGGTCATGAGCAGCGCCGACACGACACCCTTGCTCGACATCCGCGGCCTGACGGTGCGCTTCGCCACCCGGGGCGGCGCCTTCACAGCGGTTGATGGTGTTGATTTGCGGGTCGATGCTGATGAGGTGCTGGCCATCGTCGGCGAATCGGGCTCGGGCAAGTCGGTGGCGATGCTGGCGATCATGGGCCTGCTGCCCTGGACCGCCACCGTCACCGCCGAGCGCCTGGCCTTTGCGGGCCAGGACCTGCGCCAACTCACGCCCAAGCAGCGCCGATCACTGATAGGCCGCGACATAGCGATGGTGTTCCAGGAGCCGATGTCCTCACTCAACCCCTGCTTCACCGTCGGCTGGCAAATCGGTGAATCGCTCAGCGTCCACTTGGGGCTCAACCGAAAGGCCCGCCAGCGCCGGGTGATCGAGTTGCTGGAGCTGGTCGGCATCCCTGACCCGGCACGGCGCGCGGGCGCGTTTCCGCACCAGTTGTCAGGCGGCATGAGCCAGCGGGTGATGATCGCGATGGCCCTGGCCTGCCAGCCGCGCCTGCTGATCGCCGACGAGCCCACCACCGCGCTGGACGTGACGATCCAGGCGCAGATCCTGGACCTGCTGCTGTCGCTGCGGCGCGGCACGGCGGGTGGTCACACCACCGCCCCGCCCGGCAACGCGGCACGCCCCGGCGGCATGGCCCTGGTGCTGATCACCCACGACCTGGGCGTGGTGGCCGAAACCGCCGACCGGGTGGTGGTGCAGTACGCCGGCCGGCAGGTCGAGTCGGCCC
>JBBRZR010000500.1:0-3616 GCA_038236495.1 Burkholderiales bacterium
CGGCGCGCCAGGTACCACGGTGGCCGATTTCCTGGGCCATCACCTGGCAGAAGACCGGGTGGTGATGTGCGCGCCTGGCATCCGGCAGACCGACGGGACCACGCTGCCGCCAGCCTACACCGCGGCGGCGGTGGCCGGCATGATCTCGGCGCTGTCGGTGCAGACCAGCCTGACCAACAAGGCGATCAACCTGCCCGGCATCGCGCACAGCGCCAACCGCGGTGAGCAGACCCAGCTGGTGCAGCGCAGCGTGCTGACCATCGTCACCAAAGAGGGGCTGCGGGTGCTCAAGGGTGTCACCACCGAGGGGGCGGGCGCGCCGTATTCGGCCATCCCCACCCGGCGCATCGTCGATTACGCCAAGTACGGTGTGCGCTCGGCCGCCAACCCTTACCTGGGCCGGCTCAACAACTCGCGGGTGCGCACGGCGCTCAAGGCCACGCTGGATGCCTTTCTGACCGGCATGGTGCAGGACGAGGCGCTCACCGGCTACGCGCTCGATGTCACCGCCACCCGGGCCCAGGAGATCGCCGGCCAGGTCAGCGTGGTGATGACGATCCAGCCCACCTTCAGCATCGATTTCATCCGCGTCGTCATGACGCTCCAGTGAGCCAGGAGAACCCGTCATGCCCAACGATGTCTTGCGTGCGATCGATGCGGTGCTGGTGCTGGGTGTCGAAGACACCGCAACCCCCGAGGGCCAGGCCGCCGATGCCCTGGTCTCGCAGTACGACCTGTCCAACGTGGTGGGCCGGCTCACCAACGTGGCCATCGCCATCAGCAGCGATGTGCAGCCGTTCTACGAGATCGGCAACCGTTACCCCACGCACTTGCGGCCGGGCATCGTGCGGGTTACCGGCTCGGCTCAGCGCGCCCATGTCAACGGCGCTTTGATCCGGCTGCTGCTGGGTGATGGCGCCACCAGCCCGCCGTCCGGGCCGTCGTTTCCGCAGCCTTCGTTCAACCTGATCTCGACCTTGCGCGACCAGAACCATCCCACCCAATCCACCAAGGTCACGCTGTTTGGTGTCAAGTTCGACCGCTGGACCTACACCATCCCCAGCGACACCTTCGTGATGGAGGCGGTGACCTTCCAGGCGATGCGCGTGGCCTACGAAGAGACCTGACGCGCCGCGGCCCCGCCCGCTGGGCCGCGGCGTCACCCGACAGCACCCCCAGGCCGACGCCAGGCGTCGTCCGCCCCCCGAGGGGGCAAGAAAACTCGGGAGCGGCCCGTCGTTTTCTCAAGAGATGAAGTCCATGTCGATTGCCCGCCACCTGCTTGCCGATGCCCCCGACAGCCCCGCCGGCGCACTGCTGACGCCGCAAGAATTGCTGGCCGGCAGCCTGCTGGTGCACGAGGTGGTGGTGCCGGCCGGCGTGCTGCATCCCGGCGGCGCTGCGGCGGATGATCCCGAGCGCCGCGTGCGGGTGCGGCCACTCAAGGTGGCCACCTTGGCGCTGATCTCCAAGGCTGCGCGCGACGACGCCTCGCTGGTGCCGCTGCTGATCGTCAAGGAGTCGCTGGTCGAGCCGGCGCTGTCGTTCGAGCAGGTGCGCCAGATGCATGCCGGGCTGGTGCAGTTTCTGGTCACGGCCATCCACCGCATCTCCGGCCTGGCGCCCGATGGTGCCGCGGTGTTGGAGGCCAGCGCCTCAGCCATCGGCGAGGCCCATGTGCTGCTGGCACGCCACTACGGCTGGACGCCGGCCCAGGTGGCCGAGCTGACACCCGGCCAGATGGCGGTTTACCTGGCCGGCACGGGTGCGGCGGGCGACACCCGTGCCGGGGATACAGACGGATGACCACGCCTTTCTGGGCGCCCGGTGCGGCGCACACCCTGCGTCAGGCCGACGGGCTGCTGACCAGCGCCGTGCTGCGCTGGTTCGAGGCGCTGTGCGATCAGCCAGGCCGGGCGCCGGCTACGCCGCTGGACCGCTTGATCCGCGAGTCGCTGGGCGGTGCAGGCGCGGTGGCGGACACGGCTGCCGGCCCGGGCCGTCCGGCATCGCACGGTGCCGCGCCGAGAGTGGCCACGCCGAACTGGCCGGACCCGCCATCACACGGTCGCCGGCGGCCGGCTGGGGGGTCACCGGGCGCAGCGGTTCAGCCGGACTTGCCGCTGGTGCAGTGGCCGCCGGCGTTGGTTCTGGGCCCCGGCGGTGCGATGGTCAACCGTCAGGCCAAGGCGCTGCAACAACCGGCCCGGACTGAGGCCGGTGTGGCCGCCAGCGCCGCGCCGGGTACCGCTGCTGCATCCCCGACAAACAGCCTGCCCGCACGGTTCGCCGGTGCCCCCTGGCCGCCTGTTGAGGCCAGCCCGACCACAGCCGCTGTCGCAGCGCTCAGTCGATCAGCGCCGCCTGGGGTGGACGACCCCGGCCAAGACCTACCGGCCAGCACTGGCAGCGTGGCCAGCCTGCTCGACCGACGCAATCGGCGCGACCGGCTGCAGGACCGGCTGGCCGTGGCCGGCCCCAGGCCGGCGTTGCCAGCCCACCAGGGCTTTGTCGGCACCCGGCCCGACCTGACCGGATCACCGCCGCTGCCGTCATGGCCGCGGCCGGCGCCCGTGGCCGCCGTGGCCTCCAGCCGGGCGCTCGGCGCTCAGCGCCGGGTCTTCGACGCGGCAGGACCAGCGCTTGACCGGGTATGGCCAGTGGCTGATGGACACACGGATGCCGCAGCCGGCGCCGGGGTCAGCACTGCTCGGGCCGCCAGCAGCGCGGACCCCACGCTGCCAACCCGGCTGGTCACCGGCCTGCCCGCACTGCAAGGCCTGCTCAGCGCCACGCTGGCGGACAGCCGGCAGCGCCACACCGAGGCCATGCCGCCCGACACCTGGCCGCACAGCCTTGGCGGGGCCCCGCACCCAGCTTCGACCGCGACCGTCCCTGCGCTGGTCGGTGTGTCCGGTGCACCATCAGCGGCGTTGGGCGCCCGCAGTCTGCCGACTGCACACGGCCTGCTGCCCGGCCTGGACGCCCTGGCCGAGGAGATGCTGGTCGATCACCTGGCCGACCGTCTGGCTGAGCGCCTGCGTGACCAGGCCCTGCGTCAGCACGGCTTCACCGGGGGGTGGCTGTGATGGCGGCCTGCACGCTGCAGCCCGTTGCCAACCCTAGCGCGCCGCGCCGCCGGGGCCGCTGACATGGCGCTGGAGATCGCCGGCGTGGTGCTCGACAAACTGCTCAGCATCGAGGTCAGCGAAGGTGCGCGCTTTGTGCGCCATGCCGTGCCCGGCATGGACGGTGAGCTGGCCCAAGCGCTCGGCCGGCCCAGCGTGCAGATCCGGGTGCGCGGCATCGTCTACGGCGACGGCGCTGCCGACAGCCTGCAAACCCTGCGCGACCACCTGCTGGGCCGGGCGCCGGTGGACTTTCTGTGCGAGATCACCGGCCAGGGTTATTTCTCGCAGGTGCTGGTCGATAGCCTGGACGTCGCCCAGCGCGCCGGCCGGCCCGACGAGTTTGATTTCGACTGCGCGCTGGCCGAGTTTGTGCCACCGCCACCGCCGCCCGCTGGCAACCCGCTGGACGGTCTGGACGCCGGCCTGCTGGACGAGGCCGCCGGCCTGATGGACGACATGCAGAACGCGCTGGCGGCGGTGTCCGA
>JBBRZR010000501.1:0-3599 GCA_038236495.1 Burkholderiales bacterium
CCAAGATCATCGAGGAGCGCAGCGACATCCTGGCCTTTCTGGCCAACACCATGAAGCTCGAGGTCAAGCGGGCCGCTTGCAGGTCCGCCCGCTACGGGCTGCGTGGACAAAATGCACTCGGCTTCAGGGCTCTCCCCTCGCGACGCGCAGCCCCCCGCAGCGGCATGGCGCTCAGTCGCCGATCAGCTTTGCACCGAGGTGCCCGACCTTGACGTAGATGAGCGCACCTTCGGGCCCGGTGAATGGGGCATGCCGGCTCCAGCGTGGGCTGCGACGCCAACTGCCTTTGGGATAGCGACCGAACTCGTCGTGGAACACACCGTCGATGACCAGGATCTCCTCGCCGCCGGGGTGTGTGTGCGCGTGGAACTGGGTGTCGGGCGCCCAGCGCACGAGCGCTGTCGAGATGCCGTTGTGCTCGTGCAGCGGCATCACCGACAGGCCAGGCACCACGCCCTGCCGCCACGGTTCTGAGCGGGTGTCGATGCGCACCGGCTCAAGATCATCCACCGCGAACTGGCGCAGCTTGACAAACAACAGGCAGCCCTCGCGTGACAACGGCGCGTGTGCGCTGCCCGGTGGGTTGCGCAAGTAGGTGCCGGCCGAGTGGTCACCAGCTTCGTCGGTGAACACGCCGTCGAGCACCAGTATCTCTTCGCCGCCACCGTGCACGTGACGCTCGAAGCGCGATCCTGATGCGTAGCGCACCAGGCTGGTGGCTCGCGCAACCTCACCACCCACCCGGTCGAGCATCCAGCGCTCGACCCCTGCAAGCGGGGAGGGCTGCCAGCGGGCGTCGGCCAGTCGCTGCACTGCGCGCTGCGCGAAGTCGGCGTTGATTTGAATCGGCGGTACGGTCTGTTCAGCGGATGTCGACATCGTCGGGCACAGGTGCAGTTGTGGTGGATTGTGGCGCGACGGACGTGCTGCTTCCGGCCAGGGGCAAATAGGCGGGGCCATCGCAGTGCCGCGCAAGAGCAAGAGGGGCCTCGATCTTTGCACGGCGGTCTTCGTGCAGCATGGTGTGTCATCCAAGAACGTCGTCACAGCCCAGGCGATGATCTGCCGGGTGTGCAAAGTTCTGCAAGGTCAGAAGCGGCACCGCTGCCGAGATGTGGTCGCGGCAAGCAGGTGCCGCACGAAGGCTGTTCTCAGGGTAGACCGGCCACCCGGCCACCCGGCCAGACAACCAGGAAGGATGGGCGTGCGTCGACAGCAGGTCCCCAGCGACGCCGCTGAACGGCGGCCCGCACCCGGCAAACTCACCCGCCGACCTGTACGGCATCGCCCACCGACACGCGGCCCGCAAAGCGCACCCGCGCCGTCACCCCACCATGCCCGCGCATCGCGTTGTAGCCGCCCCGGCCCAACACGGTTTCCATCTTCGAGCAAGGGTCGCAAGGCCCGGTGATTTCGAGGACCAGGTCGGCGCCGATCCGCAGCCACAGCGGCTGCCCGGCCCAGGGTGAACGGGCAGCCAGCAGGTTCAGGCCCGAGACCACGATATTGCGCCGCAGGTCGGCCGGGTCGATCACCGCGCGCGCAAGCCAGGCCATGATCAGTGGCAGGTGCTCGGCCTGGATCAACGTCACCTGGCGTTTGTGGCCATCGGCTGTTGCGGCCGGTCGCGCTGCGCTGCGGTCACCGTCGAGTCCGCGTGCCACGATCGCCGTGGCCGAAGCCACCGACACGGCCGCGGCGCCGCGCTGCGGTCGCAAGAAGATCGCTTCCACCCGACCCGCCTGGGGAAACTGCTGCGTCAGCGTGCGCAGGTCGAGCGTCGTCACCCGAGCAGCGTCAGTTGCGCCGCGCGACCCAGAAGGTCGCACCGACCTCGCCGTACCGCTCCGCATGCGGCTCGTCGCGTTGCAGCGCAAAGCGGTCGCCGGTGCGCAGGTGCCGGGTGCTGTCACCCTGGGTCAGCCACATGTCGCCGGCGACCACCAGCACCTGCGTCGCAAACGGGTGCCCATGCGTGTCCAACACGGTCAGCGGCGCCCAGTGCCGCTCCAGCACTTCATCAAAACCTGCCGCGCGCGCCGCGGCTTCGAATTCGGAATAGGGAACGTGTTCCATAGGATTGGGCGGCAAGTGATCGATGGGTCGAGCTTACCCCGGTCGGCGATCCTTCAGGCGATGCGGCTTGCGCGGTCGTGCGCTTTGGCGCGGGGCCCAGGCGTTGCCGAGCGACGGCTTCGGCGGTGTTGTCCTGCATGCGGACCTTGGGCAAGGTTTGCTGTGCAATTTCAACCCGTCAGTCAGACAGAAGTCCGCCACGGATGTGCGCTGTGAAAAGGCGGTGCCCGTGGCCGCCCATTGCCAGGAAATTGACATATTTTCGGGTTCAGGCCAGGCTGATGCGCCGGATGTCGAGGGCAAACGGGCCGGCTTGTCGGGCGGCGATCATCAGTCCGACTTGGCGGATTCGTGCGGGGTCGAGTGCCGGAGCACCCGGTACGTCGCGTCCCCGGAAGCTGGCGCGAAATGCCCCGAGCGCCAGCCGGATCGTCTGCCAGTCGTCACTGTCGTTCGCGAAGCCGCACTGGTAGTTCAGGCTGTCGAATCCGTCGTCGGTGAGCAGGCTGAGCTTGAACTGCTTGCTACCGCCGCGCAGCTCGATCACGCAGGCTTCAGCGCCAGGCTTGCCCCGTGCGCCCGGGCTGGATCGCACCGAGGCAAATCCGCCGTTCCTCTCCAGCGAGACCTCACCCTCGAAGACGGCATGGCCTGCCGGGTCGTGTCGCAGCCTGCTGCGCGAGATGCCGCCCATCACGCGGTCGTCGATGGCGGTCCAGTCGTTCACGGCGGCCGGCTCGCGGAAGTCGAACAGCAGCAAAGGATCGTTGGGCGAGATCATTGGGTGATTGTCGGGCCGCCGGCGCCGGCGGCGTAGGGGGCGGTGCTGGCAGGATCGAAGGCCGGCAAGAGCCAGGAAGACGCCGGGATCCCCTATCAGCGCCCCCAAGGCGGCACAAAAACCCGCCGCCGCCCCTTAGGGGGAGGAGTCAACTCGGGAGCGGCCCAGCGTTGACTCATAAGGCGCTGGCACCACAGGCCAAGTACCTGGCTGCAGCCAAGGTTCTTGCCCCGCATCGCGGCAGCGCTTTGGGCCAGGCCCGCGGCCGTTTGCACGACACCCCGTAGCGTCGGGGCGACCGCTGTCCTGCGATCCAGCGCAGTGCCAAGGCACATCGCGCAGACCCTTGGGGTTCTGCGCGACAGAAGCTTGGGCGGGGCACCGGCCAGCGCCAACTTTGGCCGTGCCGCGGTGTCGAGACCGCCGTCAGGCCTTGGCGAGCGATGCCGGCCCGCCAAGCTCGGCGCGGCGCGACAGCAAGAAGGTGGCCATGCTGCAGCCGATGAACCCCAAGGCCACGGCCGGCAGTGACCCCGGGCCCAGCACCAGCCACGCCTGACCGCCGGCAGCCGAACCCAGCGACATGCCGATGTAGAGCGCTGACGCATTGATCGCCAACAGCATGTTGCGCAGGTCGGGCGCCAAGCCGATCAAGCGTTTCTGTTGCGGCGCATAAAAGCTCATGCCCGACATCGACCAAAAGCCATAGGCGGCCATGCCCAGCCAGGGCAAACCGGGCAGC
>JBBRZR010000502.1:0-3596 GCA_038236495.1 Burkholderiales bacterium
AACCGCGGGTCGTCGTCACGCACGATCAGCGTGGCCTTGAACGGTGCCGCCAGCGCAGCGACCGGGGCCAGCGTCGCCGTCACCACCAGCGCCAGCGCGGCGGCAAGCTGGCGCCAGCGGCCGGGCCGGAAGCCGTTGTGCGCCCTCATTCCACCACCAGTGCCGCGTAGGGCACACGCCCCACGGGGATGCTCTTGATGGCCTTGGCGCCGGCCACGTCCACCACCGTGATGTCGTCGCTCAGGCCATTGACGACGACCAGCCGGCCTTCGGCCTTGTCCAGCGCCACGTTCCAGGCGCGTTTGCCTACCAGCACCAGATCGGTCACCTTGCGGCTGGCGATGTCGATGAAGGCCACCTGGTTGGCCCGGCCCAGCGCCACGAACGCGCGTTTGCCGTCCTGCGTCATGGTGATGCCGACGGGGGTGATGTCGGCCGCGCGCACACCCTTGATCTCGAAGTTGAGCGTGGCCAGCGTGCTGTAGTCGGTGGTGGACAGCACGGTGACGCTGGCGCCCAGCTCGTTGGTGACCCAGAGCTGTTTGCCGTCGGGCGTCAGCGCAAAACGGCGTGGCCGCTTGCCGACCTTGACGTTGTTCAGCACCTTGCCGCTGGCCGCATCGATCACATGCACCAGGCTGGCGGCCTCGGAGGTGACCCACACTGTCTTGCCGTCGTGCGAGACCTTGACACCCTCGGGCTCCTTGCCCACCGGCACGGTCTTGCTGAGCTTGCCGCTGGCGATGTCGATGATGCTGAGCGCGCCTTCGTCCTCGTTGGACGCATACAGCGTCTTGCCGTCGGGCGAGATGTCAAACGCCTCCGGGTCGTCGCCCAGCGCCAGCTTGCCCACCGACTTGCGCGTGGCCAGGTCGATGATGTCGGCCTGGTGCGAGTCGCCGCAGGCCACCAGCAGTTGCTTGCCGTCGGGTGTGCGCTGCAAATGGCGCGGCCGCTTGCAGGTGGCCACCGTCCCGGTCACCGCCAGGCTCTTGAGGTCAACCAGGGTCAGTGCGTTGTCTTTTTCGCTGGACACCCAGGCCACGCCCTGGGCCTGTGCCGGCGCGGTGGCAGCCAGCAGGGCGCCGCACAGCCAGGCCAGGGCGGCAAAGGGGGTGGGTCGCGGGTGATGCTGCATCGGGTGTCTCCGGGGATCTGGTGGTGGCGTGCTGCGGGTCTGGCGGGTCAGGGAGGGCGTCCGGCGGCTCACCCACGCCCAGGCCGGGCGCCCGTCAGCCGGTGGCGCGGATGAAGGCTTCTTCCAGCGTGCCGCCACCCAGCGCCGTGGCGACGTCGGCCGGCGTGCCGTCGGCCAGCAGTTTGCCCTTGTGCAGCACCAGCACCCGGTCGGCCGCCTCGGCTTCTTCGACCAGGTGGGTGGCCCACAGCACGCTGCTTTCGCGCGCCCGCACATCGGCCAGCACGCCCAGCCGCAGCTCGCGGCGCGACTTCGGGTCCAGCCCCACGGTGGGCTCGTCCATCAGCAGCAGGCCAGGCCGGTGCAGCAGGGCACGCACCAGCTCGACCTTGCGCCGGTTGCCGCCGGACAGCTCGCGCACCGGGCGCATCAGGTCAGGCGTCAGGCCGGCGGCCGCGCAACCGGCGGCGATGCGCTCGGCCGCCACAGCGCGCGGCAGGCCGTGCAGGTCGGCGTGGAAGCGCAGGTTCTGCAACACGCTGAGGTCCAGGTCCAGCGACATCTGCTGGAACACCACGCCGATATGGGCCAGCGCCGCCACCGCGCTGCGGCGCAGCGAATGGCCGTCCACCCGCACCTCGCCGGCATCAGCGGCAAACAGCCCTGTGAGCACCTGGAACAAGGTGGACTTGCCAGCGCCGTTGGGCCCCAGCAAGACGGCAAAGCAGCCGGCTTGCAGCGTCAGGCTCAGGCCGTCGAGTGCACGGCGCTCGCCGTAGCGCTTGACCAAGGCGTTGATCTGCAGCCGGGGCGTGGCGGGGGTGAGGGCGGCGTTGTCGGTCATGCAGCGAGGGTTGTAGCTGCTATGGCCCGCCGCGCAAACCTGCGGTATGCCCGGGGCTGACCGGGCCGTTGTGGGTCGCCCGATGTGCTAGGCGCCGGGCGCGACCGCGCCGCCATCGGCGGCCTCAAACCTCGATCTCCATGCCGTCGTAGGCCAGCGCGATGCCAGCCGACGCCCAGGCGGCCCGCTGGGCGTCGCTCGGGGCCTCACAAAACAATACCTTTTGGCGAGCCGGCAGGTCGCGCAAGAAGGCCAGTCCCGCTTGGCGGCCGTCGTTGTCGACGGCGGTGTCCACGCCGACGCTGCTGCGGTTGTCGTTGGACGGCATGTCATCGATCAACAGGCAATCGGCACCCTGCATCCAGGCCAGCTCGGTGGTGCCGATTTGCGACAGGCCGGGCGCGCAAAACACCCGCTGGCCGGTGGCCAGGTCGCGCACCGCCAGCGCAATGCTGTCGCCCACTTGCGGCCCCTCGCCGTGCGCCAAATGCGGTGGTCGCACGCCGTCGGTGGCGATGGCGGTGAACTCCAGGCTGGGCAGGCCCTCCACCCGGAAGCTGGCCACCCGCCGGTCACCTGCCACCGGCATCACATGCCAGTGCACGCCGCAGTAGTGCTGCAGCACCGGCAGCACGGGCAGCGCGGTGGTGAGTTGCTCGAACACCGCCGGTGTGGCGTACAGGTCGATCGGCGCACCGCCGCGCAGGCTGAGCAGGCCGCCGACGTGGTCGATCTGGGCGTCCGTCAGCAGCACGGCGCGCACCTCGGCGTTGCACAGGCCGGCATGGCTGGCCAGGCGCACGTCGCTGTCGAGCTGGTGCGCCACCGCGGGCGACATGTTGACCAGCACCCATTGCCCGCTGCCATTGCCCAGTGCCATCACGCCGCGCTCGCGGGTCGAGGCGGCGCTGGCCGGGGCGCCTGGTGCGCGGGTTGGTGAGCCGCCACCACGCAAGATCAGGATCTTCACAGCGCGCAGGTGTTGGCGGCGCGGGGGGTTTTGGCTGCGGGTGCGGCCGGGCTTGCGGCAAGATGGCTCATGTTGCTTTTTTCCTTTCAGATTCAGGAGCGTCCGCGGTGGGCGCCGCGTTCACTGATGCAAACTTGCTGCAAGAGACATGCCGTGCCGCTGCGCCCGGTCAACCGTTGGCACGGCTGCCGGGCCCGCCTTGGGCCAGCGGCCGATGACCAGCTTTGTAGCAAGCCGGCTCCGGCGCGTGCCAAGGTGGCACAGGGAGAACCCTGTGCCGGGCGACGGCTGTTGCGCACAGCCGTCAGCGTATCGGCCAGCGGGGTGCTGCTGGTCTGGCTGGGCCTGGCGGGCGGCCGGGTGGGCGCAGCGGTGCCTGCAGCACCGGCAGTGCAGCCCGCAAGTCAGGCTGCGGTCCTGCTGGCGAGTCAGTCCACGACCCCGCCCACGAACCAGCCGGCAAGCCCGCCAGCAGGCTCGCGCGTAAGCCCGCCCTCCAGCCGTCCGACAAGCGCGGCGGCAAGACCCGCTGGCCGTGCCGGGCCCAGCGACTGCCCCGGCCCGGTGTTGCGTTTTGAGCGCCTGGCGCCTGGCCTGTGGCTGGTGCCGGGGTTCGAGGGCGAGGCCGATGGCCAGAACCGGGG
>JBBRZR010000503.1:0-3590 GCA_038236495.1 Burkholderiales bacterium
TGGTGCAGCTGGCGCAAGTCACAGCGGACCCCGAGGCTCCCGCCAAGGTGAGCAAGCCGCGCAAGCGTGCTGCCGTACCCGCTGCCAACGCGTCGCCGCCTGCCGATACCGCGCCGGCGCTGGAGCAGGTCGAGACCCGAGCGGCCGTCGTTGCGCCATGGGCTGCATCCCCGACGTTCGCGGCACCTGCTGTGGTGGCCGATCGTGACGTTGCGGTCTCGATTGACAGTGCTTTGTCCGCCCCAGTGGGCGACGGGGCTGCAGCCGCAGCCCCGGGCGAGACCGCCGAGGCTGAAGGCGACGGCCCGCGCCGCCGCAACCGCAACCGCCGCCGTGGCCGCCGCAGCGGTGTCGACCGCGCCCTGCGTGAGGACGGCTCTGTCGCCGACGAAGCCGGGCAGATGGCCGTCACCGCCACCGCGGGTGACGACGAGGGTGATGACGATGGCGACGCGCCGGCCGTTGACCGCATGGACAACACGCCGCGCGCCGCACCCCTCGACGCTGCCGAGACTTTTGCCGCTGTGCTGTCGGGTGACTACGACGCCGACCCTGCCGAGGCTGATGCGCCTGCCTCCGGCGAGCCCGAGCGCCGCGTGCTGGCCGCCGAGCCCGACGCACCCAAGCTGCACAAGGTGCTGGCCCAGGCCGGCATCGGCTCGCGCCGCGACATGGAGGAGTTGATCGCCGAAGGCCAGGTGATGGTCAACGGCCAGCCGGCCCACACCGGCCAGCGCATCTCCTTCGGCGACAAGATCAGCGTGGCCGGCAAGGTCATCAAGGTGCGCATCGCACCGCCGCCGCCGCGGGTGATTGCCTACCACAAGCCGGTTGGCGAGGTCGTCACCCATGACGACCCGCAAAATCGGCCCACGGTGTTCCGCCGCCTGCCGCGGCTGCAGCACGGCAAGTGGCAATCGGTGGGGCGGCTGGACATCAATACCGAAGGCCTCCTGCTGTTCACCAACTCGGGCGAGCTGGCCAACCAGCTGATGCACCCGCGTTTTGGTGTTGAGCGTGAATACGCGGTGCGGGTGTTGGGCACGCTGGAGTCGGATGCCAAAAAGCGCCTGATCGACGGCGTCGACATCGACGGCCAGCGCGCCAGCTTCAAGTCCATCGAGGACGGCGGCGGCGAGGGAGTCAACCGCTGGTACCGGGTCGTCATCACCGAAGGCCGCAACCGCGAGGTGCGCAAGCTGTTCGACAAGGTGGGCCTGGGCGTGAGCCGGCTGATCCGCATCCGTTATGGCTGCGTTGTCCTGCCGCGTGGCTTGCGGCGTGGCTTGTTTGTCGACCTCAACGAGTCCGAGGTGCGCGAGGTGCGCCGCCTGGCTGCCACCGACCGCCCATCCCCGGGCGCCGCCCCGACACCGCGCCCGCCGCGCCAGGACGGACCGGGTACGGGTCCGGCTGCTGCGCCGCGCGAGGGTCAGGGCGCTGGCCGGGGCAACAACAACAACCGGCGCAACGGCCCGCCGACTCAGCGCACCGAGCGCGACCGCCCAGACCGGCCCAACCGCCCCGACCGGCCGGAGCGTCAGGCCGATGGCCGCGCCGACCGGCCGGCAGGGCGTGGCAACGAGCGGCGTGACCGCAACCCGGATCGGCAAGCCGACCGGCCGATCGACCGCCTGACAGACCGGCCGGTGGAGCGTGACGACGACCGGGACACCGAGAACTTTGCGGCGATCCCCAACCCGCTGATGCAGACCTTCGACAAGCGCGCTATCCGGGAGGCCCGCCAGCCCAAGCGCGAGATTGCCGAGGACGGCCCGATCCCGAATCCGCTGGAGCAAACCTACGACAAGCGGTTTGTGCAAAAGCCGCGTGGCTTTGGCGTGGGCGGCGATGCCGGTGGCCGCAAGGGCGGTGGCGGTGGCGGAGGGGGCGCGGGTGGCCAACCTGATCCCATGAAGACCTCGCTCGGGTACATCGGTGCCGATGCGTTTGTTCGCAAGTTCCAGGGCAACGGTGGCGGGGGGGGTGGTGGTGGTGGCGGTGGCGGTGGCGGTGGCGGTGGCCGACGCGGTGGCGGCGGTGGCGGCGGTGGCGGTGGCGGCGGTCGCCGCGGCGGTGGCGGCGGTCGCTGATTCACGGCGCGGCCCGCGCCCGGCTGGGGTCGCGTAAGGGTGGGTGTCGGAAGCCGTGCCGCTGGGCGCTGGCCGGTCGGTCCGCGCCAACCGTCGCGCTGCCTGGGCGGCCAATCCCCGCGACTTCTGCCGACGCTAGAATGCCGGGTTAACCTTTAAGCACTGAAATTCAGGAGATTTCCATGGCCATCGAACGCACCCTCTCGATCATCAAGCCCGACGCCGTCGCCAAGAACGTGATCGGTCAGATCTACGCCCGCTTCGAAGGCGCCGGCCTGAAGATCATCGCGTCCAAGATGACCCACCTGTCGCGCGGCGAGGCCGAGGCCTTTTATGCGGTGCACAAGGCCCGGCCGTTTTTCAACGACCTGGTCAGCTTCATGATCTCTGGCCCGGTGGTGATCCAGGCGCTCGAAGGCGACAACGCCATCGCCAAGCACCGTGACCTGATGGGCGCCACCGACCCGAAGAAAGCCGAGAAGGGCACCATCCGTGCCGATTTCGCCGACTCGATCGATGCCAACGCCGTGCACGGCTCGGACGCTGCCGAGACTGCCGCTGCCGAAGTGGCGTTTTTCTTCGCCGGCATGAACGTCTACAGCCGCTGATTCGCGTCAAGCGACCTGCAGCGGCACCTACACGGCTTTCTTGGAAGTGACTCCGGTCAACCTGCTGGACTTCGATCTCGATGCGCTCGCTGCCTGGTGCGGCGGGTTGGGCGAGAAGCGGTTCCGCGCCGTGCAGTTGTTCCGCTGGATCCACCAAAAAGGCGAAAGCGATTTCGCCCGGATGTCCGACCTGGCCAAGTCGCTGCGCGACAAGCTGGCGGCGCGCGCAGTGGTGCAGCCTTTGAAGGTCATCAGCGAGCAGGTCTCGTCCGATGGCACCGTCAAGTGGCTGTTTGATGTCGGCGGCGGCGATGCGGTCGAGACCGTGTTCATCCCCGAGGCCGACCGCGGCACCTTGTGTATCTCGTCTCAGGCGGGTTGCGCGGTGGGCTGCCGGTTTTGCTCCACTGGCCACCAGGGCTTCAGCCGCAACCTGAGCACCGGCGAGATCGTCGCCCAGCTCTGGTTCGCCGAGCACCAGCTGCGCCATCGCATCAAGCCCGGGCACACTGACCGCATCATCAGCAATGTCGTGATGATGGGCATGGGCGAGCCGCTGCAAAACTACAGCGCGCTGCTGCCGGCCCTCCGGGTGATGCTCGATGACCACGGCTACGGCCTGTCGCGCCGGCGGGTGACGGTATCTACCTCCGGTGTGGTGCCGATGATCGAACGTCTGCAGGCCGACTGCCCGGTGGCGCTGGCGGTGTCGCTGCATGCGCCCAATGACGCGCTGCGCGAGCAACTGGTGCCGCTGAACCGCAAGTATCCGCTGTCCGAGCTGATGGCCGCCTGCCGCGCCTACCTGGCGGCCGCGCCGCGTGACTTCATCACCTTCGAATATTGCATGCTCGACGGCGTCAACGACAGCCCCGAGCAGGCCCGTGAA
>JBBRZR010000504.1:0-3582 GCA_038236495.1 Burkholderiales bacterium
CATGCCGGCCAGCCACATGCGCTATGTGTTTGCCAAGGGCTATATCGCGGTCAATGGCGCCAGCCTGACGGTGGCCGAGGCGAACCGGGCCGAGCGCTGGTTCGAGGTCTGGCTGATCCCCGAAACCCTGCGCATGACGACCTTTGGCGACAAACGTGCCGGCGATGCGCTGCACATCGAGATCGAGCGCGGTACCCAGGTGGTGGTCGATACCGTGCGCGACGCGCTGGACGAACGCCTGGGCCCGCTGCTGCCGGCACTCGAAGCCCTGCTGGCGCGCCAGGGCAGCTCGGTGGACGAGCTGGGTGCGGCCCTGAGCTTGCCGCGCTGAGCGCCTTGCACTGATCCCGCCCGGCAGTGCAGCGCATGCGTGGCGGTGTCGGCGCTGCATCACCGCACTTGCTTTGTTTTTGTCATTTTGCGATGACAAGACCGGTCGGCAGTGTCAATATGGCACAGGAGCGGCCCAGGCCTATGGATCGAAACGACACTGCCCCTGACATCCAGCGCAGCAAGAACGAGGCGGGGTACCGCTTGCTGTTTGACCGCCATCCGCTGCCGATGTGGGTGTTCGATCTGGAGACGCTGCGTTTTGTGGCCGTCAACCAGGCCGCGACCGTGGCCTACGGCTACAGCGAGGCCGAGTTTCTGGCGCTGTCCCTGGCCGACATCCGGCCCGCCAGTGAGGTTCCGGTCTTGTCGGACTACCTGGCGACACCGCTGCGCGACCTCAATGCGGCGCGGCATTGGCGGCACTGCCGGCGCAACGGCGAGCTGATCGACGTCGAGATCGTGTCCGAGGCGGTGGAGTTTGCCGGTCGTCCGGCCCGGCTGGTGCTGGCCAAGGACATCACCGCGCGGCTGCGCAGCCAGGCTGAGGCCCAGGCCAGCGACCGCCGCTACCGCGACATCGTCGAGACGGCGATCGAGGGCATCTGGACCATCGACGCCCAGGCCCTGACCACCTTCGTCAACCCCAAGATGGCGCAAATGCTGGGCTACAGCCCAGCCGAGATGATGGGCCGGCCGCTGTCCGACTTCATGGACGCGCAGGGCCTGGCCCTGACCAATGCCAACCTGGAGCGCCGGCGCCAGGGGGTGTCCGAGCAGCATGAGTTCCGCTTCTGCCGCAAGGACGGCAGCGGGTTGTGGGTGACGATGTCGACCAACCCGGTGCATGACGATGCCGGTGGGTACGCCGGCGCGCTGGCCATGGTGACCGACATCACCGCGCGCCGGCAGGTCGACCAGCAACTCAAGCTGCTGGCCAGCAGCGTGGCGCGCTTCAACGACATCGTGCTGATCACCGAGGCCGAACCCCAGGGTGAGCCCGGCCCGCGCATCCTGTTTGTCAACGAGGCGTTCGAGCGGCGCACCGGCTACCGCCGCGACGAGGTGCTGGGCCGGTCGCCGCGCTTCCTGCAAGGCCCGGACACCGACCCGGCCGAACTTCGCCGCATCGGCGCGGCCTTGCGCCGCTGGGAGCCGGTGCGCTCGCAACTGCTCAACTACACCCGCAGCGGCGAGGCCTACTGGGTCGAGCTGGACATGGTGCCGATTGCCGACGACAGCGGTTGGTACACCCACTGGGTGGCGGTGGAGCACGACATCACCGAGCGCAAGCGGGCCGAGGCCCGCGACGCCGGACGCGACCGGGTGTTGCGCTTGATGGCGGCGGGCGCCCCACTGGGTGAGGCGCTGGAGGCGATCGTGCTGGGGCTGCAAGCCAGTCAGCCCGGCTTGCGCTGCAACCTGATGCTGCTGGACGCCGCGGGCACCCGGCTGGCGCACGGTGCGGCGCCCAGCTTGCCGTCAGCCTTCAATGAGGCGATCGACAACCTGGCCATCGGTCCGATGGTGGGCAGCTGCGGCACGGCCGCATTCACCGGCCAGCGGGTGGTCTCGGCCGACGCTGTGGCCGATCCCCGCTTTGCACAATTCCTGCCGCTGATGGCGGCCCACGGCATCGCATCGTCCTGGTCCGAGCCCATCCTGGGTGCCACGGGCAAGGTGCTGGGCACCTTGGGCATTTACCACGGCCAGGTGCACAGCCCGGGCGAGCCTGAAATCGCCAGCGTGACCGAAGCAGCCCAGCTGGCCGCGATCGTGATCGAGCGCAAGCGCGCCGACGAAGCCCTGCGCGAGTCGCAAAAAATGGAAGCCCTGGGCACCTTGGCCGGCGGCATTGCCCATGAGTTCAACAACATCCTCGGGGCCATCCTGGGCAACCTGGCGCTGGCACGCCAGCCTGGCGGCGACCCGGCCGGTGCGGAGGCGCGGCTGGAGCAGGTTCGGCAGTCGGCGCTGCGGGCACGGCACCTGGTGCAGCAGGTCACGGCGTTTGGTCGGCGCCAGCCGCATCTGGCGCGGGTGCAGCCGCTGGCACCGCTGCTGCAGGACACGCTGGCGTTGATGCAGGCCTCGCTGCCGGCCAGTGTGCGCTGGACCGTACCGGCGTGGCTTTGCGCGCCGGCGGCGTCGGGGGGCTCGCCCGCCCCGCCGGTGCTGCAGGTGGAGATCGACGCCAACCAGATCCAGCAGGTGCTGATGCACCTGTGCAGCAACGCCTGGCAGGCCATGCCGGACGGGGCCGGCGAGATCGCGCTGGGCCTGGCGGCGGGGCGGGCCGAGCCCGGCGGCGCACTGTGCCTGGCCGGCTTGCCGCCCGGCCCGTTTGCGCACCTCTGGATGCGCGATTCGGGCAGCGGCATGGACGAGGCCACGCGGTCGCATGTCTTCGAGCCCTTCTTCACCACCAAGCCGGTGGGCAGCGGCACGGGCCTGGGTCTGGCGGTGGTGCATGGCATCGTCGCCGAACACCGCGGCGTGATCACCGTGGACAGTGCGCCGGGCCTGGGTGCCACGTTTCACCTGTACCTGCCCGCGCGAGGTGAGGCGGCTGCGCCGGGTCATGTGCTGACCGATCCGGCGGCCGGCGCTGCCGATGCCGCGGCAAGCCCGGTGCCGCGGCAGATCCTCTGCGTCGATGACGATCCGGTCGTGCTGCTCACCAACGCCGGCCTGCTCGAATGCCTGGGTTATGCCGTCACCTGCGTGGACAGTGGCCAGGACGCACTGGCCGTGCTGGGCACCGACCCGGCGCGCTTCGACCTGGTCGTGACCGACCACAACATGCCCGGCTTGTCAGGGCTGGACCTTGCCCGGTTGCTGGCCACGCTGGCGCCGACGCTGCCGGTGCTGATCTGCTCGGGCTACATCGATGCCGACCTGTGCCGGCAGGCCGATGCCGTGGGGGTGCGGGGCCTGGTGCGCAAGGAGCACACGGTGGACGACCTGGGCGCGGCAGTGCGGCGCGCGCTGGGCGGACCGGTCAGCGCAGGCGCTGCGCCGTGATCGGCCAACCGGTGACCGGCCGGCTCAATCGGCCGGCTCAAGCGGCCGGCTCAAGCTGCCGGCTCAAGCGGCCGGGCGCCACCGCGTGCAGCGCCTGCCCAGGCGGTCGAACAGCAAATCGACGCTGACTGCCAGCAGGGCCAGCACCAGCGCGCCCTGCAGCACGTAGGCGGTGTTGAAACCGCTCAGGCCCACGATGATCGGCGAGCCCAGCGTGCGGGCGCCCAC
>JBBRZR010000505.1:0-3579 GCA_038236495.1 Burkholderiales bacterium
CCCGCCCGTCCGCCCGCAGACCCGCACACCCGCACACCCGCATTCATGCCGATGACCCGCACTGAAACCACCCCAGCGCTGCTGGCCGCGCTGTCTACGCTGGCCCGCGAGGCCGGCGCGGTGATCATGGCGGTCTATGCCACCGATTTCGCGGTGCAGGGCAAGGCCGACGCCTCGCCGGTGACCGAGGCTGACCAGCGTGCCGAGGCGGTGATCCTGGCCGGCCTGGCGGCGCTGGCGCCCGACATCCCGGTGGTGGCCGAAGAGGCGGTTGCTGCCGGCCACACGCCCGAGGTGGGTGATCGCTTCTGGCTGGTAGACCCGCTGGACGGCACCCGGGAGTTCATCCAGCGCAATGGCGAGTTCACCGTCAATATCGCGTTGATCGAGCACGGCCTGCCGGTGCTGGGCGTGGTGCTGGCGCCGGCCTTGGGGCCGCAGGGGCGCTTGTGGGCGGGTGCGGTGGGCGTTGGTGCCACGGTGGACGATGGATCGGGCCGGCGCAGCATGGCCTGCCGCGTGGTGCCGGCCGACGGCCTGACCGTGCTGGCCAGCCGGTCGCATGGTGATGCGGTGGCGCTGGATGCTTTTTTGGCGCGCCACCTGGCCGGGCGCCGGGTGGCTTCGATGAGCACCGCCGGCTCGTCGCTCAAGCTGTGCCTGCTGGCCGCAGGCCAGGCCGATCTGTACCCGCGCCTGGGCCGCACCATGGAATGGGACATCGCCGCCGGCCACGCCGTGCTGGCAGCCGCGGGCGGCCAGGTGTGCCGGGTGGACGACGGCACACCGCTGCGCTACGGCAAACCCGGCTTCGAGAACCCGCACTTTTTTGCCACCGGGCTGTAACGGCCCGGGGTGGGCCGCAAGGCCTTGTTCAATCCTTTTTTGCAGAGGCAACACATGAAGGGCATCCCATGAAAGTGCTGGTCACCGGCGCGGCCGGGTTCATTGGCATGCATGTCGCCGAGCGCCTGCTGGCGCGTGGCGACACGGTGGTGGGGCTGGACAACCTCAACGACTACTACGACCCCAACCTCAAGCTGTCACGGCTGGCGCGCCTGCAGGCCACACCCGGTTTTGACTTTGTCAAAGCCGACATCGCCGACCGGGCCGCCATGGCCAGCCTGTTCGAGCAGGGCGGGTTCGACCGGGTGGTGCACCTGGCGGCCCAGGCGGGGGTGCGCTATTCGCTGATCAACCCGCATGCCTATGTCGAGTCCAACCTGGTCGGCTTTGTCAACATCCTGGAGGGCTGCCGCCACCACAAGGTGGCGCACCTGGCGTATGCCAGCAGCTCCAGCGTGTACGGCGGCAACACGGTGCTGCCGTTTGCCGAGAACCAGGGCGTGGACCACCCGGTCAGCCTGTATGCCGCCACCAAAAAGGCCAATGAGCTGATGGCGCACACCTACAGCCATCTCTACGGCCTGCCGTGCACGGGGCTGCGGTTTTTCACGGTCTACGGGCCCTGGGGCCGGCCGGACATGGCGTTGTTCTTGTTTACCCGCGCGATGATCGAGGGCAAGCCTATCCAGGTCTTCAACCAGGGCCGGATGCAGCGCGATTTCACCTACATCGACGACATCGTCGAGGGCGTGCTGCGGGTGCTGGACCGGGCGCCGGTGGCGGATGCCAGTTTTGATACTGCCAAGCCCGACCCGGCCCGCTCCTGGGCGCCGTACCGGGTGTTCAACATCGGCAACCAGGGCCCGGCGCAACTGATGGACTTCATCGCCGCGGTGGAGCAGGCGGTGGGTTGCACGGCCACCAAAGAGTTTTTGCCGATGCAGCCGGGCGATGTGCAGGCCACCTACGCCGATGTGCAGCAGCTGACCGACTGGACCGGGTTTTCACCCGGCACGCCGATCACCGAGGGTGTGGCGCGCTTCGTGGCCTGGTACCGGCAATACTACGCCGTGTGATTTGTGCCCGCTCCGCCCGGCCCCGCCGCGTCTTAGGGGCCGTCAGAAAGCCTTTTCGCGCAGCACCTGCAGCAGGTACTGGCCGTAGCCGTTTTTCAGCATGGGCTGGGCCAGCTGGTCCAGCTGGTCGGCGCTGATCCAGCCGCTGCGGTAGGCGATCTCCTCGGGGCAGGCCACCTTCAGGCCCTGGCGCCGCTCCAGCGTGGCGATGAACTGGCCAGCCTCCAGCAGGCTGTCGTGGGTGCCGGTGTCCAGCCAGGCATAGCCGCGGCCCATGATCTCGACATCCAGCTGCCCCTGCTGCAGGTAGGTGGCGTTGACGGTGGTGATCTCCAGCTCGCCGCGGGCGCTGGGCTGGATGCTGGCAGCGATGTCGCAGACCTGGTGGTCGTAAAAGTACAGGCCGGTGACGGCGTAGTTGCTCTTGGGCGCCGTGGGCTTTTCTTCGATGCTGAGCGCGTGTTTGTGGGCGTCGAACTCGACCACGCCGTAGCGCTCGGGGTCGGTCACGTGGTAGGCAAACACCGACGCGCCGGTGCTGCGGGCATCGGCCCGCTGCAACAGCGTGGCGAAGTCGTGGCCGTAGAAGATGTTGTCGCCCAGCACCAGCGCGCTGGGCTGGCCGGCCACGAACTGGCGCCCCAGGATGAAGGCCTGCGCCAGGCCGTCGGGGCTGGGCTGCACGCAGTAGCTGATGTTCAGGCCCCAGCGGCTGCCGTCGCCCAACAGCGACTCGAAGCGCGGCGTGTCCTGCGGCGTGCTGATCAACAGGATGTCGCGGATACCGGCCAGCATCAGCGTGCTCAGCGGGTAGTACACCATCGGCTTGTCGTAAATCGGCAGCAGCTGCTTGCTGATGGCCAGCGTGGCCGGGTGCAGCCGGCTGCCGGAGCCGCCGGCCAGGATGATGCCTTTGCGTTGCATGAGGAGTCCTTGCTGAAAATGGGGCGCGGCTGCCGGGCGTCAACCGTACTGCTTGTCAACCGTACTGCTTGTCGACCCAGGCGCGGTAGGCGCCGCTCTGCACGTCGGCCACCCAATCGGCGTTTTGCAGGTACCACATCACCGTCTTGCGGATGCCGGTCTCGAAGGTCTCGGCCGGGCGCCAGCCCAGTTCGCGCTCGATCTTGTGCGCGTCGATGGCGTAGCGCCGGTCGTGGCCGGGCCGGTCGGCAACATAGCTGATCAGCCGGGCGTAGGGCCCCGCGGGGTCGGGCCGCAACTCATCGAGCAGGCTGCACACCGTCTTGACGATGTCGATGTTGGCCTTCTCGTTCCAGCCGCCGATGTTGTAGGTCTCGCCCAGCCGGCCGCCGGCCAGCACGGCGCGGATGCCGCTGCAGTGGTCCGTCACATACAACCAGTCGCGGATCTGCTGGCCGTCGCCGTACACCGGCAGCGGCTTGCCGGCCAGCGCGTTGACGATCATCAGCGGGATCAACTTCTCGGGGAAGTGAAACGGCCCGTAGTTGTTGCTGCAGTTGGTGGTCACCACCGGCAGGCCGTAGGTGTGGTGCCAGGCGCGCACCAGGTGGTCGCTGGCCGCCTTGCTGGCCGAGTAGGGGCTGCTGGGGTCGTAGGGGTGCTACTCGGTGAAGGGTGCGTCGCCCTCGTGCAGCGAGCCGTACACCTCGTCGGTCGAGACGTGGTGGAAACG
>JBBRZR010000506.1:0-3558 GCA_038236495.1 Burkholderiales bacterium
GCCCTGACGGGCGCGGCGCAGGCTTCGTTGGTCAGCCGCGGCGGCGGCATGATCTACGACAGCACGCGCAACATCACGTGGCTGGCGAACATGAACGCCAACGGCCTGATGACCTGGGGCGCAGCCAACGACTGGGCCAACAACCTCGTCTACGGCGGCTTTGACGACTGGCGCCTGCCGACGATCAACCCGTCGGACAGTACCTGCACGGGCGGATTCGGCGTCGGTGTTGGCTACAACTGCACCGGTGGCGAGTTGAGCGGCCTGTTCGTCACCGACTTGGGCAACAAGGCGAACGAATCTGTGCTGAACCAGACGGGAGATACAGCCGTGCAAATCGCCAACCTGGCGCTGTTCAGCAATGTGCAGTCCGACTACTACTGGTCCGGTACGGAGTACGCGCCGACTCCTGACGTCGCGTGGGGCTTCGGCACCTACGGCGGCGGCCAGGACTTCGACGTCAAGCCCAGTGCGTTGTATGCCGTGGCTGTGCGCCCCGGCGATGTGGCCGCCTCTGTGCCGGAGCCACAGACGTTGGCGCTGGCGCTGCTGGCGTTGGGCGCGACGGTGGTGGCACGCAGAAGGCGGTCACGTTGAGGCTTTGATGCTTCGAGCCCTTTGACCCTTTCGGGGGTTTGGGGGCTGAGCCCGGACACCAAGCAGCCCTGCGGCTGCTTTGTGCCTGGTGAAGGGTCGGGCCTGTGGCCCGACGCGGCCTGCAAGGCGCAGCCCCCAACGGCGAATTTTTTTCCTAGGTCATGGCCCGCCACGAACACCTGCCGATCTACAAGGCGGCGCTGGACATGACGGTGCACTTCGAGAAGTTGGTGGCGGGCTTCTCTCGGTATCACAAGTACACCCTGGGCACCGAGCTGCGAGAGGGCAGCCGGGCGGTGCTGCAGCAGGTGCTGCGCGCCAACAACGCCAAAGACAGGACCGAACGCAGTGCCGAATTGCTGGTGCTGCGCGACCGCATAGACGCTTTGCTGCTGGCCATGCGCGTGGCCAAGGAGGTCAAGGCATTCAAGAGTTTCGCCGGCTACCTGCATGCCGTGGAGCAGGTGGGATCGGTGGCCAGACAGAACGAAGGTTGGTTCAAGCACACGCAGGACAAGGACAAAGCCCATGCAAACGCCAAAGCCTGAGGATGTGGGATTCACGGGGGCCTGAATGGCCAAGCCCGTGCCGGGCAGTCCAGCCGGCCGGTGCTGGCCAGCGTGCCGAGTTTCATCATCGTGCGTCCGCCCCGCCTGGACTCTTGCGGCGCAGCTTGCGCCGCCCAGGCATGTTGATTCAGGCCACCGTACCCGCAAGCGCGGGATCGATGGCCGGTGGCCCCGCCGCTTGTGGGTTGGCCTTGGCGGGGGAAGTGGGTGGACTTATGTGCAGTCCAACGACTACTGGTCCGGTACGGAGTACGCGCCGAATCCTGACAACGCGTGGAACTTCAACACCAACGACGGCAACCAGAACAACGACGACAAGAACAATGCGTTGTATGCCGTGGCTGTGCGCCCCGGAGGATGATGCCCCGTGAAGATGAAGGATGAGTCGCTGTTCTCGTTGGCGAACATCCAGCGGCAGTACGTTGAATGTCGTCGCAACAAGCGCAACACCGCCAACGCGTTGCGCTTCGAGGCGCGGCAGGAAATGAACCTGCTGGCGCTGCGCGATGCACTGGCTGACCGCAGCTACGAACCGGCCCGTTCTGTCTGTTTTTTTGTTCAGCGGCCCAAGCTGCGCGAGATCTTCGCCGCCGACTTCCGTGACCGCATCGTGCACCATGTGCTGGTGAATTACCTGGAGGGTGTCTGGGAGCCGATGTTCATCCACGACAGCTACGCCTGCCGCAAGGGCAAAGGCGTGCATGCAGCGGTGGCGCGGCTGCAGCAGTTCATGCGCGAAGCCACGGTTAACGGCACACGGCCTGCATTCACGTTGCAGCTGGACATCCGCAACTACTTCATGAGCATCGACAAGCCGCGCTTGTTCGAGATGGTGGCCGCCAGGCTGAACCCGCGCCGGCCGGCCGATGCACAGGCACTGTGGCTGGCCGAGAAGCTGGTGTTCCACGACTGCACGCACGAGCCGGTGCTCAAGGGCGACCCGCGGCTGCTGGACCGGCTGCCCGCTCACAAGACGCTGTTCCGTGCGCCGCCGGGCAAAGGCCTGCCGATCGGCAACCTGAACAGCCAGTTCTTTGCCAACGTGTACTTGAACGCGCTGGACCAGTTCGTCAAACACGAGCTGAAGTGCCGCTGGTACCTGCGCTACTGCGACGACTTCGTGCTGATGGCCGAAACGGCCGCGCAGTTGGCAGCCTGGAAGGCGCGTATCGAAGATTTCCTGACCGAACGTCTGTTGCTGCAATTGAACCCGGCGCGTGAGCGGCTGCGCCCGGTGAGCGACGGCGTGGACTTTCTCGGCTATATCGTGCGGCCCTTCCACTTGCTGGTGCGACGGCGGGTGGTGGGGCATCTGCGCGAGGCACTGGCGCGCAGCCAGAGGGTGCTGGTGGGCCAGCACGCGCAGGCCACCGAGTACCGCTTCGACGCCCAGGCGCTGGATGCGCTGCAGGCCAGCCTGGCGTCGTACCTGGGCCACCTGCGCCGGGCGTCGTGCCGGCGGCTGCTGGCGGCAATCTGCGCAGCCAATTCGTGGCTACCGGGTTTCATCGAACTGGACGCGCAGACGCTGAAGCTGCGCCGCCGCGACAAGGCGCCGCTGGCGGCACGCACGGTGCTGGCGCAGTACCGGCACTGGCAGCAAGAGTTTGCCGGCGATGTGGTGCTGATTCAGGTGGGCGCGTTCGTGGAGCAGTTGCAATGGCCGCCGCGGCGGTTGCCGAAGGTGCGCGCGGCAACGGCTCCCACACCGCGCGGCGGCCTGCGCCGGATGCGGCCGACCCGGCGCGGGGCGGTGCAGGGTTTCCCGCTGACGCAACTGGACAGGCGCGTGGCCCGACTGGTGGCCGCGGGTCGGTCGGTCACCTTCGTGGCCCAGCGCGGTGAGAGTGGCGGCGGATTGATGCGCCGGGTGCCTGTGGCGCGGTGGGTGGCTCGCGGGGCGAAGCTGGGGGTGGGCGAACGACCGGTCTGACCGGGTGCGAATGTCGCTTGTGGCCGGCTGCAGGTGCCGGAGGTGAACCTGCTGGCTTGGCTCAGGCGGCCAGCGCAAACGGCTGGATCTCTTTGGCGATGGCTTTGCCATTTTCGATCTCGGCCACTCGCAACTCGTAGGCTGCCTGAAGGTTCAACCAGCCCTTGGCCTCGCTGCCAAAGTAGCGCTCCAGCCGCAGGGCCGTATCAGCCGACACGCCGCGCTCGCCCTTGGTGATCTCGCTGAGGCGAGAGTAAGGCACATGCAGGGCCAATGCCACGGCGCGCACACTAACGCCCATGGGTTTGATGTAGTCCTCCAGCAAGATTTCACCTGGGTGGACAGGACGCATACCGTTCTTGAACATGATGCACTCCATTGCTGTTCAGGATTTCAATGCCAGTTGGGCACGGGTCAGTGTGGGTCTTCGATGAGCACGTCATAGGGGCCGCTCTCACC
>JBBRZR010000507.1:0-3555 GCA_038236495.1 Burkholderiales bacterium
ACCCGCATGGGCGTCAGCCTGCAGCTCGCGCTGCCGCTGTTTTTGCTGCAGCTGGTGGTGAGCATCAGCTTCTCGCTGCTGCTGGTGTTTTTTCGAAACTCGCGCATCGACTTCTGGGGCGTGGTGCTGTGTGTGCTGATGTTGTCGATCTCCAGCCTGTTCTACATCATCGTCGGCCAGTACATGTTCTCGCGTGTGCTGCGCCTGGTGCCGATCTCGGGCTTCGCGCCGGGGCTGGACGCGGTGCGCTTTCTGGCGCTGCCGGTGATGCTGTCGCTGCTGGCGCGGCTGGGCGGTGAGGCCCGGCTCTACCGCGCGATGTTCCTCGAAGAAATCGGCCGCGACTACGTGCGCACCGCCCGCGCCAAGGGCTTGAGCGAGACCCTGGTGCTGTTCCGCCATGTGCTGCGCAACGCGTTGATCCCGATCATCACCAGTGCCGGCGCCTACCTGCCGTATGTCTTCATGGGCAGCCTGGTGTTCGAGAGCTTTTTCGGCATCCCCGGCCTGGGCGCGTTCGTCATCGAGGCCATCTCGGGCCAGGACTTCGCCATCGTGCGCAGCATGGTGTTCCTGGGGGCTGCGCTCTACATCGCCAGCAACGTGCTGATCGACATCGCCTACACCTGGGTCGATCCCCGGGTGCGCTTGTCTTGAATCCCCCTGACCTGCACCCGCAAAGACTTCAATCATCATGGGCTTCAAGTTCGTCATTCTCTGGACCGATGTGGCGCTGTGGCTGCTGTTTGCCACGCTGATCGGCTATGGCTTTCGCGTCGTGCGCCACGACACGCTGCGCGCCACCTGGCGCCGGGTGCTGCGCGACGCCCCCGCGCTGTGCTCGTCACTGGTGCTGCTGCTGTTTGTCGGCGTCACCGCGCTGGACAGCGTGCACTTCCGCCGGGCGCTGCCGCCGGCCGACGGCCAACCGGCAGGCTCGCAGTTTTACGACACCCGCACCGAGTCGCTGCTGGACCTGGCGCTGGCGCGCCAGATCGGCATGCGCGAGACCACCTACTCGGCACCGCTGGGCTGGCAGGCGATCACCAAGCAGACCGTCACCCGCGACGGGCAGTCGGTGCGTGAGCTGCCGCGCTTGCTGCACGGCGGCGCGCACCTGAAAAACCCGGACGCGGAATGGACCACCGACCTCTGGCAACGTGCCTTGCTGGGCGCTGCGGGCGGCCTGGGCGTTGCGCTGCTGGGCGCCGTGCTGGCCGCAGCGCTGCTGGCCAAGTCTCACGGTGGCTTGGCCGCGGCCTGGCGTGACATCCTGGCTGACCGCACCCACTACCCCGTGCGTGCCCTGTTGCTGACACTGACGGTGGCCTGCCTGCTGGCCGGGCCGGTGGTCGCACTGATGGGCCGTTACCACGTGTTTGGCACCGACCGCACCGGCAACGACGTGCTGGTTCAAACACTCAAGAGCATCCGCACCGCGTTCGTGATCGGCATGCTCAGCACCCTGGCCACCTTGCCGATCGCGGTGGTGCTGGGCATCCTGGCCGGCTGGTACCGCGGCTGGGTCGACGAGGTGGTGCAGTACCTCTACACCACGCTCACCTCCGTGCCCAACGTGCTGCTGATTGCCGCCTGTGTGCTGATGGTGCAGGTGGCGCTGGACAAGCACCCCGAGTGGTTCGAGACCGGCGCTGAGCGCTCGGACATCAAGATCTTCTTGCTGTGTTTCATCCTCGGCGTGACCGGCTGGTCCACCTTGTGCCGGTTGGTGCGGGCCGAGACGCTCAAATTGCGCGAGCTGGAGTTTGTCCAGGCCGCCACCGCCTTCGGCGTGGCGCCGGCCCGCATCATGGCGCGCCACATCCTGCCCAATGTGATGCACCTGGTGCTGATCACCACCGTGTTGAGCTTCTCCGACCTGATCCTGTACGAGGCGGTGCTGACCTACGTTGGCGTGGGGGTGGATGCCAGCACCAGCAGCTTCGGCGGCATGATCAACCTGGCACGCAGCGAGATGAGCCGCGACCCGGTGGTGTGGTGGAGCTTTGCTGCCGCCTTCGGCTTCATGGTCACGCTGGTGCTGGCCGCCAACCTGTTTGCCGACGGTGTGCGTGATGCGTTCGACCCCCGGTCCCGCGCGCAGCGGCCCCGGCTGTCACGCCGGGTGGCGGCATGAGCCCGCCGGGCCGCCCCAAGGGCGAATACCGGAGTGCGCAGCACGAAGGTACTCCAGTGAGCGCGCTTGAGAGCCAAGCCATGATGCTGTCCACCAACCAACTCGAAGTCGAGCTCGATGCCGAGGCCGGCATCGTCAAGGCCATCGACGGCCTGACGCTGGCCATCCGCCGCGGCGAGACCTTTGCGCTGGTCGGCGAATCCGGCTGCGGCAAGAGCATGACCGCACTGGCCCTGATGCGCTTGCTGCCCGACAGCGGCGCGGTGACCGGTGGTGAGATCACGCTGGATGACACCGACGTGCTCGGCCTGCCCGAATCGCAAATGCGCGCCGTGCGGGGCGGCCGTATCGGCATGATCTTCCAGGAGCCCGGCACCAGCCTGAACCCGGTGCTCACCGTCGGCGTTCAGATGCTGGAGGCGATCGAGACCCACACCCCGCTGCGCGGCACTGCTGCCCGCAGCAAGGCCATCGACTGGCTGAAACGGGTGGGCATCCCCGAGCCCGAGCGGCGTTTTGATGACTACCCGTTCCGCATGAGCGGTGGCCAGAAACAGCGTGTGATGATCGCGATGACGCTGGCGGCAGAGCCCGACTACCTGGTGGCCGACGAGCCCACCACCGCGCTGGACGTGACGATCCAGAAGCAAATCCTCGACCTGCTGGCCGACCTGCAGCGCGAGATGGGCATGGGCCTGATGCTGATCACCCACGACCTGGCGGTGGTGGCCGGCATGGCCCAGCAGGTGGCGCTGATGTACGCCGGCCAGATCATCGAGATGGCGCCCGCGGCTGAATTTTTTGCCCACCCGCAGCACCCCTATGCCCGCGCCTTGCTGCGCGCGCTGCCCGATGCCGACCGGCGTGGCCAGGCGCTGGCCGCCATCCCCGGCACGGTGCCGCCCTTGACGCAAGCCTTTGTCGGCTGCCGATTTGCACCGCGCTGCGTGCATGCGCTGCCCACCTGCCACACCACGCTGCCGGTGCTGACTGGCCCGGCTGGCCGACAAGTGCGCTGCCTGCTGTTGGCGCCGGGCGGGCCCGGCCTGTCGCCAGAACCGACCTTGCCTGCAGCGGGCACGGCGCCGGCACCCAGCCGGCTGCCAACTGCCCAAGCCTCGGCGGAAACGCCAGCCACTCCGGTCAACGCGGCAGCCCTGCTGCAAGTCAGCGGCCTGAACGTCAGCTTTGTGCTGCGCAAGGGGTTTTTGCAGGGCAAGCCGCAGCGCTTCGATGCCGTCAAGAATGTTTCGTTTGATGTCGCCGCCGGCCAGACCCTGGCCTTGGTCGGCGAGTCGGGCTGCGGCAAGACCACCACTGGCAAGGCCATCGTGCAACTGCTGCGCAACCAGGCCGAGATCAGTGGCTCGGCCCTGCTGGATGGGCAAGACCTGTTTGCGCTGCAAGGCGCTGACCTG
>JBBRZR010000508.1:0-3555 GCA_038236495.1 Burkholderiales bacterium
GGACCGAGCACGAGTGCAAGCCCCAATCCGTCCAACACGGTCAGCAGTTTGTCGAGCCGGACTGAGCCCTTGCCGTTCTCAAGCCGAGAGAGCAGATCAACCGAGACGCCGCTCAGTGACGCTGCGTCGTCAATGCGCAGTAACTGCTCACGTCGGCGGGCGCGGACAACAGGGCCGACGTCGGCGGCGCGTGCGATGCGCAGAGGTTCGAGCTGAGCGCTGGTGTCGATAGTCATTTCGGAATTCCAGAGTTGGACGGTTGCAGCTGCCAGCAAGTGAGAGATATTTCTGAAATTACGAAATCATGCCACATCGAGCTACTCCTGACACAAAATTCCTTTAAGTCCGAAATATAGGTCATCAAAGTCGACTTCATGGCCAGAACAACTGAAACACCGAAACAACTGAAACGCCGAAACATTTTGCTGGCCATTCGCCCAAGTCGGCCGCCGCCCGGTTCGGTGCAGCGGTGGCCTGACGGGCGGTGGCCCAACGCACAGGCCTGATCAGAATTCATTCAGCAAGTCGCGCACCTGTTCCCGAAGGCAATATCGCCGTGCTGGCATCGGGCCGCAAGGCGGGCGCGCAGGCCTTGGCGCTGGCGTCACGCGATTTGGACCGGCTCAGGGTCGGCCCTGATCTTCGGTCTGTATGCTCGGGCAGCATTGACCGAAGGAGGCCACCATGCACCGTCAACTGCGAACCTTTGCGATATCCGCCTGCCTGTTGGGCCTGTCGGCTTGCGGCGCGGAAGTGGCCGGCACTGCCGCCGCCGTGGCCAAGCTGCAGGCCGCGCAGGCCGAAAAGGCCCAGGCCGAGCAGGCCAGGATCCTGACAGGCCTGCAGCAGGCAGAACAAGCCACAGCAGCGCGCGCGGCGAGTGCGGCGAGCGCGGGCGAGTAGACAGCGGATGCTGGACCGCCCGGCCGGCGCACTGATACGCCCCGTCATCGACCGCCCGGCGCGTGGACTGGCGCGCGTCAGGCGGTGCCGACGCGCTCAGCGTTGCCGGCCTGGCCGTGGGCTGGGCCGCAGCAGCGGCCATCGTCTGGCAGGCGCCGCTGCTGCTGGGTGCGACCCTGATCCTGGTGTCGCGCCTGATCGACGGGCTGGACGGCGCCGTGGCGCGTATCCACGGTGCCAGCGACCGCGGCGGCTTTCTCGATATCAGCCTGGACTTCTTGTTCTACCCCGCCATTCCGCTGGCCTTCGCGCTGGCCGATCCGGCGCGCAATGCGCTGGCCGCTGCGGTGCTGCTGGCCGCTTTTGTCGGCACGGGCACGGTCGTCCTGGCCTTTGCCGACATCGCTGCCAAGCGTGCACTGCACAGCGCGGCTTACCCGAACAAATCGTTCTACTTTCTTGGCGGACTGACCGAGTCCACCGAGACCCTGTCCTTCTTTGTCGCCATGTGCATGTGGCCGGCGCTGTTCGCGCCGCTGGCCTATCTTTTCGCGGCGATGTGCACGATGACCATCGCCACCCGCCTGGCCTGGGGCTGGCGCGCCTTCGCGCCGCCCAACCCCCGAGAGACACCCGATGAACACCCCACCACGGCAAACCGCCGCCTATGGCAGCTGGCATTGCCCACTGGATGCACAGCGCGTGGCCGCGGGCGTGCGCCCGGTGTCTGCGCCGCGCATTGCCGGCACCCACATCATCTGGCTCGAAGGCTTGCCGGCCGAAGGCGGCCGCGTGGTCGCCCGCCGCTGGGACGCCGGCCGACTGCAAACCCTCACGCCCGCCGGCTTGAACCTGCGCAGCCGGGTGCACGAGTACGGCGGCGGCGCCTGCATCGCCGTGGGCGACCAGCTGTTCTTCACGCACTTTGCCGACCAGCGCGTCTTCACGCAGCAAGGCGATGCCCCACCGCAACCGCTGGCCGCCGGTGACGCAGTTACCCAGCGCCATGCCGATTTCGAGTTCGACCCGCTGCGCCGCCGCCTGCTGGCCGTGCGCGAAGACCACGGTACAGGCGCCGCCGAGCCCCGCAACAGCCTGGTGAGCCTGTCTGCCGACCCGACCGACGCCCCGTCAGCGACCGCCGCAGACACAGCCGCCGGCAGGGCGCCCTGGACACTGGCCGAGGGCATGGACTTCTATGCCGCGCCCCGCTTGTCGCCCAACGGCCAGCAACTGGCCTGGCTGGCCTGGAACCACCCGCAAATGCCCTGGCAAGGCTGCGAGCTGTGGCTGGCCACCGTGGACGCCGCGGGCCACACGCAGGACGCCCGGCGCATCGCCGGTGGCCCTGAAGAGGCCCTGGTACAGCCGCTGTGGTCACCCCAGGGCGAGCTGTTCGTGGCCTCCGACCGCAGTGGCTGGTGGAACCTGTACCGGGTGGACACCGCACAAACCGACCGCTTGCAGCCGGTGTGCCCCATGAAGGCCGAGTTCGCCCGACCGATGTGGGGTCTCAGTCAGTCGCTCTACGGTTTCACAGCGTCTGACGAGATCGCGGCGGCCATCATCGAGCAGGGCGTTGGCCGGCTCGTGCGCATCCGCTTGCGGCCCGCGGCCGCGTCTGAAGTCAGCCCCCTGCCCAGCCCCTGCACCGACATCACCGAGCTGCGCGCCGGCCCCGGCTTTGTCGTCGTGCAGGCGGCCAGCGCCAACACGGCCGAACAGATCATCCGCATCGATCTGGCCAGCGGCACACACCAGGTGCTGGCCAGCAGCCTGGCCGACCCGCCGCCGCCGGCCTGGATCTCGGCGCCGCAGCCGCTGTCCTACGTTTCTGCGGGCGGGCGCACGGCGCACGCCTTCTTCCACCCGCCGTGCAACCCCGGTTTCGCGGCACCCGCGGGTGAACTGCCACCCTTGATCGTCACCAGCCACGGCGGACCCACGTCGATGAGCGCTGGCAGCCTGCGGTTGTCGCTGCAGTTCTGGACCGGTCGCGGGTTTGCGGTGCTGGACGTGAACTATGGCGGCAGCAGCGGCTTCGGCCGGCCCTACCGACAGCTGCTGGACGGCCAGTGGGGCGTCGTCGATGTTGAAGACTGCGTGGCCGGCGCGCAATTTGTAGCCGCCCAGGGCTGGGTCGATGCACGGCGCATGGCCATCCGCGGCAGCAGCGCCAGCGGCTTCACCACGCTGTGTGCGCTGGCCTTTCACGATGTCTTTGCCGCCGGCGCCAGCCATTACGGTGTCAGCGATCTGGCGGCGCTGGACGCCGACACGCACAAGTTCGAATCGCGCTACACCGCCAGTCTGGTGGCGCCGCCCGCCACGCGCGAGGCGGTCTACGCGGCACGTTCGCCCTTGCGCCATGCCGCACGCATCCGCGCGCCCATGGTCTTCTTTCAGGGGCTGGACGACCGTGTGGTGCCGCCTTCGCAAAGCCGGGTCATGGTCGAGGCCCTGCGTGCCCAGGGCGTGCCGGTGCAGTACCACGCGTACCCAGGCGAAGGACACGGGTTTCGCCAGCAGGCGACGATTGCGGCCTGTCTGCAGGCCGAGCTGGCCTTCTACGGCCAGGTGTTCGGCTTTGATGTGACGGGCTGACGGGCTCGATCGTCTCAGGCTCTCAGCCCGCAGCGCACCGGGTCGGAC
>JBBRZR010000509.1:0-3534 GCA_038236495.1 Burkholderiales bacterium
CGTGCAGGCCGTGGTGCTGATGGACGGCAGCGCCGACATCGCCCGCGAGACCCAGGACCTGCAGGTGGTGGTGCTGCCCGAGCTCAACACCGCCAGCGCGTCGCTGGCCTATGCGGCGATCAACCCGGCCATTGCGCTGGGCGCGTTCCTGGGCCAGTGGTTGCTGAGCGAGCCGCTGCGCCAGGCCAGCGCGCGCGAGTTCCACATCACCGGCCCCTGGGACGACCCCAAGGTCGAGCGTGTGCAACGCCGCATGCTCGACCCGCTGCCGCCGCTGGCCGCAGCCGAGACCGCGCAGTCGTCCCAATCCGCGGTGGCCGCGGCCGCCGCAGCCGCCTCGGCCGCGGCCACCGCGGCAGCGGCAGCCACGGCGCCGGCGTCCAGGCCCTGACCCCCCATCCCACCACGCCCCCGGACCCCCATGCCCCAAACACTGCAAATCGCCGCGCTGCAAATGGTTTCCACGCCCGAGGTGCCGCGCAACCTGGCCGCCGCCGGCCGCCTGATGGCCGAGGCCGCCGATGCCGGTGTGCGGCTGGTGGCCCTGCCCGAGTACTTCTGCCTGCTGGGCCGCAGCGACCGCGACAAGCTCGGCATCGCCGAGGCCGAGGGCAGCGGGCCGATCCAGGACTTTCTGGCCGAAACAGCCCAGCGCCTGGGCCTGTGGGTGATCGGCGGCACGCTGCCGCTGCGCACCGACAACCCCGAGCGGGTGCGCAACAGCTGCGGGGTCTGGTCGCCCGAAGGCCGGCAAGTGGCGCGCTACGACAAGATCCATTTGTTTGCCTTCGACAACGGCAGCGAGCGTTACGACGAGGGCCGGGTGCTGGAAGCCGGGCAAACGCCGGTGGCGCTGGACATCGAGGGCTGGCGGGTGGGGTTGTCGATCTGCTACGACCTGCGCTTCCCCGAGCTGTACCGCGGGCTGATGCAACCGCCCTGCGACCTGATCGTGGTGCCGTCGGCCTTCACCCACACCACCGGCGCGGCCCACTGGGCGCTGCTGCTGCGGGCCCGGGCGGTGGAAAACCAGTGTTATGTGCTGGCGCCGGCGCAAGGCGGCCTGCACGAGAACGGCCGCCGCACCTGGGGCCACAGCCTGCTGGCCGACCCCTGGGGCGAGGTGCTTGCGGTGCAGGACGAGGGCGAGGCGGTGGTGGCGGGCGAGCTGAGCCGAGAGCGGCTGGCCGCCGTGCGACAGCAGTTGCCGGCGCTGGCGCATCGGCGGCTGTGAGGCCCGCTGCGCTTCGCGTCCGGCCTGCTCAACTTGCACTGCCACGACGGCCCGTCAGACGCGGCCCTCGACCGCCCGGCCGACCCCTGAGAGCCCAGCTGCACGTCTCCATGGGAGTCTCAGCCGGTGATGCGGTTACGCACGACCTTGCCGGCTTTCGCGGGCGGCGGCAGCCGAGTGGCCAGTCGGCTGCAATGCAGGGCCTAGAGAGCCTGGCCCTGAGTTGCCTGCCCGCGTAGGACAGCCCCCACACCACGCCGGGCACCACGCCGCTGGCGCGCAGCGCACGCAGGCGTGATGCTGGGCGCCAGCCCGGCGGGTGGTGCCGCGGCGTGCCGCACCGGGCCTTGAAAGGGTGCGGGATGGAGGCAACCGGTGTCGCGGGCCTGCTGCTGCTGGCCGTGGTGGTCAGTGGTTACCTGGCGCGATTGGTGCGCCTGCCGCTGCCGCTGGTGCAAATGGCACTGGGCGCGGCCATGCACGGTGTCGGCCTGGCTGCCGGCGTGCTGGACCCGGCGCTGTTTTTTCTGCTGTTCCTGTCGCCCTTGTTGTTCATCGACGGCTGGCGCATCCCGCAAGACGCGCTGCGCCGTGACGCCGGCACGATCCTGACCCTGGCGCTGGGCCTGGTGGTGGCCACGGTGCTGGGCATGGGCCTGTTCATCCACTGGCTGATACCGGCCATGCCACTGGCGGTGGCGTTTGCATTGGCCGGCGTGATCGCCCCGACCGACCCGATCGCCGTCAGTGCCGTGGCCGCCCGCCACCCCATCCCCGCCCGCCTGATGCATTTGCTGCAAGGCGAGGCCTTGCTCAACGATGCGTCCGGCCTGGTGTGCATGCGTTTTGCCGTGGCTGCGGCGCTGACCGGCACGTTTTCGCTGACGGGCGCACTGGCGAGTTTTGTCTGGTTGGCGGCCGGCGGGCTGTCGATCGGTGCCGGCGTGACCTGGGGCGTGGCCCGGATCGCGGCGCAAACCACCGTGCAAGGCACGCAGGGCGGCGGGTCGCAGATCCTGGTCACGCTGCTGTTGCCGTTTGGTGTCTACCTGCTGGCCGACCGCCTGCACTGCTCCGGCATCCTGGCGGCGGTGGCGGCGGGCATCACGATGAACCTGACGGATGCCTGGCCCTGGCGCGCGGCCACCCGCCTGCAGCGCACCGCCGTCTGGGACATGGTCCAGCTGGCGACCAACGGGGTCATCTTCGTACTGCTGGGCCAGCAGTTGCCGGCGTTGCTGTCGGCCACGCCCACCACGGTGCTGATCACCGGCCACAGCGACCCGTGGTGGCTGGCCGGCGCTGCCGGCTTGATCGTGCTGGTGCTGGGCGCGCTGCGGTTTGCGTGGGTGGGGCTGTCGTTCTGGCTCGGGGCGGTGGCCGCACGACGGCGTGGCGACGACACGCCTTTGCGGGGTTGGCGGGTGGTGCTGGTGGCGTCGCTGGCCGGCGTGCGCGGCGCCGTCACGTTGGCCGGTGTGCTGACGCTGCCGTTGGTGATGCCGGGTGGCAACGCCTTTCCGGCGCGGGATCTGGCGATCTTGCTGGCGGCGGGCGTGATCGTGCTGTCGCTGGGGGTGGCGACGGTACTGCTACCGCCGGTGCTGCGGGGGCTGACCTGGCCTGCGGCGCCGGGGCGCGGCCAGATCGAGCACGCCACCCGCCGTGCCTCGGCCGTGGCGGCGATGAAGGCGTTGGAACAGGCCCGCCGCCGGCGCCGCCGCGGCTCGGCAGCCGACCCGCGTTACGCCGAGGTCGAGGCTCTGCTGCTGGCGCTGTACGAGCAACGCATCGCCCGCAACACCGCGACCGGCCCGGTCCTGCGACTGGAAGAGCAGGCCATCGAGCGCGAGCTGGGGCTGCTGGGGCTGCGCGCCGAGCGCGCCGAGGCGCAACGCTATGGCCGGCTGCACGGGCTGGACGAACTGGCGCTGCGCCGGATCGTGCGCGAGCTGGACTTTCAGGAGGCGCGCTACGGGGTTTGACGCCGGGCCCGAGCAGCAAGCGGCTCTGACCCGTCTTTCGTTGGTGCGCGTGAAACCTGCCGTTCGTGGGTGCTGTGCGACCGCGCCGCGCCGGGCTGGCGTGCCCCGCTCCGTGTCATTCCGGGCCGGAAAACCACCGGCCCTCCCTTCTTTACCTGCGCGCGACACGCCAGCCCGACACGGCGCTACGCCGCCAGTGGTGTCTGCTGAGTTTTCCAGCCAACGCACGCGGCAACGGTGGCGGCGGCCAAGGGCGTTGGGTGACCGGTGCAGTGAAATAAAGGGGGAAATGCCGGCCAACCGGCCGGCATGGAG
>JBBRZR010000510.1:0-3531 GCA_038236495.1 Burkholderiales bacterium
AGCACGGCGTCAAGGGCTTCAAGTTCCACCCGACGGTGCAGGGCTTTTTGCCCTACGACCGCATGGCCTGGCCGCTCTACGAGGTGATTGCCGAGTACAAGCTGCCGGCAATCTTCCACAGCGGGCATTCGGGCATCGGCTCGGGCATGCGCTGCGGGGGCGGATTGCGGCTGCAAAACAGCAATCCGATGCTGCTTGAAGACGTGGCGATCGACTTCCCGGACATCCAGATCGTCATCGCCCACCCGAGCTGGCCCTGGCAGGACGAGGCGCTGAGCCTGGCGCTGCACAAGCCCAATGTCTGGATCGACCTGTCGGGCTGGAGCCCCAAGTACTTTCCGGCCCAGTTGGTGCAGTACGCCAACACCTTGCTGAAAGACCGCATGCTGTTTGGCAGCGACTACCCGCTGATCACACCCGAGCGCTGGATGAAGGACTTCGACGAGGCCGGCTTCAAGGACAAGGTCAAGCCGCTGATCCTGAAGGAAAACGCCAAGCGCTTGCTGGGCTTTGCCTGACAAGGCACGCAACGGGCGGGCGCGGTTGCAGCGGCTGCTTACGGTTACCAAGGGCCGCTCAGGGCCGCTGGCCGTGCGCTGCGGCGTATCCACCAAAATAGGCGTGTGCACCGCAACCCGCCCGACCGACCCATGACAAACGCCCACCGTTGGACCCGGCCCCTGCGCACGCTGGCCGCCGCTGCCGGCCTGGCCCTGCCGCTGGCCGTGCAGGCCGACGAGGTGCAGGTGGCAGTAGCCGCCAACTTTGCCGGCACTATGGCCAGGATTGCCGAAGGCTTCCAGGCTGCCACCGGCCACCGGCTGACCCTCATCACCGGCGCCACCGGCAAGTTCTACAGCCAGATCGTTGCCGGGGCGCCCTTCGAGGTGCTGATCGCCGCCGACGACGAGACGCCCAAAAAACTGATCGCCGATGGGCTGGCCGTGCCCGGCAGCAATTTCACCTATGCCATCGGCGTGCTGGTGCTGTGGAGCGCAACACCGGGCTTTGTAGACGATCAAGGCGCAGTGCTGGCGGCTGGCAGGTTCAACAAGCTGGCCATCGCCAATCCCAAGCTCGCGCCCTACGGCCAGGCGGCCATGGACGTGCTCAAGGCCAGGGGCCTGACGGCGTTGGTGACACCCAAGCTGGTCACCGGCGAGAGCATCGCCCAGGCCTACCAGTTCGTGTCCACCGGCAACGCCGAGCTGGGATTTGTCGCGTTGTCACAGGTGATTGGCGCTGGTCCGACCTTATCGCCGGGCAAGGCGGTGGTGGGCTCCTTCTGGCGGGTGCCGGCTTCGCTGCATGGCGAGATCCGACAGGACGCCGTGCTGCTCAAGGCTGGCGAAAAAAAGCCTGCCGCCGCCGCGCTGCTGGCCTACCTGAAGAGCGCACCCGCCAAGGCCGTGATCCAGGCCTGGGGCTACGGTCTGTGACCGCCTGCCGCGGCACACCAGCGCTGCGATCGACGTCTGAATGACCGCTGCCGACTGGACCGCCATCCTTCTCACGGCCGAGCTGGCCGCCGTCACGACGCTGCTGTTGCTGGTCGTCGGCACGCCGCTGGCCTGGTGGCTGGCGCGCAGCCGGTCAGCGCTCAAGCCGCTGTGGTCGGCGCTGGTGGCCATGCCGATCGTGCTACCGCCCTCGGTGCTGGGCTTTTACCTGCTGCTGGCCATGGGCCCCCACGGCCCGGTGGGGCAGTTCACCGGGTGGCTGGGGCTGGGACGGTTGCCGTTCACTTTTTCAGGCCTGGTCGTGGGCTCGGTGCTGTACTCGATGCCGTTTGTGGTGCAGCCGCTGCAGCAGGCCTTCGAGGCCATCCCCGAGCGCACGCTGGAGGCTGCTGCCACGTTGCGCGCCGGGCCGCTGGACCGGTTTTTCAGCGTCGCGCTGCCACTGGCCCGGCCGGGGCTGATCACCGCCAGCGTGCTGGGTTTTGCCCACACCGTGGGCGAGTTCGGCGTGGTGCTGATGATCGGCGGCAACATTCCGGGTGCCACCCGGGTGCTGTCGGTGGCGATTTACGAACATGTCGAAGCCACGGAATACGCCGACGCGCACCGCCTGTCCGCCGCCATGGTGGCTTTTGCGCTGTTGGTGCTGGTGACGCTCTATGTCGTCAACCGGCCCCGGCGCGACGCGGCCGGGCCAACGCCATGATCGAAGCCCGGCTGCAGCTGGCCCGCCGCGACTTCACGCTGGACGTGGCACTGCAGCTGCCCGAGCGTGGCGTCACCGCGCTGTTTGGCCCGTCGGGTTGCGGCAAAACCACGCTGTTGCGTGCCATCGCCGGCCTGGAGCGCGCCAGCGGCCGGGTGGCGTTGGGCACTGACATCTGGCAGGACGACGCCACCCGGCGCTGGCTGCCCACCCACCAGCGCCCGCTGGGCTATGTGATCCAGGAGGCGGCCCTGTTTCCGCACCTGGACGTGGCCGCCAACCTGGCCTACGGCCGGCGCCGCAGCGCTGAGGCCCAGCGCTTCGACAGGGCGCCCGGTGCGGGCACAGCGATCGACACAGCGGCATTTTCTCCGGACGCCGTCGTCGATCTGCTGGGCATCGGGCCGCTGCTGCAGCGCAGGACAGCCACCCTGTCGGGTGGCGAGCGCCAGCGCGTGGCCATTGCCCGGGCGCTGGCCACCGCGCCGCGCCTGCTGCTGATGGACGAGCCGCTGGCCGCACTGGACTCCCAACGCAAGGCCGAAATCCTGCCCTACCTGGAGCGCCTGCACCGCCAGCTGGCGCTGCCCATCGTCTACGTCACCCATGCCATGGCCGAGGTGGCGCGTCTGGCCGACCACCTGGTGCTGCTGGACGCCGGCGGTGTGCTGGCGGCTGGCCCGTTGGTTGAACTGCTGGCCCGGCCCGACCTGCCACTGGCACACCAGGACGACGCCGGCGTGGTGATCGAGGCCACCGTGGCCGAGCACGACAGCACCTACGGTCTGTCGCGCGTGGTGTTTGCCGGTGGCGCGCTGTGGGTGGGCGAGACGGCTGCCCGACCTGGCCAGGCGGTGCGCGCCCGGGTGCTGGCACGCGACGTCAGCGTGACGCGACGGCAGCCCGTGGAAACCAGTGTCGTCAATGTGCTGCCGGTGTCGCTGGAGTCGCTCGTGGCCGACCGAAGCACCGCGCTGCTGCGGCTGGTGGTGGGCCCGCCAGGCTGGGGCGGCACGGCCCGCGCCGAGGGTGTGCGGTTGCTGGCCCGCGTCACCCGCCGCAGTTGCGACGCCCTGGCGCTGCAGCCAGGTGATGCGCTGTTTGCCCAGATCAAGGGGGTAGCGCTGATGTGAGCTGGGGCGGGTCGCCACGGGCCGGCCACATTCAAAATAACAAAGCAGCAAAGCAGCAAAGCAGCAAAGCAGCAAAGCAAAACGCCCGCAGTGCTTGCGCACTGCGGGCGTTGCTTGACTTGGCGTCCCCTAGGGGATTCGAACCCCTGTAATCACCGTGAAAGGGTGGTGTCCTAGGCCTCTAGACGAAGGGGACATTTAAACGGTCTTGACTTGAACAGCGCCACCTGGC
>JBBRZR010000511.1:0-3507 GCA_038236495.1 Burkholderiales bacterium
GAGGAGTTTCTGGCCTTGCTGCCAGGCACCTCCGGCGCCGACGCGCTGGCACTGGCCGAGCGCCTGTGCGGCCGGGTGCGCAGCCTGCCGCTGGCCAGCGAGGCCGGCCGGCTGACGCTGACGGCCAGCGTGGGGGTGGCTGAATGGCAAGGCCAGCGCGACAGCATCGCTGATCTGCTGCGGCGTGCCGACGCCGCGCTGTACTTGGCCAAGCACGAAGGCCGCGACCAGGCCCGGCGTGCGCACGGACCCACGCTGGAGGTCGTGCAAGCCGCGTGATCAGCGGCCCTTTTTGCCTTTGGTGCTGCCGCCGGATATGGCCGCCCCTGGCTTGCCGCCGTGTTTGTCCAGCCAGCCAAAAAACTCCGCGTACCAGACCAGGCTGTTGTGGGGCTTCAGCACCCAGTGGTTTTCATCCGGAAACCACAGCAGCCGTGCGTCCACGCCGCGGGCCTTGAGCGTGTTGTAGTACGCCAGGCCTTGGGCATCGGGCACCCGGTAGTCCAGCGCGCCGTGGATCACCAGCGTGGGCGTGGTCATCTGCGCCGCGAAGGCATGCGGGCTTTGCGCATGGACCCGCGCCATGTCGTCCCAGTACCAGCCGCCCAGCTCCTTGGCATGCCAGGCCCAGGCGTCGTCGGCAAACATCGCCGTCCAGTCGAAGCAGCCGGCGTGGCAGACATAGGCTGCATAACGTCCTGCTGGCCCACCGGGAATGTGGCCATTCATCCACGCCACCATGAAGCCGCCATAGCTGCCGCCGGTGGCATAGACCCGGGTCGGGTCGATGTAGGGCCGCTTGAGCATCTCGGTGGTGGCAGCCTCGATGTCCTGCAGCTCCAGCTCGCCCCAGCGGTGGGTGATGCTGTCGAGAAAGGCGTAGCCGAAGCTGGACGAGCCGTGGTAATTGACCACCGCCACCACGTTGCCCTGGGCTGCAAACAGCGCGTTGTTCCAGCGGTAGTGCCAGTTGTCGCCCACGGCGGTGTGCGGGCCGCCGTGGATTACCTGCAGCAGCGGGTACTTTTTGCCGGTATCGAAGCCCGGCGGGTAAAACAGCCAGACCTGCACCGCATCCCCCAACGCGCCGGTGACGGTGATGGCCTCGTGCCGGCCCAGGCTGACGCTGCCCATCAACTTGTCGTTGAACGACTCGATGCGGCACGGCGCTGCGCCGGGCAGGTGGGCCGCCAGGCGCGCCGGGTGGTCGGCCGCGTCGGCCAGTGTCACCAAGGTGCCGGCGGTCTTGTCGAAGGCCTGCACCCAGCCGCCGCGCACCAGCACTTCAGCGCGCCGGTCGGCCAAGTCGAAGCGCCAGACGTGACGCTGGCCCTGCTGCTCGGCGCCCAGCAGCACCGCGCTGCCGTCGGCCTCCCAGAGCAGCGGCGCCTGCACCTCGTGGTCCCACTCGGCACTGACCACCTCGACCGGCTCGCCGGGCGTGACCAGCGCCAGGTGGCCCGGCATGGTGTGGCGCTGGGCCTGGTGGCTGGCGATGAAGGCGATCTGCTGGCCGTCAGGCCGGTATCTCGGGTTGTTGAAGTCCCAGCCCACGTCCTGCGCGAGTGTTTCGAAACGCTTGCGCTTGAGGTCGAGTTCGGCCAGCGCAAAGCGGCCGTCACTGCGTTTTTCAGGCGCGGGGTCGTAGGCAAACACCACGCGTTGGCCGTCGGGCGAGATGTCGAAACAGTTGGCGTCGGGGTCGGCGCGCTGCAACTCAAAGTCTGTGCCCTCGAACAGGTCACGCACCTTGCCGGTGGTGATGTTCATCCGGTGCAAATGGGCCACCCGGCCGGCCGGGATCAGGTGGTCCCAGTAGCGGTAGAACGCGTCACTGGTGGCGTAGCCGGTGTCCTTGCGGGCTTTGAAGTCCTTGAGCGCAGCGGCCTGGGCCTTGGCGCCTTTCAGGCCCGGCCAGACCCAGGACACAAACACGATGTGCTGGCCGTCCGGGCACCAGCGGAAGGCGTCCACGCCAGTGGCCACCTCGCCCACCCGGCGCGCCTCGCCGCCGTCGGGCGGGATGACGTAGAACTGCGGCGTCTCGTCCTTGTGGCCGGCTTGTTCACGCTTGGCGACAAAGCCGATCAAATTGCCGGCGGGCGAAAACGCCGGTTGGCCGTCCTTCTCGCCGCACTGCGTCAGGCGCCGCGGTGCACCGCCCAGCGTGGACAGCAGCCAGAGCGCGCTGCTGCTCTTGTTCTCGTCCATGTCCGAGCTGGCGACCGAGCACACCGCCTGCGCGCCATCGGGGGACAGGCTGGGCGGTCCCATGCGGTCCAGCTGCCACAGGGTTTCAACAGTGATCGGCTTTTTGCGGGCCATGGGGGCTCCTGGGCGGGTGGGGCTGAAGGGGTTTTGACGGCAACCGGCGGTGGGGCGCCGGCCCGGTCAAGCCGGGCGTGCCAGCTGAAAATCCAGGTGCGCACGCACCGTCGGCCACTCGTCGGCGGTGATGCTGTAGACGGCGGTGTCGCGCAGCGTGCCGTTGGCGGCGCGCTGGTGGTTGCGCAGCATGCCGTCGAACTGCGCCCCCAGGCGCTCGATCGCGCGCCGGCTTTGCTGGTTGAATCGGTGGGTGCGGAACTCCACCGCGATGCAGTCCAGCGCCTCGAAGGCGTGCGCCAGCAGCAGGCGTTTCGCCTCGGTGTTGAGGGGTGTGCGCTGCACGCTGCGGGCGTACCAGGTCGAGCCGATCTCGACCCGCTGGTGGGCGTGGTCGATGTTCATGTAAGTGGTCATGCCCACCGGCTTGCCGCGGGCGTCCAGCACCGCCCAGGGCAGCATGCTGCCGGCGGCCAGCAAAGCGATCCGACGCTCGATTTCGGCGGCCACCCGGTCGGGCGCAGGGATCGCGGTGTACCAGAGCTGCCACAGCTCGCCGTCCTTGGCTGCCTCGACCAGCGCCGGGGCGTGCTCGGGGCGCAGCGGCTCCAGCCGAACATGTTGGCCCTGCAGCGTGACGGGTGCGGTGATGCGGGGCAGGGCCACGGCTTGACTCCGGTTACTTTTTGGGGGCGACGTTGGCGCTGCCGCCGCGCTTGGCAGCCTGCAGGGCTCGCCAGTGAAGCGATGCCCATTTGCCCGCACCGCAGCCCGCCAGCAGCAGGATCCAGCCCAGGGCGTTGCGGGCCTCGGTGCTGCCGCTGGCCAGCACGTCGTAGCCCAGTGCCTTGCCCGCTTGCCAACCGATCAGCGCGCCGCCCACAAAGCCGATCGCGTCAGCCACGCCTTCGGCCAGTGCCTGCCGCAGATCGGTGGCCATGGGCTCAGCGGTTGTGGCGCTGCATGAAGACGAGTTTTTCGAACAGCGTCACGTCCTGCTCGTTCTTGAGCAGTGCGCCCACCAGCGGCGGCACGGCCACTTTGTTGTCCTGGCTTTGCAGCGCTTCGAGCGGAATGTCCTCGGCCACCAGCAGCTTGAGCCAGTCCAGCAACTCGCTGGTGCTGGGCTTTTTCTTCAGGCCGGGCAGGTTGCGCACGTCGTAGAACGTTTTCATCGCCGCC
>JBBRZR010000512.1:0-3506 GCA_038236495.1 Burkholderiales bacterium
AAGAGCCAGTTCGTGGTCTACCCTGACGCGCCGCATGCCTTCCATGCCGACTATCGGCCCAGTTACCGCAAGGACGCCGCCGACGACGGTTGGCAGCGTTGCCTGGCCTGGTTCAAGTCGCAGGGTGTAGCCTGAGACTTGCTGCCGGCGTGCCAACCTGCGCGCCAACCCGCGAACCTGCTCCCTGGGCGCGTTTGCTTTTTGGATATTTGCCGCCCTGATGACCCTGTTCTACATCGTGCTGTCCACGCTGGCCGGCGGTGTGCTGTCGGTGCTGATCGCGGCGTCGCTGACGATCGCCTTGCTGGGCCGCATCGTGCGCCACCTGGTCAGCTTGTCGGTGGGCGTGTTGCTGGGCACGGCGCTGCTGCATGTGCTGCCCGAGGCCTTCGAGAGCAAGGTCGACCCGCACCGTTTGTTCATGACCCTGCTGGGCGGACTGCTGTTTTTCTTCCTGCTGGAGAAGGGCGAGCTCTACCGGCACGGCCACCACCACGAGGGTGACGGCCACCACCACCACCACGACTTCGATGCCGTCCAGGCCGGGCGAGGCGGCTGGAGCGTGCTGGTGGGTGACAGCATCCACAACTTCTGCGACGGCATCATCATCGCGGCGGCGTTTTTGGCCGACACCCAGCTCGGGCTGGTGACGTCGCTGGCGATCATCGCGCACGAGATTCCGCAGGAGGTGGGCGACTACATCGTGCTGCTCAACGCGGGTTTTAGCCGCAGCAAGGCGCTGCTCTACAACGCGATTTCAGGCCTGGCGTCGGTGGTCGGCGGCGTGTTGGGCTACTTCGTCGTGGGCCCTTGGGAGGGCTTGTTCCCGTACCTGCTGGTCGCTGCGTCCAGCAGCTTTGTCTACGTGGCCGTGGCCGACCTGCTGCCGCAGTTGCAGCAGCGCCTGCCGCTGCGCGCCACCCTGGCGCAACTGGGCTGGATCGGCGCCGGCCTGGTGCTGGTGACAGCGGTCAAGGGCTTGCTGCACACCCATTGAGCGGCCGCTGCAGTCCCGCGGACCGTCAACCGCCAAACGGCTTACTTGACCACCAGCACCGGCAAGGGGCTGTGGGTCAGCACCCGGCTGGTTTCGCTGCCGATCAGCAGGGCCGCCATGCCGCGCCGGCCATGCGAGGCCATCACCACCAGATCGCAGCCCTTTTGCTTGGCCATGTCGAGAATTGCTTCCCAAGGGTGCAACGCCTCGACCGTGGCGCCTTCACAGGGCACGCCGGCGGCGGCAGCGGCGTCCAGCACGGTCTTGACCCGGTCGGCAGCGATACGCTCCTGGGCGTCATAGAACTCTTGCGGCGGCACCGGCTGCATCTCCGATATCGCGCTGTACGGGAAGGGCTCTTTGACACACAAGGTGCTGATCGACGCGCCCGACAGCTTGGCCAGCGAGACCGCCGTGGCGACTGCCTTGGCCGTGATGTCCGAGCCATCGGTGGGGACCAGAATGCGTTTGTACATGGTTTGCTCCTGTGCGGTGGGGATTGGCCTGGCCGAAACACCAAGCCAGGCCCACCGACAGTTTGCGCTGTTGCCGACTGGATGTCTTGAGATGCATCAAGGGTGGCGTCAAGCGCCGAGGGGGCGGTCAGGCGTCCGGCGCCACGCTGTCAGTGTGCGGCGCGCTGCGGTGGCGCAGCAAGGTGGCGGCCAAACCGGCGCCGATGATCAACGCCATGCCGGCCAGCGCCGCCGGGCTGACGGGGTCGTCAAACAACCAGACGCCATAGCCGAACGAGTAAACGATACCCAGGTACTGCAGGCTGGCGTTGGTCAGCGTTCGACCGATGGCGTAGGCCCGTGTCATCAGCAACTGGGCGGTGGTGGCCAGCAAGCCGGTGGCCAGCAACAGGCCCGATCCTGAAGCGGTGAGCCGGTGCAGGCCGCCCGTCGCCAGCAGTGCAACCGTCAGGCCAGCCACCAGGCTGCACAAGGAGAAGTAGAAAACGATGCGGGTTTCAGGCTCACCGACGCGGCCCAGCGCAGTCACCTGCAAGTAGGCCAGTGCCGCCAGCATGCCCGACAGCAGGCCGGTCAAGCCGCCCCACAGTTGTTGCGGCGCCAAGCTGGGCTGCAGCACCAGCACCACGCCGACAAAACCCAGCATCACCGTGACCACCAGCCGGCCATCCAGCCGCTGGGCGCCCAAAAGAACCGCGCCACCCAGCAAAAACAGCGCCATCCACACCGACGACAGGTAGTTCAGCGTGATCGCGGTGGCCAAGGGCAGGACGCTGATGGCGTGGAACCACAGCAGCAGCGCAAACACGCCGGTGGCGCTGCGCCAGAAGTGCATGGCCGGCACCTCGGTGCGCAGGCTGCAGCCCTGCCACCGCGCCCATCCGGTCATCAGCAGGGCGCCGATCAGGCCGCGGTAGAACACGATCTCGCCGGTGCCGTAGGCGGCTGAAGCCAGTTTCACGGTGACACCCATCGTGGCGAACAAGGCTGTTGCCAGCGTCATCAATACAGCTGCATGCATCGCGGGATTCTCGCGGCGCCAGACGCTGCTGACAGCGATCCGGCAGGTCCGACCGCTTTCTTACAGCAGCGGCCTAGCCCGACTTGCAGCCGGCTGAAAGACCATGCTATACTTCTAATTGTTGCGGAGTGGTAGTTCAGTTGGTTAGAATACCGGCCTGTCACGCCGGGGGTCGCGGGTTCGAGTCCCGTCCACTCCGCCATAGAATTAAAAAAAGCATAAACCCTCTGAATGAAAGTTCAGAGGGTTTTTTGTTGGCCTTGAGGTTTGGCCAAAAAAACGTTCGGCCAAAAGTGCTCAGTCACAAGTGCTCAATCAAAAGCGCTCAGCCCGAAAACATATCTGCACCAGCGCGGCGCAGCTTCAGCCGAATATCGCTGCCTATGCGTTCCATATCCTTGAACTGCCAATCCAAGGCCTGCGACAGCTGGGTCAGCGCCGGCAGCGCCGCCATGTCCCGGCCCGGCCCCAGTAGCTTGGGTGCGAGGTAGACGAGTAACTCATCGACACAGTCCGATTGAAGCAACGCCGCGTTGAGGGTGGCGCCAGCTTCGACATGCAATTCATTGACGCCTTCGATTGCCAGCCTGTCGAGCAGGTTCGGCAGATCGACGCGGCCGGCGTGCGGTGGCAGTAGCCACACCTCAGCGTCAGCGGCCTGCAGCGCCGCAATGCGACTGGTGACCGGCTGGGTACCCACCACCAGAACGCGCCCGGGCAAATGCAACAGGCGGGCCGACGGCGGCGTGTTGAAACCCGAATCCACTACCACGCGCATCGGCTGGTGCGCCAACGGCCCCACGCGCACATCCAGCCGCGGGTCGTCGTCGCGCACGGTGCCTATGCCGGTCAGGATCGCGCCAGCGCGTCGGCGCCATAACTGGCCATCGGCACGCGCAGCCTCGCCGGTGATCCACTGGCTGCTGCCGTCGGTCAGTGCGGTGCGCCCGTCCAACGAGGCGGCGATCTTCATGCGCACCCAGGGGCGCCGGCGCAGCACACGCGAGAAAAA
>JBBRZR010000513.1:0-3493 GCA_038236495.1 Burkholderiales bacterium
ACGCTGCTGGCCCTGCGGCGTGCCCGCTTTGCGCGCCAGACCGCCAGCGCCACGGTGTCCGGTGTGGTGGCCAGCCTGGCCCTGTCGGTGGCGATCACGGTGATGGTGGCCAGTTTCCGCGGTGCGGTGATCGACTGGCTGGACAGCGCGCTGCCGGCCGACCTGTACGCCCGCAGCACCCCCAACGCGGCGGCCGCCGACCAGGCTTTTCTGCCGCCGGGCTTTGTCGAGGCGGTCACCCAGCTGCCCGGCGTGGACCGGGTCAGCACATCGCGCCAGGTGCCGCTGCAGTTGCGGCCGCAGCAGCCGGCCGTCGTGCTGCTGACCCGGACGCTGGGGGCTGACCCCGCCGCCACGCTGCCGATGCTGGGCGCGGTGCGGCCGGCCAGCCCGCGCGGGCCTGGCCAGGCCGAGGAGTTGGGCGTGTTCATCAGCGAGCCGGCAGCGGCCATCTACGGCTGGCAGGTGGGCGACATGATCCGCTTGCCCTTGGTTCGGGTGCAGGTCGCCGGCGTGGCGGACGCTCCCACAGCGGACACACCCGACGACAGCACTGCACGCACCGCACGCGCCGCCCCGGGCGTGAGCGCCCGCGTGCGCGGCATCTGGCGCGACTACGCACGGCAGTTCGGCGCCATCGCCATCGACGCGGCCGACTACCGGCGCTTGACGGGGGACGTCCGCGTCAACGACCTGGCGCTGTGGCTCAAACCCGGCGCCGCACCCGCCGAAGTCGAAGCTGCGCTGCGCCGCACCGCCGGCCCCGACCTGCCGCTGGAGACGTCCAGCACCGCGTCGCTGCGCGTGCTGTCGCTGCGCATCTTCGACCGCAGCTTTGCCGTCACCTTCTACTTGCAGGCGGTGGCGATCGCGGTGGGCCTGGTCGGCGTGGCGGCCAGCCTGTCGGCCCAGGTGATGGCGCGGCGCAAGGAGTTTGGCCTGCTGGCCCACCTCGGGCTGACGCGCCGGCAGGTGATCGCGTTGGTCGGCGCCGAGGCCGCCGCCTGGCTGCTGGCCGGCAGCCTGATCGGCCTGGCGCTGGGCGTGGCGATGGCGGTGGTGCTGGTGCACGTGGTCAACCCGCAAAGCTTCCACTGGACCATGCCGCTGCTGCTGCCCGTGCCCAGGCTGGTGGCGCTGGCCGGCGCGGTGCTGGCCGCCGGCATCGCCACCGCGCTGTGGAGCGCGCGCCGCGCCGCGGGCCGGTCGGCGGTGCTGGCCGTCAAGGAGGACTGGTGAGCCCGCTGCGCCGGCGCGCCCTGTGGGCCGCCTCCGTCGGGCTGGGCGGCGCAGCGCTATCGGGGCCCGCGCCTGCCGGGCCGGCCACGCCCGATGACGACCGCGTTGCGGCCGATCGCCGGCTGGTGTTTCCGCGTGACCACGGCGCCCACAACGGCGCCCGCATCGAGTGGTGGTACGCCACCGGCTGGCTGCAGGCACCGCGCGCAGACGCAACCACAGCCTCAGCGACGGCGACAGGCAACGCCCTCTGGGGCTTCCAGCTGACCTTCTTCCGCAGCCGCACCGGCCTGGCTGACACCCTGCCGGGCCGCTTTGCACCGCGCCAACTGCTGTTCGCGCACGCGGCCGTGGCCGACGTGGCCGGCGGCCGCCATCTGCACGCCCAGCGCATCAGCCGCTGGTCGGGCGACGAGCAACTGCCCGATGCCCACGCCAGCCGCGGCGACACCGGGCTGGCCATCGGCCGCTGGGCCTTGCAGCGCGACGCTGCCAGCGGCCAGTACCAGGCGCTGCTGGCCGCGCCCGAGGCCGGCTTCACGCTGGCATTGCAGCTGCAGCCGAGCCAGCCCGTGCTGCTGCAAGGCGACGCCGGTTTTTCACGCAAGGGGCCGCTGCCCAACCAGGCCAGCCACTACTACTCGCAGCCACAGCTGGCGGTGCAGGCCACGCTGACGCTGGGCGGCCAGCGCCTGGCCTTGCCCGGCCGCGGCTGGCTGGACCATGAATGGAGCGACGACCTGCTGGCGCCGGGCGCGGTGGGCTGGGACTGGATCGGCATCAACCTGGCGGACGGCAGCGCGCTGACCGCTTTTGTGCTGCGGCGGGCCGACGGCAGCGTGCTGTGGGCCGGCGGCAGCCACCGGGCCGCGGGCGGGCCAGCGCAAGCGTTTGCGGCCGATGCGGTGCAGTTCACGCCGCAGCGCAGCTGGACCAGTCCGGCCACCGGTGGCCGCTACCCGGTGCAGTGGCAAATCGACACACCCGCCGGCCGCTTCGGGCTGCGGGCGCTGCTGGATGCGCAGGAGCTGGACAGCCGCGCGTCCACCGGCACGGTGTACTGGGAGGGCCTGGCCGAATTGCTGGACGGGCGAGGCGCCCGCGTCGGCCTGGGCTACCTGGAGATGACCGGCCGTGCCCAGCCGTTGAAGCTGGGCGCCTGAGGGCAAACCGGATTCAGAAGCCTGCCGAGCGGGCCGCCTCGGGGTTGCGCTTGGGCGGGATGGGCGCGGCACGTACGCAGTTGCGTCCGGCAGCCTTGGCCTCGCGCAGCGCAGCACCGGCGTCTGCAATCACCGCATCCAGCCCGCTATGGCCGCTGCCGATACCCGCCACACCCACGCTGACCGTCGCCTTGACCCGCTTGCCCTGCCAGGCCAGGCCCAGCCCGGCCACCCGCTCGCGGATGCGCTCGGCCACGTCCAGCGCGCCCAGCAGGTCGGTGTGCGGCAGGTAGACCACCAGCACGCCGCCGCCAAAACGGGCCAGCAGGTCGTAAGGCCGCAAGGTGGCCGAGGCCAGCCGGGTGATCTCGACCAGCATCGCGTCGCCACAGGGGGCGGTGTGCTCTTCGTTGAGGCGCTTGAAGTTATCGACATCGACCATCAGCAGCGCCGCGTCCTCGCCGTGGCGGCGGATGCGTGACCACTCGCGGTCGGCGGCGGCCACGAAGTGCAGCTGCGTGTAGGCGCCGGTCAGTGCGTCGCGCGCCGGCGCCTGGGCGTCGGCGGGCACGGTGGTGGCGCCGGCATCGGCCCTGGCGGCCAGCTTGCTGACCTTGACGGGTTTGAGTGTCGTCACAGGCGCCAGCGCAGTGCGTCGCGGCTGGCTGGGTGCGACGATGCGCAGAGCCACCCAGCCACCCACCGGCACCAGCAGCGCGGCCACCGCCGCACCCAGCAATGCGCCCGAGGCGGCCTGCCAGGCTTGCGGCAGTGCAGCGGCCAGCGTCTGGCCCAGGCCGTGGCCCAGCATCGCGCCGACCCCCACGGCAGCACCGGCAGCCGCCAGCAAGGCCCAACGACGGTGGCGTTGTCGGGCCACTGCATCGGTGTCGGCAGGTGGCGTCTCGGGGCGTGAATTTGGCGTCATGGCACGGGCAACAAAGTTCGATCCATTCGACCACAAACCCTGGCCGGCGTGGTGACCGGCACGCGCGCCCGGCCCCCCGCGAACGTGTGTTTTGCAGCGGCTTTGCCACCCGCCTGCAGGCGGGTGGCCGCGAGCAGCCGGACCCCACCCACTCTTGCCCGAC
>JBBRZR010000514.1:0-3479 GCA_038236495.1 Burkholderiales bacterium
ACTCGGCGGCAGAGAATTACGGCCTCGCGCCCTCGAAGCTGCTGACCGAGTTGCAGATGCTGGTGGATGGCGAACGCATCACGCAGGTGATCGAAGGCAACCGGCGCTTCGACCTGCTGCTGCGGCTACCCGAGCGGGCGCGCTCGCTCGAGGGCTTGAGCAACATGCTGGTCAACACACCGACCGGCCGCGTGCCACTGTCGAAGCTGGCCAACATCGAAGAATCCGACGGCCCGAACCAGATCAGCCGCGACAACGGCAAGCGGCGCATTGTGCTGTCGGCGAACACGTCGCAGCGGCCACTGTCGGACGTGGTGGCCGACATGCGCAAGGTGGTGGCCGAACTGAAGCTGCCTGCCGGCTACTACATCGAATTGGGTGGCCAGTTCGAGGCCCAGGAAGAGGCCAGCCGGCTGATCGGGTGGCTGTCGATCCTGTCGGCCGCGCTGGTGTTCATGGTGCTGTACACCCGCTACCGCAGCAGCGTGCTGGCGCTGATGATCATGGCCAACATCCCGCTGGCACTGGTGGGCGCGGTGTTCGGGCTGTGGCTCTCTGGGCAACCACTTTCGGTGGCGGCGCTGATCGGCTTCATCACGCTGGCCGGCATCTCGGCACGCAACGGCATCTTGAAGATCAGCCACTACGTCAACCTCTGCGCTTTCGAAGGCGAGACCTTCGGCAAGGAGATGCTGGTGCGCGGCTCGCTGGAGCGCTTGACCCCGGTGCTGATGACTGCGCTGGTAGCGGCCTTCGCGCTGGCGCCGCTACTGTTCGAGGTCGGGCAGCCGGGCACCGAAATCCTCAACCCTGTGGCAGTGGTCATCTTCTCGGGGCTGATCAGCTCGACCCTGCTCGACACCTTCCTCACCCCGGCGATGGTCTGGCTGTTCGGCCGCGAGCCGATCGCGCGGCTGGTCGCCGAATCGGGCAAGGAAGCTTTCTGAGCTGTCTGACCATTGCCGGTCATCACTTCATTATTTTCACCCTGGAGACGTTCATGAAGACATTGCAAATCCTGCTTCGCGCACTCGCCCTCACCCTCGCTGTCAGCGCAGCAACTGCAGTGTTCGCTCACGGCGATGACAAGCCCAAATACGGCGGCGTTGTCGCCGAAGTCAAGGATGTCAACTACGAGCTGGTGGCCAAGGCGGACACGGTGGCGCTGTACATCGAAGACCATGGCAAGAAGGTCGACACGAAAGGTGCAACGGCCAAGCTGACACTGCTGACCGATGGGCAGAAGACCGAAGTCATGCTGATGCAGGCTGGCGATGGCAAGCTCGAAGCGAAGGGCAGTTTCAGCAGCAAGGTCGGTACCAAGGTCATCGCCTTGGTGACGTTGGCGGGCAAACCGCCCGCGTCGGTGCGATTCGAGATCAAGTGAGCCGAGAGGACGGTGTGGGAGTGCCCTGCCCATAGCATGCACCGGGTCCACCGACAATGGGCGATTCTTGCCGCGAGCGCCCGATGCACGACACACTGCCCCTGCTGATCGACTACTGGAAGAACGACCCGCACGGGACCTACAACAGTTGGCTTTTGTGGGAAGAGCGGCTGAAGAACTTCCGTTCCATCCGCCGAGGTATCGGGCAGGTGGTGCGTGACATCGAGGCGGGCACCTTCGGCAACTTCTACCGCGGCTCGACTCTGGAGACGGTGGTTCACTCGGTGGCCGAGCAGCGCCAGATCTTCAAGGGCGCAGACCACGCGTTTCTGTGGAAGCCGAAGCTGCGCATTCCCGACATCGACGAAAACGCCGCCAACCAGCGCGTCTTCGCCCATCTGCTGAACGCCCTTGGTGGCACCGGATGAACGCCGGGAGGACGTAGCCCAGCAGCTCCGGCGGCCGGCGTTCTCAAGGGTGTCGGAACTGGGCATCCGCTATTTACCATATGGCGAATTGCGCTGGCATCGGGCGGCGATAGCCCGCTTCGGAGCGGGACTCAAACCCCTGCTGGAGTTGTCGGTTCGTCTGTAGCCAAGGCCCAATCTCCGTCTCCGCAGTTTGGATCGTCGGAGGCGAGCCCAACGCAAAGCCGGGCGAAAATCTGTTCGCGGCAAGGGCAGTCAAGGCTGATGCTTGACATTCCTATCTTGGGAATGTCAATAGTACGCTCGTCGACAACGCCATCCGACGGGAACACCTAATGATGACCTTTGAAGTCAGAGACGGGAGCTGTGGCCACTGCGTCAGCACCCCTACCAAAGCGGTGAGGGGTGTGGACCAGGACGCGAAGTTTCAGATCGAGCTGGCAACGCATCACGTGATCATTGATCCGACCAACTCCGACAGAGGAGCGCTCAGCGAGGCCATCAGGCGAGCGGGTTACAGGCCCGTGGCCGTCGAGGCCGGCGTGGAACGCTTGGCTGCCAAATCAGCACCGTCACGCGATGGTTGCTGCAGCGGTTGAGGCCGGAGCCGTCCGCGTGTTGCGAACTCCTTCGCGCCTGCGCGTTACTGCCGGGCAGGACTACTGTTGGATGCGGGCCGCGGTGCTGCAGACCCAGGACAAAGCCATGTAGGCGTCAGAGGTGAAACGACCGCGCGGTTCAGCGCTTTGACGGCAGCACGCTAACGGCATCGCAACCGTATTGGCGCTTCAGCTGGCCCCGGCGCAACGCGTGGATATCGGCATCGCTGAACTGCCGGAGATCGGCGTCGGTTCGCGGCGCGGCGCGGAGGTAGTGAGTCCGACCACTTCGCCGAAACGGATCGACTCGACATGCTGAAAGCGGGCGACAAAATCCGCTTCGTGGCTGAAAGAGCGGCTGCAGCTTGCGTTGTGAACGACGTCCAGCCCGCCCCATGACAAAGGTCGCGCCAGGGCGCGTCAGGGCCGGCCACCCGGCAAACTGAAGGCCGCTGGCGAAGGGCTCCGTCGGGCAAACTGCAAGCATGGACATCGTCGCGCATACCTTGTGGGCTGGCGTCGGCGTGGCGTTGCTGCGCCGCCGCTGGCCGATCCCACCCCGCACGGCGGCGGCAACTCTGGGGTTGGCTGAGCTGCCCGATGTCTTGCACTTGCTGCCCATCATGGCCTGGTGGGCTTTCGGCAATGGTGGGTTGGACGTCGTGTTGTCTTATGCCGTGGCCGTCCCGGGTAAGGAGCCCGCGCTCCCGGCAATGGTCAAACTCCTGTCGCACCACCTGCACTGCATCATGCACAGCGCTATCGTGGCGGGAACTGTCACGATGATAATTTGGGCGATTCGGCGCTCACTGTGGATCCCGCTGCTGGGCTGGTGGTCCCACATCGTCATTGACGTGTTCACGCATTCGGCCGACTACTACGCCGTCCCTGTGCTCTACCCGATCACCGAGCGGGGCTTCGACGGCATCGCGTGGAACACACCCTGGATGCTGGCGATCAACTATGCCGCGCTCGCAGCGGCCATCTGGTGGGTCTATCGATCCGGCAAGAGCGTCCGCACCGGTTGACGCTGAACCGCAACTGGATGTTCGTTGGCGCACAGAC
>JBBRZR010000515.1:0-3472 GCA_038236495.1 Burkholderiales bacterium
CTGCACTCTAGGAAGGTGGCCGCTTCAAGGCACCTCGGTTTCCACGTAGCGGCCGCGCAAGACAGCTTGGCGACAGGTTCGCGACCGGGTTCAGAACTGCACTGTCGCACGCAGGCCACGGCCGGTCGGCGCGGGCAGCAGGCCCGCCTCGGCCCCGTGCAGCCGCGCGATCTCGCGCACGATGGCCAGGCCCAGGCCGCTGCCGGGCCCGCCAGGGCTGCTGCCGCGCTGGAAGCGCTGCCACACGGCCGCCCGATCGGCCTCGGTCAGGCCGGGGCCGTCGTCCTCGACTTCCAGGAAGGCGCGGCCCAGGTGCACCCCGCTGCGGACCGTGATGCGCGCACCGCGGCCGGCATGCGCGATGGCGTTGTGGACCAGGTTGTCCAGCAGTTCGCGCAGCAGCAGCGGGTGGCCCTCGACCACGGCCGGGGCGAGGTCGAAGCCCAGGTCTTGCCCGGCCTCCAGCGAGGGCTGCAGCCACCGCCCCGCGGCCTCCTGCGCCAAGCTGCGCAAATCCACCGGGCGCCGCGTCTCGGCGAGCGTGGCTTCGTCGCTGCGTGCCAGGGTCAGCAACTGTTGCACCAATCGGGCGCCGCGCTCGGCGGCAGCCTCGAGGCGCAGCAGAATGGTCTGGCGCTCGCCGGGATCGGCCACCGTCAGCGCCTGCGCGGCGTCGGAGCGGATGGTGGCCAGCGGCGTGCGCAGCTGATGCGCAGCGTTGCCGACAAAGGCGCGCTGCGCCTCGGCCGCGACGCTCAGGCGTGAGAACAGGCGGTTGAGCGCGCGCACGAAGGAGGCCGCCTCGGCGGGCGCGGCGCGCGGGTCGATGGGGTCGAGCCGGTCTAGCGAACGCGACTCGATTTCCAGCGCCGCCCGGTGCAGCGGTTGCAGGCCGCGTCGCACCGCAAAGGTGGCCAGCAGCGCCAGCACCAGGGCCAGCCCGACAGCGGTCAACACGGCGGCCAGCAGCAGCGCACGCTCGGCGGCGCGCCGCTTGCCCATCGATTCGGCCACCAGGATGGGGCAAACCTGCGGCGACCCCGCACCGCAGGCGGCACCGAAGGCAGCGACGCGAACCGCCTGGCCGTCGAGCGTGCCGTCGAAGAAGCGCCACTGCCCTGCGGCCACGGTCGGTGCCAGGCGCAGCAAGGCGCGGTCGCCGCCAAGCAGGTGGCCGTCGGGCGCGGCGACGGCAAAGAAGTTCTGGTCCACCGCGTCGGCCCGCAGCGCCTTGGCCGTCTGCTCGGCCAGCGGCAACGCCGCCACGCCGGCTTGTTCGACAACGATGTGCGACAGCGCCACGGCGCTGTCGGTCAGCGCCCGGTCCAGTGCATCCAGCGCGGGCCGCAAGGCCAGCAGGTACAGCCCCGACGCCGCCAGCGGCGCCAGCGCCACCAGGGGCAGCAGCAGCCAGCCCAGCAACAGGCGGCGCAGGCTGGGCACGGCAAGCGGCATCAGGCAGGTTCGAGCAGGTAGCCCAGCCCGCGCACGGTGCGCAGCCGTACCCCGCCTGGCTCGACCTTGCTGCGCAAGCGCGAGATCAGCAGCTCCATCGCGTTGTCGCTGGTCGAGGCAGTCCAGCCCGGCACCAGGGCTGCGATCTGCTCGCGCGGCACGATCTGACCGGTCTTGAGCAACAGGTACTGCAGCACGATGCATTCGCGCGCCGACAGGTCCACGGCCAGGCCGTCGACCAAGGCGCGCCGGGCTTCGCGGTCGAACTGCAGCGCCGCCAACACCAGGTTTTGGCTGCTGCGGAAGCTGTGGCGGCGGGTCAGCGCGCGCAGCCGGGCCAGCAGTTCGGGCGGCGCGAAGGGTTTGACCAGGTAGTCGTCGGCGCCGGCTTCGAGGCCACGCACGCGGTCGTCCACGCCGTCGCACGCCGTCAGCATCAGCACCGGCAGCATGCTGCCCTGCTCGCGAAGCCGGCGCACGACCTCGATGCCGTCGATGCCCGGCAGGCCCACATCGAGGACCAGCACGTCGTAGTCGTCATGCAGTACCGAGGCCATCACCGGCTCGCCACGCGCGCTGATATCGACGCGCCAGCCCTGCGAGCGCAGCCCGCCGGCGATCGACGCAGCCAGCAGTTCATCGTCTTCTACCAGCAGAATTTGCATCGGCAGGGCGCCGGCGGCGCCCATCGTTGGGTTGTGGAAGGCCGGCGCTCAGCAGACATCAAGGCCAGGAAGTCGGTGGTGACGTCGCTGGCAGCAATGAGGCGCATGCGCAGCATTGTGCGGCTGGTGACGTCATCAGGTGCGGTGGCGTCGGTGTTGCTGCGGTTGGCGCCGGCATGGCCACCACCGCGGGCAGTCGTGCGGTGGTCTGGTGAGCCGCGCAACCGCCAAGCTCGGCGCCGGGTTCAGACCTCGACCGTGCTGACTGTCCAGAAGTCCGATGCCAGGCCGGCCTCGGCCAGATAGGCATAGGGGATGGTGAAGTAGCCCTTCATGCCCCACTTGTCGGACCAGGAGTTCATCACGATAAAACGCTGGGTCGCGTCGTCGTAGCCCACCGCCAGCACCGCATGCCCGCCCAGTGTCTTTTCGCTGCCACCGGGCATGGGCACAACGCCGGTCTTGGCCACCGTCAACGATTCGAAGCTTTCATAGACCGTAAAGCCGAACACGAAGGGGTAGCCCGTGGCCAGGCAACTCTTCATCTGCACCGAGGTCTGAATCAGGCGCTGATAGGTCAGGGCCTGGTGGGCCAGCGCCTTCTTGTACAGCGCGGCACTGGGCTTGGCTTTGAACTTGGCGATGTTGTACGGCCAGTCAGTCTCGTTGCAGACGCCGAGCTGGGCAATGCTCTTGATGCCGTCGCGGATCATCGCGCCGGAGTCGCTGGCGACCGTGCCTTCCATCACCCGCTCGTTGTAGTACACAAACAGGCGCGAGGGCATGAACGACTTGCCGGGCGTTTGCCGGAGTTGGTCAAAGCGGTGAGCGTTGCCGATGGCATTCGCGGTGCAACTGCCCAGCTGGCCCTGGTCAACGACCGGTGGGCATTTCGGCCGCAGATCGACTTTTGCCGGCAGGGTCGCCATCACAGCCCTCGGGCCGGCGAACATATGGTCGCGCTGGTCGGGCAGGTCAGGCACCCAGCCGTAGTGCACATTGGTTCTTGGCATGTGTCGTTCTCCTAGGTTGGGGTGGGCTGGCGCCAAACCACGCGCTTGGCAGCCAGGTACTGCAATTTGTCAACGGCCATGCCAAACGCCTGCCGATCAACCCGGTACAGCTTTCTGGCGCGCCATCAACAGGCAGCACAGGGTCTACGATGGCCCTGTTGGGGCGGTTCATCAAGCCCTAGATTGATGCGTTCCGCAACCACAGGCTTGAGTTGCCAGCCTCTGATTGCAGCTCGCACTGGGTGCGCTGCGCCAACAAGAAGCCTTCGCGATTGAAGCGCCGACCTGATGCTGTTCTGGCGAATGCACCTAAATTTTTGCCCCTGACAATCAAATGTC
>JBBRZR010000516.1:0-3456 GCA_038236495.1 Burkholderiales bacterium
GCGCTTTTTTGTGACGATCTTCATCCCGCTGATCAAGGCCGGTGTGGGTGTGGCGGCGTTTTTCTGCTTCATGTTCAGCTGGGTCGAGTTGCTGATGGCGCGCACCCTGACCAGCGTCAATGCCAAGCCGATCGTGGCAGTGATGACGCGCACCGTCAGCGCCTCGGGCATGGACTGGGGTGTGCTGGCGGCGGCGGGGGTGTTGACCATCGTGCCGGGTGCGATCGTGATCTGGTTTGTGCGGCACTACATCGCCAAGGGCTTTGCGATGGGCCGGGTCTAAGGAGGTGTGTGATGTTTGAGTGGATGGCGTGGACGCTGCCGGTGGCAGTATTTTTCACCTGCATCGTGCTGATGCTGGCCGGCATGACGCTGTGGGAGATCAAGTCGCCCACGGTGGCCCGCAAAGGATTTTTGCCACTGATCACCACCCGCGGTGATCGTTTGTTCATTGGCTTGCTGAGTGCGGCCTACCTCAACTTGGCGTTTGTGGCGGTCAGCGAAAAGATGATTGCCTGGTTTGGCCTGGCGCAAGAGCCCTCGATCTGGTTCAGTTTTGTCGCGTCGATGCTGCTGCTGGGCTTTGTGATGGCAAAAGGCTGAGCGCAAGAACAGTTTTCAAGCCCGTGCCGGCCCCACCTTCCCAGCCGGTGCGTCATCCATTCAACGGGAAGTACTTCAGGAGACAGACATGTTGTTGCGCATGAAAACCGTGGCCATCGCAGCTGCCGCGCTGGCACTGGGCCAGGCGGCCTGGGCCGGCGAGGCCGAGGCCAAAAAATGGATCGATACCGAGTTTCAGCCATCCACGCTGAGCAAAGAGCAGCAGATGACCGAGATGAAGTGGTTCATCGAGGCCGCCAAGAAGCTGCAGGCCAAGGGCGTGAAAGAGATCTCGGTCGTCTCCGAGACCCTGACCACGCACGAATACGAGTCCAAGACGCTGGCCAAGGCGTTTGAGGAGATCACCGGCATCAAGGTCAAGCACGACATCATCCAAGAGGGCGATGTGGTCGAGAAGCTGCAGACCTCGATGCAGTCGGGCAAGTCGATCTACGACGGCTGGATCAACGACTCCGACCACATCGGCACGCACTACCGTTACGGTACCGCGCTGGCGATCTCCGACCAGATGACCGGCGCCTGGAAGGACTACACCAACCCGGGGCTGGACCTGAAAGATTTCATCGGCACCAGCTTCACGACCGCGCCTGACGGCAAGATGTACCAGCTGCCCGACCAGCAGTTTGCGAATCTGTACTGGTTCCGTGCCGACCTGTTTGCACGCAAGGACCTGAAGGACAAGTTCAAGGCCAAATACGGCTACGACCTGGGCGTGCCGGTGAACTGGAGCGCCTACGAGGACATCGCGCAGTTCTTCACCGACGACGTGAAGACGATCGATGGCAAGCCGATCTACGGGCACATGGACTACGGCAAGAAGGACCCGTCGCTGGGCTGGCGCTTCACCGACGCGTGGCTGTCGATGGCCGGCGCGGCCGACAAGGGTATTCCGAATGGCCTGCCGATCGACGAGTGGGGCATCCGCGTGGCCGACGACAAGTGCACGCCGGTCGGTGCCGAGGTCGCGCGCGGGGGTGCGACCAATTCACCGGCTGCCGTCTACGCTCTGACCAAGTACATCGACTGGATGAAGAAGTACGCCCCCAAGGAGGCCACCGGTATGACGTTCGGCGAGTCCGGTCCGGTGCCTGCACAGGGCCAGATCGCGCAGCAGGTGTTCTGGTACACCGCCTTCACCGCCGACATGATCAAGAAGGGTCTGCCGGTGGTGAACGACGACGGTTCGCCGAAGTGGCGCATGGCGCCGAACCCGCATGGCCCCTACTGGAAGGAAGGCATGCAGAACGGCTACCAGGACGTGGGCTCCTGGACCTTCCTGAAGTCCAACGATCCGGACCGTGCCACTGCGGCCTGGCTGTATGCGCAGTTCGTGACAGCCAAGACCACGTCTTTGAAGAAGTCGATCGTCGGCCTGACCTTCATTCGCGACAGTGACATCCGGGCCGACTACTTCACCAAGAACATCGACAAGTACGGTGGCCTGATCGAGTTCTACCGCAGTCCGGCGCGCATCGCCTGGACACCGACCGGCAACAACGTCCCCGACTACCCGAAGCTCGCCCAGCTGTGGTGGAAGAACGTGGCCGTGGCGGTCACCGGCGAGAAGACGCCACAGCAGGCGATGGACAACCTGGCAGTCGAGATGGACGACGTGATGGCACGGCTGCAACGCGCCGGCATGGCGCACTGCGCACCCAAGCTGAACCCGAAGACCAGCGCTGACAAGTGGCTCTCCGATCAGCATGCACCGTGGAAGAAGCTGGCCAACGAGAAGCCCAAGGGCGAGACGGTGGCCTACGACCAGCTGCTGAACGCCTGGAAAGCAGGCAAGGTGCGCTAAAGCCTGCATCCTTGCTGACGTAAGCCTGCAGCCTGCCGATCTTCGTGATCGGCAGGCTGCTATCTTGCTGACCCATGAACATCACCTTCCGTTGCGACCCGGCGCTGATCGACCTGCTGCCCCGGCCCGTGCCCGCGAAGGCCGCGCTGCCCGACTGGCTACGCCAGATGGCACCGCGCGTGCCCTCGGTGGCGCACGGCCGAGCGATCCGCAGCGTCAAACAATGCCCGCCTTTCGTCGACGCGATGATGCACGGCGTCATGCTGTTGCTGCCCTGCGATGTGAGGGTCGAGAGCGGCCGCTTCAGCTGGGACTGGGCGCTGCCGGCGCTGACGCTCAGCGGTCATCCGCGTGCGCCACTGAGCTTTCATGTGGCCGAGCAGATCGCGGGCTCGCCGCTGGCGCACGGCACGCAGTCGGCGGTCAAGTTCAACAGCTTCTGGACCATCGAGCTCGAGCCGGGCTGGTCGCTGATGGCGGTGCACCCGATCAACCGCGATGACCTGCCGTTCCGCACCGTCACCGGCCTGGTCGATGCTGATCGCTTCAATGAAGTCGGCATCAACTTCCCCGCCATCTGGCTCGATCCGGCGTTCAGCGGCCTGCTGCCGCGGGGCACGCCGATAGCCCAGTGTTACCCGGTGCCGCGCGAGGCGCCCACGCTGGTGTGCGAGCCGATGTCGGCCACGCAGGTCCGAGGCTACGAGGCCCTGGCCACCAAGATCATGGCCGGCCCGGGCGTCTACCGCAAAGGCTTCCGCAGCAAACGCGGCGCGGCGTGAATCAGGCGGCGCGCAAGGCCGTGCGCAACGCGTCCAGGTCCAGCCACAGCCGCCCGACGCTGGGTGTCGCGAGCGCATGCGCGATGCGGCCGAAGGTGTCCTCACGCAGCCGGTAGGCGCGGCCATAGGCCTGAAAGGCCTCATCGATCAAGCCCTGGTCTTGCAGCACGATGCCCAGGTTGAGCGCGGCGTCGGCCCGCTGCGGCGCCAGCGCCAGTACACGGCGCAGCGCCTGCGCAGCACCCGACA
>JBBRZR010000517.1:0-3445 GCA_038236495.1 Burkholderiales bacterium
CATGAAGGTCTCCAGGCAGTGTGCGATCGCGTCCATGCCGGTGGCCGCTGTCAGGCCAGGCGGCAGTGCCAGCGTCAGGTCGGGGTCGAGGATCGCGGCCTTGGGCATCAGATGCCAGCTGTGGAAGCCCAGCTTGCGGCCATCGTCGACGATCACGATCGCACCGCGTGCCACCTCGCTGCCGGTGCCGGCGGTGGTGGGCACGGCGATCAGCGGCGCCACCGCATCGGTGATCTTGGGGCTGCCGCCTTCGATCGTCGCGTAGGTCTTGAGCTCACCCGGGTGGGTGGCCAGGATCGCCACTCCCTTGGCCAGGTCGATCGACGAACCGCCACCCACGGCGATCAGGCCGTCGCAGCCGTTGGCCTTGTACACCGCTACCGCCGCCCGCACCGCGGCCTCGGTCGGGTTGCTCGGTGTGCCGTCGAACACCGCGTGGGGCAGGGTGCCCAGCGCGGCCAGCGCCCGGTCCAGCACGCCGGCGGCACGCACGCCGGCGTCGGTGACGATCAACGGCTTTTGCATACCGACACGCTGGCATTCCTCGGGCAGGCAGCGCACCGCGCCGGGGTCGATTTCGATCTGGGTCAGGTAGAGGATGCGGGCCATGGGCGGGAGTCTCCTGCGGGGTTGGAAGCCAGCCCGGCAGTATGCTCAAAGCTTCGAGTGCAGCGTGAACCGTTGGTGACAAGACAGCTCTTGAGCCCGGCGATGGCCGGCCTGTTGGACCGCATCGCCCGCGCCCGGCGTGTGCCCTTTCACGCCATGACACCGCTTCAGGCGCGCGTCGCCTACCCAGGGGCCGCCGAGATGCTGGAGCCGCCCCGCGCGCCGCTGGCCCGGGTACGGGACCTGACGCTGCCCGCGGCCGACGGCACGCCGCTGCCGGCCCGGCCTGGCCGTGGGCGGCGACAGTACCGGCGGTACATTGGCCGCTACCTGTGCTTTGCATGACCGGGACATCGGCCTGCCGCTGGCGCTGCAACTGCTGATCACGCCCGGCACCGCAGCCCATGCCGACACCGTGTCGCACAAGCTGTTCGGCAACGGCTTTTTGCTGGACACCGCCGGTATTGACTGGTTTTTTGATCACTACATCGACTACCACCACCGCCGCGACTGGCGCTTTGCGCCGCTGCAAGCCGATGACCTGGACTTTGTTGCGCCAGCCTGCGTGATCCTGGCCGAATGCGACCCACTGGTCGACGAAGGCCTGGCCTATGCCGACCGCCTGCGCGCCGCGCAGGTGGACGTGCAACTGGAGCTGTACCGTGGCCTGACGCATGACTTCATCAAGATGGGCCGGGTGCTGAAAGAAGCCGCGCTGGCCCTGGACTTTGCCGCCAACGCCTTGAAACAAGCCTGGAGCCCGACCCACCCATGACCACCCGCGCCGACTTCCGCCACTTCGAACGCCTGCGTGTGCGCTGGGCCGAGGTGGACCTGCAAAAAATCGTCTTCAACGGCCACTACCTGATGTACCTGGACACCGCGGTGGCCGGCTACTGGCGGGCGATGGCGCTGCCGTACCAGACCACGATGGACCAGTTTGGCGGCGACCTGTACGTGCGCAAGGCCACGCTGGAGTACAACGCCTCGGCGCGCTACGACGAGCTGATCGACGTGGGCATCAAGACCGCACGCATTGGCAACTCCTCGATGGTGCTGGCGGGCGGCGTGTTCCGCGGTGACGAGTTGCTGGTCGAAGGTGAACTGGTCTATGTGTTTGCCAACCCGGCGACGCAAACCAGCTTGCCGGTGCCGCCGGACCTGCGCGAGGTGCTGATGGCCTTCGAAACCGGCAAACCGATGGTCGACGTGCAGGTGGACACCTGGGACGTGCTGGGCCGCGAGGCCGCTGCGTTGCGCACCCAGGTGTTTGTCGACGAGCAGAAGATCCCGGCCGAGATGGAATGGGATGCGGCCGATGCGGCGGCACTGCACGCCGTGGCCTACAACCACCTCGGCGTGCCACTGGCCACCGGCCGCTTGCTGGAGCACACGCCGGGTGTGTCCCGGATCGGCCGCATGGCGGTATTGGCATCGCTGCGCGGCAGCCGCATCGGCCGTGCGGTGCTGGACGCGTTGATGCAGGCCGCCCGCGCGCGTGGCGACTTGCAGGTGCTGCTGCACGCACAGGCGTCGGCGATAGCGTTTTACAGCCGGGCGGGCTTTGTGGCGCAGGGGCCAACGTTTGACGAGGCCGGCATCCCGCACCAGGCGATGGTCAAGGCGTTGTAAGCGGCGGGCCGGCCTGGGCCAGGGTTTCGAACAACTCGTTGTGGCGCGGCTGGGGCAGCGCCACCGCCGCCTGCGCTAAGGCGGCCAGCAGGGCAGGGGTCACACTGCCGGCATACACCTCCATCAGTGTCACCTCACCCTTGTCCAGGTCAGGCCGGCGCAGCAGTTCAGCCCGCAGGCCGGGATGGGCGGCTGTCAGTCCAGCCTGCATCACCCGCACCGAGTGCACCGTGGCAGCCAGCGCCGGCGGCTCCACCCGGTAGTACACGTACAGCCGGCGGGCCGCTGCGGCTGCCAAGGCGGACATCAGCCGGCGTCAGCCGGGAAGGCGTAGGGCAGGGTGGCGCGCAAAAGCATCGGTCCATCGGCGGTGCCCAGGTGCAGGCTGCCGGCATCCAGCGTGGCCAGCTTGACCTCGACCAGCGCGCTGCTGCTGCCGTCTGGCCGGCGCGCCGACAACGCCACCTCACCGGCCGGCTGGCCCGGATCGTCGCTGTGGAACACCTCCTGGCCCGGTGCCAGCGCGGCCACCACCTCAAACGCCATCAACCGGCGCTTGAGCGTGCCGCGGTACTGGCTGCGCGCCACCACCTCTTGCCCGGGGTAACAGCCCTTCTGAAAGTTGACGCCGCCCACCAGCTCGAAGTTGACCATCTGCGGCACGAAGTGCTCGACCGTGGCGGCAACGATGCGCACCACACCGCTGCGCACCTCCAGCCAGGCCCAGTCGTCTGACGCCAATGGCGGCAGCGCCAAAATGGCGGCGGGCAGTGCGGACGCAGCCGGCGCCGCCAGCAGGCCGCGTGGCAAACCTTCGGCATCGGGCAGGCGGATAAACTGCCCGTCCGCCACTGCCGAAACGGTCCACGCTACGGCGGCCCCGGCGCCAGCCGCCAACATCGCCTCCGCGCCCACCAGGCCCTGCAGCGGGATTTCGGCCGACACATCGCTGAGCTTGCACTTGGCACGCATCACAAACATCGACAGGCGCTTGAGCGTGGGCGCCAGCAGGTCGGCACTGCAGGCCAGGAAGAAGGTCTCGCGGTCGGCGCGCCAGACCACAAAACTGGCCATCAACCGGCCCTTGGCCGAGCAAAAACCGGCCAGCCGGGCGTGGTCCTCGGGCAGCGACGCCACATCCTGCGTCAGCTGGCCCTGCAGGAAACTGGCGGCGTCAGCGCCCTGGGCGCGGATCAGGCCCCAA
>JBBRZR010000518.1:0-3444 GCA_038236495.1 Burkholderiales bacterium
GTTCGTCCCGCACCGCGGCCAGTTTGGCGGCGCTGCGCCCGCCCATCGCCCAGCGCAGGCCGGACGACCCGCCCTGCGGATACTGCCGCAGCAGGTACTCGACCACCAGGCGGCCGGTGAATCCGGTGGCGCCGTGCACGACGATGTCAAAGGCTTTGTCCATGGTTTGTCCTGGGTTAATTCGGCCTGGGCAGCCGGTGAAGCCGTCAACAGTGGCGACGGGCCGCATTCTGGGTCGAAACCGGCCGTGGCGGTGTCGTGCCGGCTACACCGGCGGAGCGCCGGTGTTAGGGTGATCGCCCCACCGTTGCAGCCATAGCCCCACCATGACCACTGACGCTCACGCCCCACCCCCAGGCGCCATTGCCGGGGCACACGACCACGCATTCAACGGCGCACTCAACGGCCAACTCAACGGCGCTGAATCGCTGGTGGCCACGCTGGCGGCCAGCGGCGTCGGCCTGTGTTTTGCCAACCCCGGCACCTCGGAGATGCACTTCGTCGCGGCGCTGGACCGCATCCCTGGCGTGCGCTGTGTGCTGGCCTTGTTCGAGGGCGTGGCCACCGGCGCGGCCGATGGCTACTACCGCATGGCCGGCAAGCCCGCCGCAACCTTGCTGCACCTGGGGCCCGGGCTGGGCAACGGCCTGGCCAACCTGCACAACGCCCGCAAGGCCCGCTCGGGCATCGTCAACATCGTCGGCGATCATGCGCTGGGCCACGCCCGGTTCGAGTCGCCGCTCAAGAGCGACGCCGAGGGCGTTGCACGCACCGTCTCGCACTGGGTGCGCAGCAGTGCCCGGGCCGCAGATGTCGGCAGCGACGGTGCGGCAGCTGTGGCCGCCACACGCGACGGCGCGGTGGGCCGCATCGCCACCCTGCTGCTGCCGGCCGACACCGCCTGGGGCGCGGGTGGGCGGGTGGCAGTGGCGGACCACGCCGTTGCGGTGGCCCCGGCCACCCCGACACAGGCCGCCGCAGCCAACGGCGCCGTGGTCGCGGCCGCCCGCCTGCTGACCCGGCTGGGGCCGCAGGCGATGCTGCTGTTGGGCGCCGGTGGCGCGGCCGCCGAGCAGGCCCAGCACCTCGCCGCCGCCATCGCTGCCAAGACCGGTTGCAAGCTGATGGCGGAGTTCTACAACGCCCGCATGCCGGCCGGCCTGGGGCGCCCGCGTATCGAGCGGCTGGCCTACGCGGTGGACGCAGCCGTGGCCCAGCTGGCGCAGACCGAGGCCATCGTGCTGGCCGGCGCGGTCGATCCGATCGCATTTTTTGCCTACCCGGGCAAGCCATCGCAGCTCAAGCGGCCGGGCGCCGCGCTGTTGACGCTGGCCGAGCCGCAGCAAGACGTACCGGCGCTGCTGCAGGCCCTGGCCGACGAGTTGGGCGTCACCCGCATGGCGGGTGGCCACGCTGGCGTGCTGGCCGCAGGCGGCGGCGCGACCGCAGCCGCGGTGCCAAGGGCCGCCCTGCCCACCGGCGCGCTGACACCCGAGGCCATCGCCTGGCTGGTGGCCGCCACCTTGCCCGCGCAGGCGGTGGTGGTGGACGAGGCCGTCAGCAGCGGGCGCGGTTTTGCGCCCGCGATGGCCGGTGCCGCGCCGCACGACTGGCTGCAGGTGATGGGCGGCGCGATCGGCTTCGGCCTGCCGGGCGCGGTGGGCGCGGCCATCGGTGCGCCCGGCCGACCGGTGCTGGTGCTGGAGGGCGACGGCAGCGCGATGTACACCGTGCAGGCGCTGTGGACGATGGCGCGCGAGTCACTGCCGATCGGGGTGCTGATTTTTGCCAACCGCGCCTACCGCATCCTGCAGGGTGAGCTGCAAGGCGTGGGCGCCCGCATCCAGGGCGACAAGGCCGCTGCGATGCTGTCGCTGGCCAGCCCGGCCATCGACTGGGTATCGCTGGCGCGCGGCCAGGGCGTGCCCGGCGTGCGGGTGGACACGGCCGAGGCGCTGGCCAAGGCCTTGCGCGACGGCTGGGCCAGCCGCGGCCCCTGGCTGGTTGAAGCCGTGTTTTGAGGCCATCCGCAGCCCGGGCCGCGCCGGCCGGGCCGCCGGAGGCCGATCAGGCCGCCGTGCCCGGGTCAGCAGGCGCGCCACCATAGGGCCGCACCATGCGCAACCACTTCTTTGCCGGCAGGCCGAAGCGCGATTCGATCAGTTCGGCCCGCGCGGTCAGGGTCTCGCGGTCGGGCACCACCACGCCGCGGGCGGCGACCAGCACGGTATTGCCCTCCTTGGTGGGCGCGAGCTGCCAGACCTGGTCGGCACCAAACGCCGCCGCCACCCGCGCCGCGCTGTGCGCGAAGCTGGCGTCCCGGCCAAACAGGTTGACCGTCATCACCCCGCCCGGCGCCAGCACAGCAAAGCAGGCGGCGTAAAAGGCCGCGTCGTCCAGCACCGGCGCGGCAGCGTCGTGGTCGTAGAGGTCGACACACAGCGCATCGGCGATCTGGATTTGCGCGTCCTGCTGCACCCAGCGGCCGGCGTCGGCCTCGATCACCTGCAGCCGCTCGTCGTCGGCCGGCAGGTGAAACCACAGCCGGCAGGCCGTCACCACGCTGGGGTTGATCTCGACGGCGGTGGTCTGCCAGCGCAAGACTTGATGGGTAAAGCGGGTGATCGCCGCGGCGCCCAGGCCCAGCTGCACCGCCCGTCCCTGGTCCAGCGCGTCGCTGGGCAGCCACAGCATCCAGACCATCATGCGCTGGATGTATTCCAACTCGAGCTGGCGCGGCTTGCGGATGCGCATGGCGCCCTGCACCCAGTCGGTGCCCAGGTGCAGGTAGCGCACGCCGTCGAACTCGCTCAGCGTGGCGCCGGCCAGCAGGGTTTGCTGGCGCTTTTTGGCAGCTTTGGGCGGCGGTACGGTCAGGGCTTTGGCGGGGGGCTGGCGTGTCATAGGGTCGGCATCATGCCGTGGGCGCTGAAAACCAAAGCCCAGGCTGCCAGCTTGCGCTCGAACGACCAGCTGGCGTTGGCCGGGCTGGTGGAAGGCAGGCGGTAGACCGGCAGGCCGAGCGCCGCGGTCACTTTCATGGCGCGCGCCGATTCACCGCCGTTGTGGGCGATGGCCGCCAGCGCCGGCAGCGTGGCCGCCAGCGCGGCCAGCGGGTTGGGCTCGGCCTCGGTGATCGCGCTGTCCAGGCTGCCCGGGCGGCGGCAGCGGGCATACACATCCCAGAGCCCCAACCCTTGCGCGCGCAGCACGTCCAGCCGCTGCGCATACGGCATGGCGCGCAGGTCCACACCCCACAGGGCTGAGATGATCGGCCAGAACTGGTTGCGCGCATGGCCGTAATACTGCTGCGCCTGCAGCGACGCCACGCCCGGAAAACTGCCCAGCAGCAGCAGGCGGGTGCGCGGACCGGTCACTGGCGGCAGGCCGGTCAGCAGGGCGTCGGAATCGGCGACAGGGCTTCGGGCAACAGGGCTTGGGGCA
>JBBRZR010000519.1:0-3439 GCA_038236495.1 Burkholderiales bacterium
CCACGGTGCCGGAGACCTGGTGCTGCGGGCCGTGGCCAGCTTGCTGCGCGACAACGTGCGGCCCGACACCCTGCTGGCGCGCTTTGGCGGCGAGGAGTTTGTCGTGCTGTCGCCGGTGGAGGACTTGCGCGCCGCGCGGCGCCTGGCCGAGCGGCTGCGCCTGGCCGTTGCCGACGCGCCCTGGGCCGAGATCACGCGCGAGGCCCTCACCGTGACGCTCAGCGCCGGTGTCACGCTGGTCGAACTGGGGGAGTCACTCGACGACGCCTTGCGGCGGGCCGATGGGGCGCTCTACCGTGCCAAGCACGAAGGGCGCAACCAGGTGCAGGTGGGCGTCGAGGTGGCCTGACGGTCAGGCGGCCAGCGTGCTGGCCGTCAAGCGGTCAGGCGTGCAAGGTGGTGCCCACACCGTCCATCCGCACCCAGCTGTTCGCCGCCACGGCCTGCCACTGGTCGGGATGGGCGTCCAGCGGCTCCGACGCCACGATGCTGCCCTGGGCGCTGCCGCCCACGTACAAGGTCGGCGGCCGGTCGTCGCTGGAAAATCGGAAGGCCAGCAACTGCTCGCCATCCGACAGCGCCGCGGCAAAGCGCAGTGGCTCGGCAATGCCCAGCTGCTGCATCAGCGCCTGGGTGTGCTCCAGCACCGCCTGCATCGCGGCCGCGGGCGGCTGGCCGGCCTCGATCCGGGCGAGCGCCAGCAGGAACAGCAGCTCCGAATCCGTGGCGCCGCGCCGGACGGCGAACAGCGCATCGGGCAGTTGCGCCTCCAGCGCGCGGCGCACGCCGGCATAGCCGCCAATCTGGCCGTTGTGCATGAACAGCCACTTGCCGTGGCGGAACGGGTGGCAGTTGTGGCGCGCGATGCCGCCGCCGGTCGCAGCCCGCACATGGGCAAAAAACAGCCGCGAGCGCACCGTGCTGCACAGCGCCAGCAGGTTTTCGTCCGACCAGGCCGGCATCACCTCGCGGTACACGCCGGGCTCGGCGCGCTCGCCGTACCAGCCCACGCCAAAGCCATCGCCGTTGGTCACCGTGCGTGCCTCTTCGGCCCGCAAGGCCTGGTGCACCAGCGAGTGGCGTGGCGCGCAGATCACCGCGTCCAGGTAGATCGGTTCACCGAGGTAGGCAACGAGGCGGCACATGGTGTGAAGGCTGGCGTGGATGCAGGTGTGGATGCGGGTGTGGATGCCAGCAAGGGTGATCGGTTCTTCGGCCGATCCGCGCTGGGCTTGAGTGCGGTCGTTATGCTCGGCGCCCTGACTGGATCTGCGTTGAAGCCCGTGAACCCCATGACCGCCCCCTGCCTGTGAAGCCGCTGCGATCCGCCTGGTGGCGCGACCTGTCGGTGTCGGCCGTGGTGGCCGGCTTTGTGGCGGTGCTGGTGGGCTACAGCAGCTCGGTGGCGATCGTGTTCCAGGCGACGCAGGCGCTGGGCGCCACGCCGGCGCAGACCGCATCCTGGATGTGGGCGCTGGGCCTGGCGATGGGCATCAGCTGCATCACCCTGTCGCTGCACTACCGGCTGCCGGTGCTCACGGCCTGGTGCACGCCGGGCGCGGCGCTGCTGGCCGCCACCCAAGGCGTCAGCCTGGCCGAGGCCACCGGCGCCTTCATCGTCTGCGCCGGGCTGATCGTGGTGTCTGGGGTTACGCGCGGGTTCGAGCGGGTGATGGACAAGCTGCCGATGGCGGTGGCCGCGGCACTGCTGGCCGGTGTGCTGACCCGCTTCGGGCTGGACGCGGTGCTGTCAGTGCGCAGCGCGCCGGGCCTGGTGCTCGTGATGGCAGCGGCCTTCTTGCTGGGCCGGCGCCTGTGGCCGCGCTACGCCGTGCCCGGCGTGCTGCTGGCCGGCGTGGTGATGGCCGCGCTGCAGGGCCGGCTGGCGCTGGGTGCGGTGCAGTGGGCTTGGGCCGTGCCAGTGTTTGTGATGCCGCACTTCACGCTGGCGGCGGTGGTGGGTGTGGCGCTGCCGCTGTTCATCGTCACGATGGCCTCGCAGAACCTGCCCGGCGTGGCGGCCCAGCGGGCGGCGGGTTACACCATCCCGATCTCACCGGTCACCACCGCCACCGGTCTGGTGACGCTGGTGTTGGCGCCGTTTGGCGCGTTTGCGATCAACCTGGCCGCCATCACCGCGGCCATCTGCATGAGCCCGGAAGCCCATGCCGACCCCGCCAAGCGCTACACCGCGCCGGTGATGGCAGGCATCTTTTACACCGCGCTGGGCCTGGCCGGTGGCGCGGTGGTGGGGCTGCTGGCGGCGTTTCCGAAGGAGCTGGTGGCGGCGGTGGCCGGGCTGGCGCTGCTGGGCACCATCGCCGGCGGGCTGGCCGTGGCCTTCAAGGACGAGCGCTACCGCGATGCCGCGGCCATGACCTTTCTGGTCACGCTGTCCGGGGTGTCGATGGCCGGCATCGGTGCGGCCTTCTGGGGCGTGGTCGCCGGCAGCGTCACCCTCGCTGTGCAACACTGGAGAAAGTGATTCCGCCTGAAAGCCATGCCATGAAGCTGCTGTTTGTTGCCGACCCGCTGGAGTCGTTCCAGACCTACAAGGACACCACCTTCGCGATGATGCGCGAGGCGGCCCGCCGGGGCCACCACCTCTGGGCTTGCGAGACGGCCGATCTGGTCTGGGTGCGCGGCGCACGGGTGGTGGCGCGCAACGCACGGGCCATCACGCTCACCGGCGACGCGCAGGCCTGGTTCGAGGTGGTCACCCAGGGCGAACTGGCGCTGGCCGATGCCGATGCCGTGATCATGCGCAAGGACCCGCCCTTCGACAGTGAGTTTTTCTACGCCACCCATTTGCTGGGCCAGGCCGAGCGCGAGGGCGCCAAAGTCTTCAACAAGCCCGCCGCGCTGCGCGACCACCCCGAGAAGCTGGCCATCCTGGAGTTTCCGCAGTTCATCGGCCCGACCATGGTGACGCGCAGCGCCGACGCCATCCGGGCCTTCCACGCCGAGCACCAGGACATCATCCTCAAGCCGCTGGACGGCATGGGCGGCATGGGCATCTTCCGCGTGGGCCCGGATGGCCTGAACCTGGGCAGCATCACCGAAACCCTCAACCAGGGCGGTGCCCAAACGGTGATGGTGCAGAAGTACCTGGCCGAGATCGTGCACGGCGACAAGCGGGTGCTGGTGATCGGCGGCGAGCCGGTGCCCTTCAGCCTGGCCCGCATCCCGCAGGGCAGCGAGATCCGCGGCAACCTGGCAGTGGGCGGCAAGGGCGTGGCCATGCCGCTGACACCGAGGGAGCGCGAGATCGCCACCACCCTGGGCCCGATCCTGGCCGCGCGCGGCCTGCTGTTGGTGGGCCTGGACGTGATCGGCGGCTGCCTGACCGAGATCAACGACACCAGCCCGACCTGCTTTCAGGAAATCACCGACCAGACCGGCTTCGACGTGGCCGCGATGTTCATCACCGCCCTTGAAA
>JBBRZR010000520.1:0-3432 GCA_038236495.1 Burkholderiales bacterium
CGGTCTTTCCGCCGCATGGGCAAGATCGTTGGCCGCTCGGACGACATGCTGATCATCCGCGGCGTCAACCTGTTCCCGACCCAGATCGAAGAGATCGTGCTGCAACACGGCCAGCTGTCGGGCCAGTACCAGTTGGTGGTCACCCGCAACGGCCAGCTCGACAAACTCAAGGTGCGCTGCGAGCTGGCGCCGCAGCACGCCCACGCCGATACCGCCGAGATTGCCCACACGCTGGAGCACCGCATCAAGACGCTGTGCGGCGTCACCGCCCGGGTGGATGTTTGTGCACCCGAGGCGCTGGAGCGCAGCCTGACCGGCAAGGCGCGCCGCGTGATCGACCAGCGCACGCTCTGACGCCAGCCAGCCGCCTTCACCCCATTCAGCCCCATTCACCCCTATTCACTCCGCCACACGAAGGACCCCATGTACACACAATCAATGGACACGATGGGCAAGGACGGCAGCCCCGATGCCGACAGCCGGCCCAAGGCTGTGCGGTCCACCGAAGAGATGCTGTTGCAGCAACGCTTTGATGCCCGCATCGATGATGGCGACTTCATCGAGGCCAAGGACTGGATGCCCGAGAACTACCGCAAGACCCTGACGCGGCAGATCAGCCAGCATGCGCACTCAGAGATCGTCGGCATGCTGCCCGAGGGCAACTGGATCAGCCGCGCGCCCACGCTCAAGCGCAAGGCGATCTTGCTGGCCAAGGTGCAGGACGAGGGCGGCCACGGCCTCTACCTCTACGCCGCTGCCGAAACCCTGGGCCAGAGCCGCGACCAGCTGCTCGACGCGCTGCACACCGGCAAAGCCAAGTACAGCTCGATCTTCAACTACCCCACGCTGACCTGGGCCGACATCGGCGTGATCGGTTGGCTGGTGGACGGCGCGGCGATCATGAACCAGGTGCCGATTTGCCGCTGCTCGTTTGCGCCGTATGCCCGGGCGATGGTGCGCATCTGCCGTGAAGAAAGCTTCCACCAGCGCCAGGGCTACGACGCGCTGCTGACGATGATGCAGGGCACGGCCGCGCAAAAAGCCATGGTGCAGGACGCGGTGAACCGCTGGTGGTGGCCCTCAATCCAGATGTTTGGCCCGCCCGACGACCAAAGCCCCAACTCGGCGCAGAGCATGCGCTGGGGCATCAAACGCATCAGCAACGACGAGTTGCGCGCCAAGTTCATCGACGCCACGGTGGACCAGGCCAAGGTGCTGGGCGTGACCCTGCCCGACCCCGAGCTGAAGTGGAACGAGGCGCGGGGCCATTTTGACCACGGCGCTATCGACTGGTCGGAGTTCTGGCGCGTGGTGGGCGGTGACGGCCCGATGAACCACGAGCGGCTGGCCGCGCGGGTCAAGGCCTGGGACGACGGCGCCTGGGTGCGCGAGGCGGCCTTGGTGCATGCGCGCAAGCAGGCTGCGCCTTCAGCCGCCGCTGCAGCTTGACCTCATCTTCTTTGGAGAATCCCCATGACCGACACAGCCACCGACCCCTCAATCCACAACCCCGTCGACAACGAATGGCCGCTCTGGGAGGTGTTTGTGCGCACCAAGGCCGGCTTGGACCACAAACACTGCGGCAGTCTGCATGCCGCCGACCCCAAGCTGGCTATCCAGATGGCGCGTGATGTCTACACCCGCCGCCAGGAGGGCAGCAGCGTCTGGGTGGTGCGCTCGGACCAGATCATCGCCAGCGACCCGGGCGACAAGGACATGTACTTCGACCCGGTGGAAGACAAGGTCTACCGCCACCCGACGTTTTACAAGCTGCCGACTGAAGTCGACCACATGTGAGCCGGGCAGAAAACACCATGCAAGCCTCGATCCAGCTCCAACCCGACCTCTCAACGCAGTACCTGCTGCGCCTGGGCGATACCTGTCTGATCCTGGGCCAGCGCCTGGGCGAGTGGTGCGGCCATGCGCCGGTGCTTGAAGAAGACATCGCCCTGACCAACATGGCGCTCGACCTGGTGGGCCAGGCGCGGGCGGTGCTGACCCACGCCGGCCGTGCGGGCGGCTTTGATGAAGACCAGCTCGCGTTTTTGCGCGATGAGCGCGACTACCTGAACCCGACCCTGGTGGAGCTGCCACGCGGCGACTTTGCCTTCACCGTGCTGCGCAATGTGATGGTCGCCACCTGGCTAAAAGCATGGTGGGCCGCATTGGCTACGTCCAGTGATGCCGATCTGGCCGCTATCGCGGGCAAGGCGGTCAAAGAGGCGCGATACCACCAGCAGCATGCTGCCGACTGGGTGGTGCGCCTGGGCGACGGCACAGCCGAATCGCGCCGCCGCTGCGAGACCGCGCTCAGCGCTTTGTGGCGCTACACCCCTGAGCTGTTCGAAGACGACGCGGTCGATGCCGCCGCCCGCGCCAGCGGCTTGGGGCCAGCGGCGTCCGACCTGCACGCCGCCTGGCTGGCCGAGATGACCGAGATCCTGGACGATGCCACCTTGTCCGTGCCCAAGGCCAGCGCCTTTCGCAGCACCGGCAAAGTAGGCGTGCACAGCGAGCACATGGGATTCATCCTGGCGGAATTGCAGCAGTTGCAGCGCACCTACCCCGGGGGCGTGTGGTGAGCTTGGTGGTGCTGGCTGGCGCTGCATCCGCTGGCCCTGCATCCGCTGGCCCTGCATCCACTGGCCCTGCAATAGCCGGCTCAACACTGAGCGGCGCCGCGCTGGACGCTGCCGTGGCCGCCTTGCCGCCCAACAGTCGCGTGGCCCGCGCCTGGGCCGTGCTGGGCACCGTGCTCGACCCCGAGGTGCCGGCACTGTCGGTGCGCGACCTGGGCATCGTGCGTGAGGTGATCGCCCCCGACGACACGCCCGGCAGTCTGTTGGAGATCGTGCTGACCCCGACTTATTCGGGCTGCCCGGCCACCGAGGTGATCGAGCAAGACTGCCTGCTGGCGATCAATACCGCCGGCCTGGGCCCCGCCAAGGTCACGCTGCGCCGCGCCCCGGCCTGGACCACCGACTGGATCAGCGAAGCCGGCAAGACCAAGCTGTCGGCCTACGGCATTGCCCCGCCCGGGCCGGTGGATTTGAGCGTGGGTGTGCCGATGCGCATCGTGCGCCGCAGCGCCCACCGCAACACACCGGCCATTGCCTGCCCGCGCTGCGCCAGCCTGCAGACCGAGCAACTCTCGGCCTTCGGTGCCACCGCCTGCAAATCGCTCTACCGCTGCCTGGCCTGCCGCGAACCGTTTGAGTACTTCAAGCCGATCTGAGCCTCGCCAGCGCCGCCAGACCTGCCAGACCCCTCAGCCTCTTTCTGAAAGCCCGCCATGAGTGTCCTGTTCCACCCCCTGCGTGTGCGCGCCGTCGAGCCCGACACGGCCGAGGCCGTGATCGTCTCCTTTGATGTGCCGACCGACTTGCGCGAGGCCTTTGGCTTCACCCAGGGCCAGTACCTGACGCTGCGCAA
>JBBRZR010000521.1:0-3430 GCA_038236495.1 Burkholderiales bacterium
ACTGCGCATTGACGACGCAGCGTCACTGAGCGGCGTCTCGGTTGATCTGCTCTCTCGGCTTGAGAACGGCAAGGGCTCAGTCCGGCTCGACAAACTGCTGACCGTGTTGGACGGATTGGGGCTTGCACTCGTGCTCGGTCCCAAGGAGCACCCCTGGATTCAGTCGGCGTCCAGACGCGGCGCGGGCCGCACGGAGCCGGCATGACGCCCCCGCCCGCCGCCGACCTGGCGAACCAACCGCCTGACCCCCCACCAAAGCACCCGCCAAATCACCCACACGCCCTGACCCTCTGGGCCGACGACCAGACGGTCGCAACGCTCGGCCATGAGCCTCTGACCGACCAGTGGTCGCTGTCCTATGCCGTCGACTGGGTCCAGCGGCCGCAGGCGTTTCCGCTGTCGCCCGCGCTGCCGCTGGCGCCGCTTGTCGGCGGCTACGCCACCGGTGCCGTGAAGCGCTTTGTGGAGAACCTGCTGCCCGAGGGGCGGGCGCTCGACATCACGGCGACGACCTACCGGGTCTCGAAGTCGAACATCTTCGCGCTCATCAGCGCGTTGGGCACCGAGACCACAGGGGCCTTCCGGTTCTGGCAGTCGAACCAGACGCCACCGTCCATCGCCACCACGCCGCCGAGGCGGGTGACCCTCGAAGAATTGGACCGGCGACTGGCCGAGCGCGACGAGATGCCGCTCGCGGTCTGGGATGCCAAGGTGCGGATGTCCATCGCGGGCGTGCAGGACAAGCTGATGGTCTACCTGGACCAGCCCCTGGCGACCGGCGGACGCCTGTTCCTGGTGGAGCCGCCCCTGGCGTCCACACACATCCTCAAGCCCGAGCCTGGCCGGGCGGCGACGCCGCACCTGGTGGTCAACGAACACTTCTGCATGCAGCTGGCCCGGCGCATGAAGCTGCCGGTGGCCGATGTCAGCATCTACCGCACCCCCAGGCCGGTGCTGGTCGTGGGCCGCTTCGACCGCGTCGTTCTCGAAACGCCCACTGGGCCAAAGGTGCAGCGCCTGCACATCATCGACGCCTGCCAGGCCTCGGACCTGCCGGCCACCTACAAGTACGAACGCAACTTCGGCAGCGGCGAGCACGTGCGCAACATTCGCGAGGGCGTCAGCTTCAAGGTCTTGTTCGACCGCGTCGAGCAGACCGTCAACAAGGCCGCGTCGCGCCTGAGCTTGTTGCGGTGGGCGCTGTTTCAGTTCCTGATTGGCAACGCCGATGCACACGGCAAGAATTTCTCGTTCTTCGTTCGCCGCGAGGGGCTGGAGCCGGCGCCGTGGTACGACCTGGTCAGCGTCGTGCAGTACCCAGCCATCGACCACGAACTGGCGATGGCGTGGGGCGATGCCTTCTCGTTGCAGGAGGTGGGGGCGTTTCAGCTGGCCGATTTTGCGCGGCGCTGCGGGGTTGACCGACGGCTACTGCAGCGTGAGGCCACACGGCTGGCCAAGCTGGCCACCGAGCACGCACCGAAACAAGCGCTGGCGGACGATTACGTGGACGATGGCGAGCGGGCCTTCGCAGGCCAACTTCGCGACTACATCGTGGGGCAGGCCGCCGGGCTGACGAAGCTCGCAGTCGAAGCGACCAAGATTAGGGGTGAGTTCTTGTAGTCCGCGCAAGTCCTGTTGTGTCGACCGGCGTTCACACCCGCGACTGTCCTCGTGACCCGGCGGCTCTATGCCGCCGCCCGCTGCCTGATCTCGTTGAGCACCTGCACCATCCGGTCTACCTTGGCCGAGGGGAACAACCCCTCAGGCCCCTGCGGGCTGATGTCGAGAAACGGTGATTCGTACAGCCGGCTGGCATCCATCACGCCAGTCGCCGTCAGCTCGGCAATGATCAAGTCTATGAATTCGATCTGATCCGGTGTGGCGTTGGTGCCCGCGATCACCTCGCTGAACGCCTGCGAGATCGCATCGCGCTCCATGCCGACCAGCGATCGGATAAAGACGCCCAGCCCGAGTTTGTCCTCGGCCGCCTTCTGGATCAGCTCAGGCGTGCCGCCAGCATCCGCGAGCATGCGTTCCAGTTCCCCCACGTCGGTGGGCGTCAGCGCCTGGCCACGCCGCAGCCGTTGCAAGGCCACATGGTCTTCGTGGGCCTTCAGGAACTGCCGCGCCTTGTCCTTAAACTTGGCCATGTCCAGGCCGTTGGCGATTTCGGGCAACGCTATCGTGGTCCCGGCGCCCAGCTCGTCGATGAAGTCGGTGTAGACCACTTTCTTTTTCGATTTCTCGATCAGCTTGACCAGCGCCCGCAGTCGCTTGCGGGCGTTCTCCAACATGCCCAGCGTCACGTCGGCCCACCAGTCTTCACCCGCGATAGCCTGGATCAACACCCTCTCGGCCTGGATGGCGGGCACAGCTTCCTGATCCTCCAGCGCGCTGGCAATGCCGCGGATCTGATCGCGCAGCGCGTCGAAGCCTGGTGCGGCCTGCAGGATGGCCAGTTGGGTGCGCAACACCAGCAGATCGAAGCGCTTGGCATCCTCGTCGCTGTCCACAAACTCGGTGGGCAGGCTGGCCACCTGGGTGGTCAGCTCGGCCTGGTCGTCGCCGGTCACCGTCGTCCATGCCTCGGGCCGGGCGAACTTCTCCACATGCCTGCGCTGCGGCCGCACCACGAAGTTATCGACATTCATCGCCGCCACCACCTGATGCAGGTGGCCGGCCGTGCTGTCACGCAACTGCTGGCTGTTTGGCTGTGGTCCGTACTGGCCGGGCGGTTCGTTGCCGAGTTGCCCATCGACGATGTCGCGGTCCAGTTCGTCGATCAGGCCCAAGCGCGCCTTGAACAGCCGCGTGCCCAAGGACTCGCTGGCATACCCGTCCGTGGTGATGAGGTTCTGGCTGAAATACTCCAGGTTCTGGCAGTAGTCGAACACGTAGAAGAACTTCTTGTGCTCGCCCGGCGCGAACAGATCAGGGCACAGCCGGGTGCCGCGCCCCAGCATCTGCCAGAACTTGGTGCGCGACCGGATGATCTTGAAGAACACCAGGTTCAGCACCTCGGGCACGTCGATGCCGGTGTCGAGCATGTCCACCGAGATGGCGATGTGCGGCGCCTTGTCCTTGGTCGAGAACGCGTCGATCAGGCTCTGGGCGTACACCGTCTTGTAGGTGACGACCCGGGCGAACTCACCCTTGGTGTGCGGGTAGTTGACGTTGAAGCGCTCGGCGATGAACTCGGCATGGTCGTTGTTCTTGGCAAACACGATGGTCTTGCCCAGCCGGTCGCCGCCGGCCACTTTCTGGCCGCGGGTCATCAAATGCGCGAGCACCTTGTCCACCGTGTCGGTATTGAACAGCCACTTGTTCAGCGCGGCCGCGGCCACCTCGTCGGGCGGCGGGGTGCCGTCCTCGGTCCACTCCAGCGCGTCCCACTGCTCCTTCTCGGCCTCGCTCAACTCGGCGTACT
>JBBRZR010000522.1:0-3427 GCA_038236495.1 Burkholderiales bacterium
CGGCCTGGTTCAGTAGCCCGCGTCGCGGGCGACCACGTCCGCCAGCGGCAGGCCGGCAGCCAGCGCCTCGATGTTGCGCGCCACGACCGCGGCGGCGCTGCGGGCATCGGTGGCTGCGGCGGCGTGCGGCAGCACCGTCACCCGGGCATGCCGCCAATAGGGATGCCCGGGTGGCAGTGGTTCGGTGTTGAACACGTCCAGCACGGCATGGCCGATCTGCCCGCTGTCCAGCGCTGCCAGCAGGTCGGCATCCACCACATGCGCACCGCGCGCCAGGTTCACCAAGCCGGCGCCTTGGGGCAGGGCGGCCAGCAGGCGGGCGTCGATCAGGCCGCGGGTATCGGGCGTCAACGGCAACAGGTTGATGACGATGCGGGCGCCGGACAGGGCTTGCGCCAGCCCCGCCGTGCCGGTGATCAGCCGCACGCCGGTGTTGGCACTGGCACTGGCGATGGCGGTGGCGGTGGGGCTGGTGCTGGCACTGGCACTGGCACTGGCACTGGCACTGGCACTGGCACTGGCGGCGGCGCTGGTGCTGGTGCTGGCGTTGTCCACCGCCGCCGCCGCCGCGCCGCGCCGCCAGGCGGTCACCGGGTAGCCTTGTCGGGCCAGACGCTGGGCCACGGCGCGGCCCATCTGGCCGTGGCCCAGCACCAGCATCGGCACCTCGTCGGCGCGTTGCTGGGTCTGGCGCTGCCACTGCCCGGCTTGTTGCCGCTGCGCATAGTTGAAAAAACCGCGGTGCAGCGACAGCGTGGCCCACAGCGCAGTCTCGGCCATCGCGGCCGTCATGGCCGGGTCCACCATGCGGGCGATCGGCACGCCGGCGGGCAGGGTAGTGTCGTCCAGCAAGCGGTCCACGCCCGCCCACAGCGACTGGATCAGGCGCAGCCTGGGCAGGCCGGACAGGCTGCCGGGCGGCGGATTGGCGACGATGGCGGCATCGATGTTGGCATCGCTCCCGGTCAAGTGCTGCGCCACCTGCACGCTGTGCCCCGGCAACGCCGCACGCAGCGCCTGCAGCCACTCGGCCTCCTCGCCGGCGTCGAACTCACCGGCCAACAGCAGGTTCACGGTGTGCCCGCCGGGCCGTCCAGGCGGTCGATCAGGCCTTGCAGCGCGCAGCCGACTGTGGCCAGCCGCACCGCGGCGCGGTCGCCATCAAAACACTGCAGCGAGCTGAAGCAATCGATCTGGCCGGCGGCGTTGCGCCAGGCCCAGGCCAACCAGACCGTGCCCACCGGCTTGGTCGCGCTGCCACCCGCCGGCCCGGCCACGCCAGTCACCGCCACCGACAAGTCCGCCGGTGATCGCTGCAGCGCACCGCTGGCCATCAACCGCGCCACCGCCTCGCTGACGGCGCCGTCACTGCTGATCAGCCCGGCCGGCACACCCAGCATCTCGGTCTTGGCGGCGTTGCTGTAGGTCACGAAACCGCGCTCGAACCAGTCGCTGGACCCGGCCAGGTCGGTGCAAAAGCCGGCGATCAGCCCGCCAGTGCAGCTCTCGGCGGTGGCGATGCGCCAGCCGCGGGCGCGCAGCCCATCGGCCAGGATGGCCACCTGCGCGGTCACCAGATCGGTCATCAAGGTGGTCGGGTTCATGCCATGGTCCTTTGCCAGAAGGCGATCACCAGCAGCGTGCACAGTGCGGCCACCAGATCGTCGAACAGGATGCCCCAGCCCTGGCGCCAGCCGATGGCCTGGCCAGGTTGCAGCTTGTAGCGCCGATCCGCCCAACCCACCGGGCCGGGCTTGGCGGCGTCAAAGTAGCGGAACAGACCAAACGCCACCGCCTGGCCCCAGAACCCGGTGGGCATGACCAGCCACAGGATCAGCCAGAAGGCCAGCACCTCGTCCCAGACGATGGCGCCGGGGTCGGCGATGCCCAGGTGCTGCGCCGTGCGGGTGCAGGCCCACCAGCCCAGCGGCAGCGACCCCAGGATCACCCAGCCCCATTGCGCCGGGCTCAGCCAGGCACTGGCCACCAGAAACGCGGCCCAGGCCCACAAGGTGCCTACCGTGCCGGGGGCACGCGGCGACAGGCCGCTGCCAAAACCCAATGCCAGCCAGTGCGCGGGGTGGCCGAGCATGAAGCGTGCACTGGGTCGGCGTGGGCCACGGTTCTGGGCGTTGGTGTCCCGAAGCACGGCGTCCTCGATGGGCGGGTCGGTGGGTTTCACAGCCGGCCCTCAGCCCGTGAAATGGTCGAACCCCAGCGGCACCTGGCCCGCTGCAGCGCCCTGGCTGTCCTGCAGGCGCAGCCCCGTGCCAGCCTCGATCCAACCGATGCGGCGCACCGCCACGCCGGCGCCGGCTGCCGCAGCCAGTACCCGTGCCTCAGCGTCGGCCGGGGCGGTGAACAGCAACTCGTAGTCGTCACCGCCGGCCAAGGCGCAATCGCGTTGCACGGCCAACGGTTGGCGCGCCAGCACCGGGCTGATAGGCAGCGAGTCCACCTCGATCACGGCCGCCACGCCGGACCGGCGCAGCACATGGCCCAGGTCACCGGTCAGGCCATCGCTCAGGTCGATCGCCGCGCTGGCCACGCCGCGCAGGCCCAGCCCCAAAGCCACACGCGGCTGGGGCAGCTCCATCGCCAGCCGCGCCGCCTCGAAATCGTCCCCGCACAGCGCGATCCGGCCGCGGAACACCTCCAGCGCCAGCCGGGCGTCGCCGATGCCGCCACCCACCGGGTGGCTGACCCACAGCGCATCACCCGGCCGGGCACCGTCACGCCGCAAAGCCTGGCCGGGTGGCAGCTCGCCGAACACGGTGATGCACAGGTTCAGCGGCCCGGCGGTGGTGTCACCGCCGATCAACTCGATGCCGTGGGCGTCGGCCAGCGCAAACAGGCCCTGCGCCAGCCCGGCCAGGAAGGTCTGGTCCACCCGCGGCAAGGCCAGCGCCAGCGTGAAGGCCACCGGCTTGGCGCCGCAGGCCGCCAGGTCGCTCAGGTTCACCGCCAGCGCCTTGTGGCCCAGCCGCTCGGGCCGCACGGTGGCTAAAAAATGCCGGCCTTCGACCAGCATGTCGCTGGAGATGGCCCATTGCATGCCGGGCGTCGGCTGCAGCAGGGCGCAGTCGTCACCGATGCCCAGCACCGCCTGCCGGGTCGGGCGGGTGAAGTACTTTTGGATCAAGTCGAACTCGCCCAGGGCCATGCCCCATATTGTCGCCGAGCGGGTCGGGGCCGCGGTCGGGCCAGCGCCGGGCCGCCCTAGGCCGCAGGCCCATGGCCTTCGGCAGGCACCAACAGTCCTCAGGACTGTTGGTGTCCGGGCTCAGCTCCCAAGCGGCCCGACATCCCCTCGGGGGGCGACGCCAGAGGCGTCTTGGGGCCGTCAGTTACCCGGGCTCGCGCAGCAGGTTGGCCAGCTCCACCGCCGAGCGCACGTTCATCTTCTCGAACATGCGGGCGCGGTGCA
>JBBRZR010000523.1:0-3426 GCA_038236495.1 Burkholderiales bacterium
GTCGCCAACGCAGCGGGCGCTGCCGACGCCGGGCTGGTCAAGGCCGTGCTGGCGCTGCGCGAGCTGACCGGTGAGTTCGAGAAGCCGCGTTTCTTCAGCTACCGGCAGAACCTGTGTGCCCACAGCCGCAACCAGCAGATCGGCTGCACCGCCTGCATCGACGTCTGCTCGGCCGGCGCCATCCGCAGCGACGCGTCGCTCAAGGGCAAGCTCACCGGCAAGAGCCGCGGCGCGGTGCCCGGCCAGCCGGCGCCCGGCGCGCCGGCGGGGCAGGGCGGCGGGGTGTTTGTCGAGCCGCACCTGTGTGTGGGCTGCGGCGCCTGCAGCACGGTCTGCCCCAGCGGCGCGATGAGTTTTGCCTACCCCGGCACGGTGGACCAGGGCAAGCGCCTGCGCACCCTGCTTGCGGCCTACGCCAAAGCCGGTGGCCGGGACGCCGCGCTGCTGCTGCACAGCCAGGGCGCCGGCAGCCGGTTGATCGACGACCTGGGCCGCGCAGCGCGGGCCGACCGCCGTGGCGGCACGCTCAACGGCGTGCCGGCCCGGGTGCTGCCCGCGGCGGTCTGGCACACCGCCAGTGTCGGCATCGACCTGTGGCTGGCCGCCATCGCCCAGGGCGCCAGCCAGGTCTGGTTGCTGCTGACCGACGAAGAAGCGCCCGAGTACCGCCAGGCGCTGACGGACCAGATGGCGGTGGCGCAAGCCATCCTGCAAGGCCTGGGCTATGGCGACGGTCACTTCAAGCTGATCAGCGCCCGGGACGCGCGCGATCTGGCGTCGCTGGACGCGGCCTTGCGCACGCCGGCCGCACGCGGCGTGGCGCGGCCGGCCAGCTTTGCCGCACAGGCCGACAAGCGCGGCACGCTGGAACTGGCGCTGGAGCATTTGCTGAACCACGCGCCGCTCAAAGCTGAAGCCCAGGCCGAGGCCATCCCCTTGCCGGCCGCCGGTGCGCCCTTTGGCAGCCTGCTGATCGACACCGGCAAATGCACGATGTGCCTGAGCTGTGTGGGCGCCTGCCCCGAAAGCGCGCTGCTCGACAACCCCGACCGGCCGCAGCTGCGCTTCATCGAGAAAAACTGCGTGCAGTGCGGGCTGTGCGCCACCACCTGCCCCGAGTCGGCCATCACACTGGCACCCCGGCTGTGGCTGGCCGACGAGGGCAAGGCGCGCAAGGCGGCGCGGGTGCTGCACGAGGTGTCGCCTTACGCCTGCATCCGCTGCGCCAAGCCCTTTGGCACCTTGCAGGCGATCGAGGCGATGATCAGCAAGCTGGCCGGCCATTCGGCGTTTCAAGGTGCGGCGGCGGATCGGCTGAAGATGTGTGGTGATTGCCGCGTCATCGACCTGCACAGCAACCCGAACGAGCTCCGCATCACCGACCTGTGACCGGCGGTTCAAATCAGCGCCCCAAGGCCGACGACAGGCGTCGCCCGCCCCCGAGGGGACAAGAACACCTGAGAGCGGCCCTTCGTTTTCTTGAGAACGAGTCACCATGACCGAATCACCATGACCGAAACCCCCGCACAGCCGATGCGTTTTGCTGCGGCCCCTGCCGACGACAGCGAGGAGCTGGCGCGTGCCGAGTTGTACGGCCTGCTGGCCGGGCTGTGGCTGGCGCCGCCGGACGCCGCACTGCTGCAGCAGTTTCGGGTGGCGGTGACCGAGGCGCCGCAGCGCGGCGGCCACCTGGAGGCGCCCTGGGGCGACTTGGTGGCGGCCATGCGCGCCACCACCGTCGAAGCCGCAACGGCAGAGCACGATGCACTGTTCCACGGCGTGGGCCGGGCCGAGGTGATGGCCTACGCCTCGTTCTACCTGAGCGGCTTTCTCAACGAGAAGCCACTGGCTGTGCTGCGCGACGACCTGGCCGCACTCGGCCTGACCCGCGACGCCAACAGCCTGGAGACCGAGGACCACATCGCCTTTGTGCTGGAGGTGATGCGCTGGCTGATCGCGGGGGATGACCTCGCAGTCTGCAACCTGGAGCAGCAGCGCCGGTTTTTTCGCAGCCACCTGCAGCCCTGGGTTGGCCAACTGTGCGACGCCGTCGCTGCGCAGCCCCAGGCCGTCGTCTGGCGCGCTGTGGCGGCGATGACGCAAGCCTTTGTCCAGGTCGAGGCGCAAGGCTTCGACCTGCTGGAGACCTGAGGTGCAAGAAATCTCTCCCGATGACATCACCGGCCTGGTGCTGGCCGGCGGCCGCGGCAGCCGCATGGGCGGCGTGGACAAGGGTTTGCAGAACCACCTCGGCATGCCGCTGGCGCTGCATGCGCTGATGCGCCTGACGCCCCAGGTGGGGCATTTGATGATCAACGCCAACCGCAACCTGGGCGCCTACGACTCGATGGGCGTGCCGGTCTGGCCGGATGCAGGGGTGGGCGGGGCAGAGTACAGCGGCCCGCTAGCCGGTTTTTTGGCCGGGCTGGAGCACTGCGAGACGCCCTACCTGGTGACCGTGCCCTGCGACACGCCCAACTTCCCCATCGATCTGGTCGCCCGCCTGTCCGCAGCGCTGGTGGCCGAGGAGGCACAAATCGCCATCGCTGCCACCTTGGAAGAGGGCCAGCTGCAGCCGCAGCCGGTGTTTTGCCTGATGGCCGCCACGCTGATCGAGAGCCTGGTCGTGTTCACCCAGTCGGGTCAGCGCAAGATCGACCGCTGGACCGGCGCGCAGCGTTGCGCCACCGTGGTGTTCGACGACGCCGCAGCGTTTGCCAACGCCAACACGCCAGACGAGTTGCAGCGCCTGCAACGGCGCTGAGCGGTTGCGGCGGCGGGGCGTTCCGGTTCAGCGCCCCTGAAACTGCGGCGCCCGCCGCGCCGTCATCGCCGCCACGCCCTCTTTGAAATCGGCGCTCAGGAACTGCTGGTTCTGCGCTTCGCTCTCACGTGCCACCGCGTTGCGCAGTTCGTCCAGCAGGCCGCGGCGCAGCGTGGCGCGGGTGGATTGCACCGCCAGCGGGGCCGACCCGGCGATCTCGTCGGCCAGGGCGATCGCGGCGGCGCGCACCTGGTCTTGCGCCACCAGCACATCAGCCAGGCCCATCGCCAGCGCCTGCTCGCCGGTCATGCGCCGGCCGGTGTAGAACATCAGCGCCGCCTGCTGCGGGCCGACCAGCCGGGGCAGCGTCACCGACAGACCGAAGCCCGGGTGAAAGCCCAGCCGGTTGAAGTTGGCGGAGAAGCGCGCCTCGGCACAGCTGACGCGGAAGTCGGCCACCAGCGCCAGACCCAGCCCGCCGCCGATTGCCGGGCCGTGCACTGCGGCCACTACCGGCTTGGCGCAGGCAAAGATGCGCAGCGCTTCGAAGTAGATCGGGTTGACGCGGCGCGGGCTGTCGGCGCCGGTCGGGTCGTCGCGCTGGCCGAAGTTGGCACCGGCGCAAAACGCCGTGCCCTGGGCGCACAGCACGGTGCTGCGCA
>JBBRZR010000524.1:0-3417 GCA_038236495.1 Burkholderiales bacterium
ACCTACGAGAGCGAGGGCGCGCTCTGGCTCCGGTCCACCGACTACGGTGACGACAAAGACCGGGTGATGCGCAAGTCAGACGGCAGCTACACCTACTTTGTGCCCGATGTGGCCTACCACATCGACAAGTGGCAGCGCGGGTTCGACACCGTCATCAACGTGCAGGGCACCGACCACCACGGCACCATCGCCCGGGTGCGCGCCGGCCTGCAGGCGGCGGGCGTGGGTGTGCCGCTGGGCTGGCCGGGCTACCTGCTGCACAAGATGGTCACGGTGATGAAGGGTGGCGAGGAGGTCAAGATCAGCAAGCGCAGCGGCGGCTATGTCACCTTGCGCGACCTGATCGACTGGACCAGCCGCGACGCGGTGCGCTTCTTCCTGATCAGCCGCAAGGCCGACACCGAGTTCATCTTCGATGTCGACCTGGCGCTCAAGGCCAGCGACGAAAACCCGGTGTTCTACGTGCAGTACGCCCACGCCCGCATCTGCTCGGTGCTGGCGCAGTACACCGCGCGCACCGGCCTGCCGGTGGACGATGCCACGCTGGCGGCGGCCGATTTGTCACTGCTGACCGCCCCGACCGAGGCCACGCTGATGCTCAAGCTGGCGGCCTACCCCGACATGCTGAGCAGCGCGGCGGCCGACCTGGCGCCGCACGACGTGGCGTTTTACCTGCGCGACTTGGCAGCGGCCTTCCACAGCTGGTATGGCGCCGAGCGTTTCCTGATCGACGATGCCGCGCTGGCGGCAGCCCGCATGGCGCTGCTGGCCGCCACCCGCCAGGTGTTGCGCAACGCACTGGCGATGATGGGCGTGAGCGCACCCGACCTGATGCAGCGCGAGCCGCTGGCCGAGGGCGCCGGGCGCACGGATACGGCCACCGATGACCCTGATGCGACCGCCGCAACCGGCGCGGGGAACGCCCGATGAAATCGCAGCGTGGTGGTTTTGTGACCGGCCTGGTGGTGGGCCTGCTGATCGGCCTGGGCGTGGCCCTGGGCGTGGCGCTCTACATCACCAAGGCGCCGGTGCCGTTCATCAACAAGGTGCCCCAGCGCGGCGCCGACCAGGACGCCATCGAGGCCGAGCGCAACAAGAACTGGGACCCCAACGCGCCGCTGGCTGGCAAAAACCCGGCACGGTCGGCCGCGGCGGCGCCCGTCCCGGTGCCAGTGCCGGTGCCCGTGCCTGCCGATGTTGCGCCATCGCTGCCGCCTGCCGCTGCCGCGCCGCCAGGTGCCGCGTCCACGCCTGCCCAGGCCACCGGCGTGATGCGCAGCCAGCGCGATCCCGCGGCGCTGTTGGCCGGTCAACCGGCCACCGCAGCCGCCAGCAAGCCGGCTGCGCCGGCCGCCGCCGCGCCGGCCAAGCCGGCCAGCGCGTCCGTGACATCGTTCTTCGTTCAAGCGGGCGCTTATGCCCGTGCCGACGATGCCGAGGCCCAGCGTGCCAAACTGGCGCTGATGGGCCTGGCGGCCAAGATCACCGAGCGCGAGCAGGCCGGCCGTACCGTCTACCGGGTGCGCCTGGGCCCATTCGACAACCGCGACGAGGCCGAAGACGCGCAAGTCAAGCTGGCCGCCGGTGGCGTCGAAGCCAACTTGGTGCGGGTGGAGCGCTGACGCCGTTTTGAACCTCCTGGCGTGCGCCGGGTCCATCCCGCACCGAGACCCGTCTGAACCGTGAACCTGTCTGTACCGAGGACCGTGAATGAAACGTCGTGAATTTGCACTCTCCACCACCACCGCCGCTGCCAGTCTGGCGCTGGCCGGCTTGTCTGGTCTTGCCATGCCCGCGATGGCCCAGGGCGGTGCCCCGGTCGAGGGCAAGGATTTTCAGCGCGTGGCCCAGCCCGTGCCGATGCCCGAGGGCAAGGTCGACGTGGTCGAGTTCTTCGGCTACTGGTGCCCGCATTGCAACGCCTTCGAGCCGCTGCTCGACAGCTGGGCGCGCAAGCTGCCGGCCGCGCAGGTCAATTTCCGGCGCATGCCGATTGCCTTCAATGCCGCGCAAGAGCCGATGCAGCGCCTGTACTTTGCGCTGGAGGCACTGGGCCTGGTCGACAGCCTGCACCGCAAGGTTTTTGCCGCCCTCCATCTGCAGCACCAGCGGCTGGACAAGGATGCGGACATCCTCGCCTGGGCCCAGGCCAATGGCGCTGATGGTGCCAAGATCGTGGACACGATGAAGAGCTTCTCGATCGCCACCAAGGTGCGCCAAGCCAAGCAGTTGGTCGAAGGCTTCCGCATCGAGGGCGTGCCCACGCTGGGCATTGCCGGCCGCTACATGACCTCGCCGTCGATTGCCGGCACGCCCGAGCGTGCGCTGGCGGTGGCCGATGCGCTGATCGCGCAGTCGCGCAAGGGCTGACGCGTCCGCCGGGCGCAACCGCCTGGTCACCCCGGCGCCCTGGCCGCGTTGTGCGTGCCGCCGGGGCGAAACATCCCGTAGCGCGGGCGCAGCGGCACGCGCCGCAAGCTGTCCATCGCAGGGCTTGCGGCCGATGATCCGGGCCGCGCTGATGACCTGGCTGGCCGAGCACGACCGCTTACGCGCCGATGCGCTGGGTCAGCTTGACGCGGCGAGCCCGCACCGGGCGCTGGTCTTCTCAGCCCGGGCTGCAGCCAGCACCGGCTCGCGCCGCGGTGCCAACCTGCCGCGCCGCCACCAGCTCGATTGAGTACAGCGCCGGGGCTCGGTGAACCCGCAGGCGCGAGATCCCCGCTGCAGGCTCAGCACCAGCACACCTGTCGCCACCCGCATCGAGCTGTCTCGGCCGGCGGCTGATGCCGGTCGCAGCGTCCGGTTGCCCACGCTGGCCAACCGGACGTCTTTGCCCCGTGCTGGATGACCCAAAAGGCACCTTGGGTATCGACCTTGGCCGCGCATCGACTTGCAAGCCTGCAATCGGTACACTGATTTGAAGGTTTATCTTCGATGCAGGGGATGACAGTGGCAGAAGCTCACGACTACGACGTCTTTGTCAGCTACGCCCATGCCGACAACGATGTCCCCCGAGGAGCGTCCGAGAAAGCGGGTTGGGTCAGCGTGTTCGCCGAGAACCTGAACATCGGGCCAAACGTCCTCAAGAAGCGGCTGTTCATCGACCACCAGCTCAAACCCGGCGATCCCTTTGCCGCTGACCTGATGAGCAAGGTCGAGCGCAGTGCCGTGCTGGTGCTGCTGCTGTCGCAGAACTATGTCAAGTCCGATTGGTGCGGCAAGGAGGTCGAGCACTTCATCCGCACCCACGGCGCAGACCCCGACAAACCCTCAGGCGTCTACGTCGTCGAGCTCTGGCCCTACGACCACCTGGCCAGCGCGCCGGCACCCATTCAGCTGCTGCGCAAGTGGACAAACGCCAGCAAGTTCTGGTTCAAGCCTTTCGACGCAGCGATGCCCCTGCTGGCCGGCTAC
>JBBRZR010000525.1:0-3405 GCA_038236495.1 Burkholderiales bacterium
ACCCACCGTCAGTCTTGCCGTGTAGGTGCCCTGGTTGGCGTAGGTGTGCGCCTGTGCGATGTAGGACCTGTCAACGCCGGTGCAGTTGAAGGCCGGCGTCAGATCGCCGAAGTCGAGCGCGCAGGGCAGGGATGCACCCTGCACTTGCGTCGTGACACCCCAAACCACCACCGGCGCGGTGGTGCGGGCATCGCGTGTTGGCATCAGCAGCGTCTCTGCGGACGCGGCCGATGCAGTCACCGCGAGCGCCATCACCGCAAGCGTCGGGGCCTTGAAATGGGCTCTGACAAAACCCGAGACCCTGGACACCATTGCGGTGCCAAGGCGAAAGCCTAGAGTTGACATCAATGCACGTGACATATCAGTGCCCTTCGTTGGTATACCAAACACAGAGGCACCCGAACGGGAGCCGCCACCACCAAACTCTAAGCGCCAGTTGAATCCGCGCCATCCCTGGGTTGGGGGGCTTCAATCGGAACGCTACCCGTGAAGCCAACACCCACTTGATCGGATTGAGCAATTTACGTACCACGAATTTAATCCCATTTGTTTTCAATGCTTTAGCGTTTTTGACCGTTGAGAGCCCGGTGGCAATGTAAAAAAAGCTGACACTTTGGGGTGGCAGTTCGATTCATCACCTGGCGCCGCTGACTCGAAGCGGCGTGAACGTGTTGCGGATCAGGTGCATGGCCTAGAAGCCGGCGATCAGGATGGGGTACACAGCGATCGGGTTTGAACCCGTGCCTCGGCCGGGTGACCAGCAAACAAGCCAAGTACCCGCGCACGCACCTCAGCATGATTTCCACCGGGCAGTGCAGCCGCTTGCAAACGCGGCGCAACGCTTCGGCCGCCGCTCGGGACGTTGTCGCAATACGCATCCAGCAGGAGCCCGTCGGGCTGCACGCCTCTCGACAGGGGCGCCGCATGCGGTATCAGATTCACCGCCGTGCGGTTGCTTCGCACATTGGGGCCGCTAGGTTGCCCTCCACCCGCTGATGGCGATCACCGGCACGATCACCGACTCGGTGAACCCCTCGAATGGCGCCTGCAGGCGTTGAACGGTTGCCATGTCGGGTGCCTCAAGCAGCGAGTAGTTGTGCGACTGGTCGGCGGCGGCCCACTCGCCAAGAATCTTCACATCGGTCGGAATCGCCGCGTAGAAGGCTGTTGCCAGCACGGCAAGTTCGGCATATTGCGTGGCGCTCAAGTCCACTCGCGTGCGATTGGTCAGCAGGAAAAGCATGGTCTCAAACTCCAGGTTGGGCTGTGCGGCGAATCTTGCGCTGTATCGCGCCGTCGATGCTGGCGCCGCGCACCGAGGGATCGCCGTTGTTCGCGCCGGTCCGGCGAGCGGAGGCCGGCCCACCGTCAAGCATGAAATCGGGTGACGAAACACACAGTATCGCGAGCCCGACTGCGCTTGCCCGGCGGACGTTGCATGGCATGATTGAATGAAGGTATTACTAAAGTCTGATTCAACGGCGTGACGCCGAACCCAATCATCCCCGAAAAGGAACTGCCGACATGACCACGCTCACCGGTTCGCCGGCGCTGAAGGTTCAGGTGATGTGCGAGGGTATTCGCTATACAGCGGCGCTCGGCGATGCGGCTGCGCACTCGATGCCCAATTACTACCCTTACCGTTTCAAGGAGGGTGAGCACGACCCCACCGGCAAGGGGACGGCAAGCATCCCTTACCTGATCAACACCGCGGACGGTACCGAGATCCGCATCTTGGGCAATGGCGATTCGCCGTGGCATGTGCAGGGCGACCTGACGCAGGGTTACCACCTGATCGATGACCGCAGCGGTCGCAGCGTGCCGATTGAGTTCGAGCCTTTGCGGCCGTGGTTGACGCAAAAGACCGCCGATGGATTGCCGTTCTCGCAGGCCGGTGTCACCACGCACGGCGACATGTTGGTGATCAACGTGGCCCCGGGCTGCGAATACTTTCTGCACAAACTCGACGGCGTGTCGATGCGCTGTACGTTTTGCGCTTACGGGGCGCCAGACGAACGCACCAAGCACCTCGGACAGGTGACCGGGCGGGTGGAGATTCCGCCGCCAACGCTGGACCGCATGCGCGAGGCGCTCAATGCCGTCATCGCGCAGACCGAGATCCGTCACATCTACCTGGTCGGTGGCTCGCTGACCGATGCGCGCAAGGAAGGCGAGCGCTTTCTGCAACTCGCCAGGTTCGTCAAGCAGGCCAACACGCGCGGCATCCCCGTCACACTGGGCTCGGGCGCGCTACCTGACGATCTGATTGCGCAATTCCACGCCGAGCAGTTGGTGCAGCATGTCTGCTTCAACCTGGAGATGTGGTCGCAAGAACTGTTCGAGAAGGTGTGCCCCGGCAAGAACCGGTATGTGGGCTACACACGCTGGATCGAATCGCTCGAAACGGCGGTGCGGTTGTGGGGCCGTGGCAACGTCTATTCGGCCATGGTGGCCGGTATCGAGCTCGAGCCCGAGCATGGCCTCGAATGGGAAGAGGCAGTGCGCATCGCGCTGCAGGGCGCTGAAGACCTGTGCAGCCGCGGCATCATCCCGATCTACTCACTCGTCTGGCCGGTCGGCGGGCGCCAGCGGTCGGATTTTCACGCCCGCATCCGCAGCTACTTCGAGACCTTGAGCAACGGCTACCAAGCGATCCGCGAGCGGCATGGGCTTGCGGTATCGGAAGGCTTCATGTGCCACCGCTGCGCGTACATGCAGCTGGAGTGCGACATGGACCGCACGCAGACGGTGGCGGCATGAGCGCCGACGCTGAACGGCCCGCAGCTGCCAAGGCCCAAGGGCCCGATCCGTCGGCTATCGTCCGGCTGAGCACGGCGTACTGGGAAAGCCAGACCCTGCTTACCGCAAACCGGCTGCGGTTGTTCGATTTTCTGGCCGACGGTGGCCGGACCGCCGACGAGGTGGCGGCTGGCCTGAATCTGGCCCCGCGCAGCACGGCCTTGTTCCTGCGTGCCTGCGTGGGTCTGGGATTCCTAGAGCAATCTGAAGGCCTCTTCCAGAACACGCCCGTGTCGGCCGTGTTCCTGGTGTCGCGCAGCCCGGCCTTCATGGGCAAGGTCATCCACTACAGCGACCAGCTCTACACCGCCTGGGGCCATCTGGAGGACGCGCTGCGGTCCGGCCAACCGGCGCTGCCTGCACAAAGCTACCTGGGCGACGACGCGCAGCGCACCCGTGGCTTCGTCATGGCCATGCACGACCGCGCCCTGGGCATCGCGCGGGCGCTGGTGCCGCTGCTGGATCTGTCGGGCCGCCGCAAGATGCTCGACGTCGGCGGCGGGCCGGGTACCTATTCCGTGCTGCTGACCGAGCGCTTCCCCGGCCTGCAGGCCGAGGTCATTGAGCTGCCCGGCGTTGCCGCCGTGGCCCGCGAGTTGGTCGCTG
>JBBRZR010000526.1:0-3400 GCA_038236495.1 Burkholderiales bacterium
CGCGGCAACGGTGCCAGCGGCCAAGGGCGTTGGGTGACCGGTGCAGTGAAATAAAGGGGGAAATGCCGGCCAACCGGCCGGCATGGAGGACATTCACGGAGGCGGTTACCCAACGGCCTTGGTTGCCTCGCGCCGCACGCCGCACGCCGCACGTCGAACGTCAGCATCCTGGCCAATCGAACGGCAGCTCATAGCCGCTTGCCGCCACCCAATTCCAGCCTTCATTTGCAAGACAAGATCAGACCACTGCCTGCGCCCGAAGCGCGGTGATCTGGTCCGCGTCGTAGCCGATCTCGGCCAGCACCTCGTCGGTGTGCTCGCCCAGCAGCGGCGGCCGGCGGCGGGCTACCGGCAGGGTCTCGCTCATCCAGATAGGCACAGCAGCCACCGGTGCGGGCCGAGGCAGCCCGGGGTAGTCGGTGGGCTGTAGCAGGCCCAGCGCCTGCACCTGCGGATGGTCCAGCGCCTGTTGCGGTGACAGCACGGGTGCACTGGGGATCATGGCCTTGCCGAGGATGGCCACGATCTCGTCGCTGGTCCGCTCGGCGCACCAGCGGCCCATGCGCTCGCTGATGATCTCGCCGTGGCGGCCACGGGCGTCGTCATCGGCAAAGCGCGGGTCGGTCAGCCACTGCGGGTCACCCGGCGCTTCGCCCATCAGCCGGGCCCAGCGGGCGTACAGCGGCTGGCCGGTCACGGCCACCAGCACCCAGCCGTCGCGGGCCGCAAAGACATCGACCGGCGCCGAGGTCTGGCCGCGGTTGCCGGTGGCCACCCGGTCTGGCTTGGCCACTGCCTGCTCGATCAGCGCGCTATTGGTGACGGTGATCGCGGTGGCCAGCAGTGCACCGGTGACCATCTGGCCCTTGCCCGAGCGCTGCCGCTCCATCAACGCGGCCATCGTGCCAAAGGCGCAGTGCAGCGCGGTGCCGAAGTCCACCCAGTTGGCAGCCGCCCGGTACGGCTGCTCGGGCTGGCCGGTCATGTAAACCGCACCCGACATGGCCTGGCCGATGCCGTCGAAGCCGACGTTGCCGTGCATCGGCCCGACCGGGCCGTAAGCGGTGTTGGTGACGAAGATGATGTCGGGCTTGTAGGCACACAGCGTGGCGTAGTCCAGGCCCATCGCCACCAAGGTGGCGGCCGGCATGTTGGCGATCACCACGTCGGCGCCCCGCACCAGCCGCGCCACCACCTCGCGGCCCGCCGCCGAGGCCGGGTCCAGCGTCATCGAGCGCTTGTTGCGGTTCATCTGCAAAAACAGCGCACCGACACCGCCGCCCACCGGCGCCGGAAAGCGGTCCTCGCTGCCGCCGCGTTTTTCGATCCGGACCACATCGGCGCCGTACTCGGCCAGCAAGGCCGCGCAGTACGGGCCCGCGATGTAGCGGCCAAAATCCAGCACACGGATACCGTGCAACAGTGCAGTCATCGGGTTTGGGCCTCGGCGTGGATGCGGTGGTGAAATGGTCATCGTAGGGGGCCTGCCGCCACCTTGCCAGCCGGGCATGACCTGAGCCCAGGTATCACCCAAGCGACTGCAAAGTCCGAAAAATCACCCCCAATCTGGAGACCCCGATGACCGTGAAACCCGAATCCCTGGGCATGTGCTCGAAGCGCCTGGCGCGGCTGGACCGCTTTTTGCAAGAGCGCTACATCACCCCGGGCCGGCTGCCCTGCGCGCAGTTGCAGGTGGCGCGCCAGGGCCAGCTGGTGCACCAGAGCGTGCTGGGCCTGGCTTCGCTGGAGACCGGCGCAGCGATGACCGAGGACACCCTCGTGCGCATCTATTCGATGACCAAGCCGATCACCAGCGTGGCCTTCATGATGCTGGTTGAAGAAGGCCTGGTGGCGCTGGACGACCCGGTGCACCGCTTCATCCCGGCCTGGCGTGACCTGGGCGTGTACGTGGCCGGCGGCGCCGGGCTGCCGGGGTCGCCCAGCGGCTGGCAAACCAAGCCGACCGACGCACCGATGCGCATGATCGATTTGCTGCGCCACACCTCGGGCCTGACCTACGGCTTCCAGACCCGCACCAATGTCGACACGGCCTACCGCAAGGGCCGGATCGAGCCGTTTGAGCAGGCCGACGGGCTGGAGGGGTTTGTCGCGGCGCTGGCCAAGTTGCCGCTGGAGTTTTCGCCCGGCAGCGCCTGGAACTACTCGGTGGCCACCGACGTGCTGGGCTACCTGGTGGGCAAGATCTCGGGCGTGCCGTTCGATCAGTTTCTGCAGACCCGCATCCTGGGCCCGCTGGGCATGGTGGACACCGCCTTCCATGTCGCCGACGACAAGGCGGCACGTTTTGCGCAGACCTACATCAGCTCGGCCGACGGCAAGCTGGTGGCGATGGGCGGGCGTACCTTCCGCGAGCCCACCACGGCCCCGTCAGGCGGCGGCGGCCTGGTCTCGACCGCAGCCGATTACATGCGCTTTTGCGAGGCCATGCGCTGCGGCGGCGCGCTGGGCGACGTGCGCCTGCTGGGCCCCAAGACGGTGGCGCTGATGCGGGCCAACCACCTGCCGGGTGGCGCCGATTTGTCGGATATGTCGGTCTCGCTGTTCTCCGAGGCCACCTTCAAGGGCGTGGGTTTTGGCCTGGGTTTTGCGATGACCACCGACGTGGCCAAGACCCAGCTGGCCGGGTCGGTGGGCGAATACTGGTGGGGCGGCGCCGCGTCCACCGCGTTCTGGATCGACCCGGTGGAGGACATCAGCGTCGTCTTCCTGACCCAGTTCATGCCGTCCAGCCAGTACCCGATCCGGCGCGAGCTGCGCACGATGATCAACGCAGCCGTGCTGGACTCCAAGGCCTGAGCCGAACACAAGGTCCGCCTGCGCAGGGCATGTGCCTGCGAAGGGCCGAGCCCTCTGCGGTGAGGCCTGAGCCGGACACCCGGCCCGGCTGCGCGCAGATCGCCCGGGCGATCTGCGCCGAAGGTAGGCAGGGGGCGCGACGGGCAGGCTTAAGACGCCGCTAAGCCCGCCTGCCGATCATGGTGGCCATTGGAGCCCCCATGAACCCACACCCCGATATCCACACCCTTTGCCGCCGCTGCAGGCGGCCCCTTTGGCGCCTGCTGTGCGCCGGATGGGCCGGTCTGCTGGTGGCCGCCACGCCGGCCCAGGCCGACAGCCCCGCCCAGATCCTGGCCGCCTACAGCGCCAGCGCCGGCACCCCGGCCGCAGCCACCCGCGGACAGCAGTTTTTCAACGCCCCGCATGGCCGCGACTGGCAGTGCGCCAGCTGCCACGGCGCCGTGCCGGTGCAGGCCGGCAAACATGCCGCCACCGCCAAGCCGATCGCCGCGCTGGCGCCGGCGGCCAACAGCCAGCGCTTCAGCGACCCTGCCAAGGTCGAGAAGTGGTTCCGCCGCAACTGCAACGACGTGGTCGGCCG
>JBBRZR010000527.1:0-3394 GCA_038236495.1 Burkholderiales bacterium
GGTGCACATCATGTTGAACCTGAAGGGCGTTGTCTTCCGCCTGCACAACCGCGACGAAGTGACGCTGGTGGTTCGCAAGGAGGGTGAAGGCCCGGTCACCGCCCGTGACATCCAGGTGCCGCATGACGTCGAAATCATGAACCCCGAGCACGTCATTGCCCACCTGGCCCAGGGCGGCAAGCTCGATATGCAGATCAAGGTCGAAAAAGGCCGGGGTTATGTGCCGGGCAACATGCGCCGCTATGGCGACGAGCCAACCAAGTCGATCGGTCGCATCGTGTTGGACGCGTCGTTTTCGCCGGTTCGTCGTGTGAGCTACGCGGTTGAGAATGCCCGTGTTGAGCAGCGCACCGACCTCGACAAGTTGGTGATGGAGATCGAGACCAATGGTGCCGTGTCGCCCGAGGAAGCGATCCGCGCCTCGGCCCAGATCCTGGTTGAGCAGCTGGTGGTGTTTACCAACATGACACCGAACGAAGGTTCGGCGGTCTTCTCACCGGACCGTCCCAAGGACAATCACGATCCGATCCTGCTGCGCCCGGTCGATGAGCTTGAGTTGACGGTACGTTCTGCCAACTGCCTGAAGGCCGAGAACATCTACTACATCGGTGACTTGATCCAGCGCACCGAGACCGAGTTGCTCAAGACGCCGAATCTGGGTCGCAAGTCGCTCAATGAAATCAAGGAAGTGCTGGCTTCGCGCGGGCTCACGCTCGGCGCGCGGTTGGAAAACTGGCCGCCGCAAGGCCTGGACAAGCGCTGATCTTGCGCTGAGATCCGACACCGCCGGCCATTCGGTCTGAGTGCAAGCCCCGGTACCTGACACGGCCGGGGTTCAATAATCAAGAGGTATCACCATGCGTCACCGTAACGGACTCCGAAAACTCAACCGCACCAGCGAACACCGCGCCGCCATGCTGCGCAATATGTGTGTCTCGCTACTCCAGCACGAAGCCATCAAGACCACTCTGCCCAAAGCCAAGGAGCTGCGCCGGGTGGTTGAGCCTTTGATCACGATGGGTAAAAACCCAACGGTGGCCAATCACCGTCTGGCTTTTGCGCGCTTGCGTGACCGCGACATCGTGATGAAGCTGTTCAAAGAGATCGGCCCGCGCTACCAGACCCGCCCGGGCGGTTACACGCGCATCCTGAAGATGGGTTTTCGGGTGGGCGACAATGCACCGATGGCTTTTGTCGAATTGGTGGACCGGCCGGATGTGGCGGCCGATGCCGCTCCGGACGTCTCGGGCGATTGAGCCCGGGCTTTGCGCCGCGGGTTGCGCGCCACTTAGACGAAAAGGCCAGCCCCCGCGCTGGCTTTTTTTTGCTTGGAGGTTCTGTGCGAAAAATTTTTGCGCTTCCGCTGGTCTGGAACCTCCAACGGTGGCGAGAGTCATTCAGCCATGTCCGCCTCGATGTCTGCCGCCCTGATTGACTTGCCTCGCTGTATTGCCACCGCGCTAGGGCGCGCCGGTGCGGTGCTTCTGTTGTGCTTGCTGGCGGTCGCACCCCTCAGGGCCGCTGAGGACTTTCTTGCCCCGGAGCAGGCCTTCAAGGTCAGTGCACGTTTGGTCTCTCCAGAGCGCGTCGAGGTTACGTTGCGCATTGCTGCGGGCTATTACCTCTACCGAGATCCGTTCCGCTTCAGCGCGGTGGGCGTGCAACTCGGGGCAGCCGATTTCCCCGCAGGAAAGCAGAAGTTTGACGAGAACTTCCAGAAGACTGTCGAGACCTACCGGGGCGAGTTGCACATCGGTTTGCCGGTCGCCGCGGCGAAAGCGCCGTTTGCCCTGACGGTGGTATCGCAGGGTTGCGCTGATGCTGGCTTGTGCTACCCGCCAATGAGCACCGAAGTGCGATTGGATCCTGCCGTTTTGCTGGCGGCGGGGCCTGCGGCCACGCTGTCCGCCGCTTCTCAGCAAGGCTGGTTCGATGGCGCATCGATGGACCGTGTTCTGGCCGGTGGGGCTCTCTGGCAAGTGATCGCGTTCTTCTTCGGCATGGGCGTTTTGTTGTCGTTCACGCCGTGTGTATTGCCGATGCTCCCCATCCTGTCTTCACTGATTGTCGGCGTTGAGCGGCGGCCTTCGCGCCGGCGCGGGCTGGCCTTGGCGGCTGCCTACTCTTTGGGCATGGCCTTGGTCTACACGGCGATGGGTTTGGCCGCTGGGCTTGCGGGCGAGGGGTTCTCCGCAGCCCTGCAGACGCCTTGGGTGATTGGCGGGTTTGCGGTGATGTTGGCAGTGTTTGCGCTGTCGATGTTCGATGTGTACGAGTTGCGGTTGCCGTCGCGATTCACCGGGCACTTGACCAGCCATTGCAACCGATTGCCACCTGGTCGTGTGCTGGCGGTGTTCGCGATGGGCGGCGTGTCGGCCCTGATCGTCAGCCCCTGCGTCACCGCACCCCTGGCCGGCGCGCTGCTGTTCATCAGCCAGAGCGGCGACGTGTTGCAGGGCGGTATGGCCTTGTTTGCAATGGCCGCTGGTATGAGCGTGCCACTGTTGCTACTCGGTGCCTCGGCGGGCCGTTGGGTGCCCAAAGCCGGCGCCTGGATGCATGGTGTCAAGCGCTTCTTCGGGCTGTTGATGCTGGGTGTCTCGCTCTGGGTCGCACAGCCGGTGTTGCCCATCGCCTTCGTGCTTGGGCTCTGGGGCTTGTTGCTTTTGTTGGCCGGTTTTCTGCTCAAGCCCTTTTCCGCACCGGTCCATCACCGCCATGCCCTGCGCACCGGCCTGCAGCGCGCGCTGGGTGTGACGGCGCTGACGCTGGGCATTGTCCAGGTGGTGGGCGCAGCATCGGGCGGCCAGGACCCCTTGCACCCTTTGGCGCACTGGGGCTCAGGGCAGTCCAGCGTCGGTACAGCCCCCGTGTTTCGTCCCGTGCGCAGTGAGGCTGACCTGGACGCAGCGCTCAAGGCCGCTGCCGGACGGCCGGTCATGTTGGACTTCTATGCAGACTGGTGTGTTTCCTGCAAGGAGATGGAGCGGTTCACTTTCAGCGACAGTTCGGTTTCATCGCGCCTGGCACCCGTGCTGTTGCTGAAGGCTGATGTCACGTCGAACACCGAGATGGATCGGGCGCTGTTGCGCCGATTCAAGCTGTTTGGGCCACCCGGCACCCTGTTCTTCGATGCGCAGGGCCAGGAAATCGTGAGCGCCAGAGTCGTGGGTTTCCAGGGCGCGCGGCGGTTCGGCGATTCGCTCACTCAAGCTGGGCTGTAGGGACGTTTGCCCTCTGAACTTGCCCCGGTTGTGCAACCAGTTCGTTGCATTGCAGCAAAGTGATGGTATCCGTGTTATACTTTGTACTTCAGTCGCGGGGTGGAGCAGCCTGGTAGCTCGTTGGGCTCATAACCCAAAGGTCGCAAGTTCAAATCTTGCCCCCGCAACCA
>JBBRZR010000528.1:0-3392 GCA_038236495.1 Burkholderiales bacterium
GGGATCCGGCGGGCAGCAACTTCTCGCCCTACACCTTTGCCAACCCGTCGCTGCTGCAGATCGGCGTGCAGCAACCGCTGAACCAGCCGGTGCTGGACCACATCGACGTCATCCGCGGCATGGTCACCGGCTACAAGGCCCCGGGCTCGGCCGACTACGCCGGCCAGTGGCCCGCCAACACCGCCTGGTTGAGGACCGACGGCTCAACCGCGCTGGTCAGCGACGCGGTGGTGCCGGCGGCTGCCAAAAACCTCTCAGCTGCGGTCGTCAAGACCTTTGCCAGCAACGGTGCGGCGCCCTGGGCGACGGTCAATTCGGGCGTGGACAACACCGCCTTCCTGAAGATGAGCTACCGCATCCCGGCGGTGGCCGCATCGCAGTACGTGCGGCTGCGCGGCAGCAACCTGCCAGCCGCCGTACCGTTCGAGACCGATACCGCCGGCAACCCGCTGTCGGACTTGCTCACCAACGCCGGCAACACCGCCAAGCTGAAGATCCCCTGCACCACCGTGGGCACGGTGCTGACCGGCAGCGCCATCGACGGCTGCCCGGCGCATTTGCCGGTGGTGGCCGGCCAGAAGATGGTGGCCTATGACGTCGCTGCCTGGGCCGACCTGTGGTTCTACAGCAACCCGATCTACATCGAGGTGAGCGGCTCGACCGTGGTCGCCGGCGTCAAGTAAAGCCCGGGTTTGACCCCCAGCGCCGCACGGCACCGTGCGGCGCTTTTTCCGTTGTCCGCAGCCTGTGCTGCGCCTTGCCTGCACGATCTTTTCGCCCGCTGACCCTGACCACCATGTCCACACCGCTTGCCACGCCCACTCCCCGCCCTGCTGCGGTGTCCCGCCCGGGCAAAGCCTGGCCCGCCTGGCTGCGTGAGCCGCTGCTGCACTTTGTCGTGCTGGGCGGCCTGCTGTTTGTTGCCGACCACTTTTTGAACGAGCGCACCGACGACCCGCGCACCATCGTTGTCGGCGCCGAGGTGGACGCCGAGGCGCGCCAGGTGTTCAAGGCCTCCCGCGGCCAGGACCCCAGCGCCGCAGAGCTTGCCGCCCTGCGCCAGGTCTGGCTGGACAACGAGGTGCTGTACCGCGAGGGCCTGGCGCTGCAGGTGGACAAGGGCGACACCGCCATCCGCGAGCGGGTGATCTTCAAGGCGCTGAGCGTGATCGACGCCAACGTCAAACTGCCGGCCTTTGACGACCGCCTGCTGCGCGCCTGGTTCGAGGCGCACCGCGCCAAGTACGACGCCCCGGCGCGTTACGACTTCCTGGAGGCGGTGCTGGCCGGCGACACGTCCGAGGCGGCCCTGCGCAGCCTGGTCAGCAGCTTGAATGCCGCCACCCAAGGCGATGCCCAGGCCGGCCTGCGGGTCTTCAAGGGCCGGCCACATGCCAACCTGGTGCAAAGCTACGGCGCGCCGTTTGCCGCCGCGCTGGAGTCAGCGCCCCCCGGCGAATGGCGTGTGCTGCAGGCCCGCGACGGCTGGCATGCCGTGCGGCTGGAGCTGATCACGCCGGCGCAACCGGCCACTTTCGAGCCGCTGCGCGGCGTGGTGCAGCAAGACTGGACCGACGCCACCCTGGCCGAACAACGCAGCGCCGCGGTGCGCAGCCTGGCGGGCAAATACCAGATCAAGGTCGAGGCGGTCACGGCTGAGCCCGCCAGGACAGAGCCCGCCAAGGCCGACGCCACCCCAACCGTGGCCGGCAAGACCGGGGCCGCAGCGCCATGACCACCGGCTGTTGGCTGCCGCTGCGCCGGGCCTTGAGCGGGGCCGCCGTGGCGCTGATGGCGCTGCTGGCCGTGATAGCCCAACCCGCCAGCGCGCACGAAATGAGCATGGCCGAGATGCAGCTGCGCGAGCTGTCGCGCGGCGAGTTTGTCTGGCAATGGACAGCCACCGAGAAACGCCCGGCCAGCGAGGACCTGATCCCCGTCTGGCCCAGCGCCTGCCGCGCCGAGGCCAACTTGCTGCACTGCGGCGGCGCCGGCCTGCAAGGCACGCTGGCGGTAACCGGCGTGGGCAAGCGCTACTCGGCCGCACTGGTCAAGGTCTACTGGCTGGACGGCCAGACCCGGGTCTACACCCTGACCGCCGGCCAGACCACGGTGCAGTTGTACGGCGCGGCCGACGACCAACGTGGCATGGGCGAGATCGCCCGGGCCTACACGCTGCTGGGCGTTGAGCACATCCTGACCGGCATCGACCACCTGCTGTTTGTCATCGGCCTGCTGTTCCTGGTGGGCTTCCGGCGCCAGTTGTTCTGGACCATCAGCGCCTTCACGCTGGCCCACAGCCTGACACTGGCCAGCAGCGCGCTGGGCTGGCTTGCGCTGCGCTCGCCGCCGGTCGAGGCCAGCATCGCGCTGTCCATCGTGCTGGTGGCGGCCGAGGCGCTGCACCGGCGCCAGACGCTGGCGCGGCGCTGGCCGGCGCTGGTGGCGTTTTTGTTCGGCCTGGTGCATGGCCTGGGTTTTGCCGGTGCGCTCAAGGCGATCGGTCTGCCCGACAACCACCTGCTGGTGGCGCTGCTCACTTTCAACGTCGGCGTCGAGATCGGTCAGTTGCTGACGGTGGCCGCCGCCTGGCTGGTGTGGCGGGCGGTGGGCCGGCTGTCGGTGCGCTGGCCGCGCCTGGCGCAAGCCCGCAGCGCCGTGCTGTACGGCATCGGCACGGTGGCGGCGTACTGGTCCTGGCTGCGGGTGGTGGCGATCTTCGGCTGAGGGCGCGGGCGGCGCGCAAGGGCCCGCCTGCCGCCCTGCCCCGCCGCCCGCTCTGCGCACCCCACCCCCCAGCTCAAGCACCCTCAAGAACCTGTCACAGGCCTGCCCATGGACGAAGTTATCGGTCTTTTCCCCATCCCCTTCCTGCGTTTGCCGGGCCTGCTGCCGCAAGCGCTGGTGGACGGCCTGGTGGCACATTTCAGCCAGCTGGCGCTGCGTGACAACAGCTCGTCGGCCCATTTGTCGCACACCGAGTTGCTCAAGCCCAGCGACAGCCCCTTGCTGGTGCAGGTGGCGGCCCTGCTCGCGCCCAAGCTGGACGACTTCGGCGCACTGATGTTTGGCGAACGGCTGGGCTGGTCGCTCAAGGAGATGTGGGTCAACCAGCTGGAGCCGGGCGGCCGCCAGGCGATGCACAACCATGCCAACAGCTTCATCTCGGGTGTGCTGTACCTGACGCCCACCCACGCCTCGTCGCGCACGGTGTTCATGAAGTCGCCGGGTGGCACCGACTTCGCCTTCCGCAACGACCACGCCGGCATGACCCCCGGCCCGTACAGCGCCGACAAGTGGGTCAGCCCGCAGCCCGCGCCGGGTGACGGCGTGCTGTTCCCCAGCTACCTGATGCACGCGGTGCCGCCCAACGCCGGCGAGCGGCGCATCAC
>JBBRZR010000529.1:0-3370 GCA_038236495.1 Burkholderiales bacterium
GCGGCCGACTTCGAGGCCACCGGCCTGCCCTTCGAGGTCGAAGGCCAGGCCTGGACCTGCTACCCCAAGGCGCTGGTGCTGCTGCACAAGCCTGCCGGCTACGAGTGCTCGCAAAAGCCCAAGCACTGGCCCAGCGTGCTGCTGTTGCTGCCCCCTCCGCTGCGCCAGCGCGGGGTGCAGCCGGTCGGCCGGCTCGACCAGGACACCACCGGCCTGCTGCTGCTGACCGACGACGGCACGCTGATCCACCGCCTCACGTCCCCCAAGCACCACGTGCCCAAGGTCTACGAGGTGGGCTGCGACCGGCCTGTGGACGCCGAGCAAGTGCGCCAACTGCTGCACGGTGTGGTGCTGGACGACGACCCGCTGCCGGTGCGCGCCGAAGGCTGCGAGGCCACCGGCGAGCGCAGCCTGCGGCTGACCCTGGTGCAGGGCAAGTACCACCAGGTCAAGCGCATGGTGGCGGCGGTGGGCAACCATTGCCTCAGCCTGCACCGCAGCGCTTTTGGTGCACTGACCTTGGCCGACGGCCCGGCGCCCGGGCAGTGGCGGTTCGTGACCGATACCGAGCGCGCGGCGCTGATGGCCAAGACCCCGCGCTGATGACCGAACCTCTGCGCTGATGGCCAAAACCCCGCGCTGAGGCCCGCGCCACGCACCCGGCCTCAGCGCAGCGAGTCGCGCAGGCTGGCCGCCATGCGGGCAAAGCTGACCACCTCGTCGGCCACCATCTCGCAGGCCTTGATCGCCGCCGCATCGGCCGCCTGGCCGGGGCCGCCGAAGGGCTTGGTGCTGCTGTTGAGCGTGGCGCCAAAGGGTGTGGGCCAGCCGCGCAACGCGTGCACGATCGCCCGCAGTGCCGCCAGCGTGCTGCCCATGGCCTGCGCGCCCTCGGCGCAAACAATGCAGCCCACCGCCCGGCCCTGCAGGTAGACGCGGGGATCGTCCCGCAGGTCTTCGGTGAAATCGAGCGCGTTCTTCACCAGGCCCGAGAGGCCACCGTGGTAGGCCGGCGTGGCGATCATGACGCCGTCGGCCCGGCGCAAGGCCGCCACCAGCGTGCGGGCAGCCTCGCTGCGGTCTGGCCTGGCGGGGTCGAAAATATCGCCGGGCAGCTGCGGACCGGCCAGCGCAAGCGTCTCGCAACCCAGCGCCTTGGCATGCGCCAGCGCCACCAGCAGCGCGCGCTCGGAGGTCGAGCCCGGGCGCGTCGTGCCGCCCAGTCCGACGATGAAGGGAACAGCAGTCATGGCGGCCTTGGTGGTCAGCGGGACGGGTGGGTTGGATGGCGGGACCGGCGAAGTCTAGCGGCGCGCGTGTCGGCCCGACTGTCGCCCAGGCAACCGCAAAACTGCACAAACCCGCGGCAGTGCCGAGGGGTGCGACAAGGTCGATTCCGGATGGACAGCGACCGGCACGGACGGTACAAGGGTTGGCCTTTCCACCCGCAACGGCCGTCGTGCGGCAATCACCGCCGGCCAGGCTGTGTCCCCACCCTCAAGGAGTCAAGCGAGATGAGTCACAGGATGAAGTTCGGCATTTTTCTGGCGCCCTTCCACAAGCCCGGCATCAACCCCACGCTGGCGCTGGAGCAGGACCTGGAACTGGTGCAGTGGCTGGACCGCTGCGGCTATGACGAGGTCTGGTGTGGCGAGCACCACTCGGCCGGCAGCGAGATCAGCGCCAGCCCTGAAATCTTCATGGCGGTGGCGGCCGAGCGCACGCGCCATATCCGCCTGGGCTCGGGCGTGACCAGTGTGAGCTACCACAACCCGCTGTGGGTGGCCGAGCGCATCGTGCAACTCGACCATTTGACGCGCGGCCGCGTCATGCTCGGCCTGGGCCCGGGCTCGCTGCCCAGCGACGGCATCATGGTCGGGCTGTCGCAGACGCAGACCCGCCCGCTGCTCGAAGACGGCCTGGGCGTGATCATGAAGCTGCTGACCAGCGACGAGCCGGTCACCTTCAAGAACGACCGCTGGGACTTGCGCGACGCCCGGCTGCACCTGCGCCCGTACAGCAACCCGCTGTTCGACGTCGTGGTGCCGGCGGTGGCCTCGCCCACTGGCCCCAAGCTGGCCGGCATGCACGGCATCGGCCTGCTGTCGATTGGCGCCACCACGGCCGCAGGCTTCGACGCACTGGCGCTGCATTGGGACGTGATGGAGGCCCAGGCCGCGCATTACAAGACCCGGGTCGACCGCAACAAGTGGCGCCTGGTGGGCATGGTGCACTGCGCCGAGACCATGGACCAGGCCTACCGCGACGTCGAGTACGGCATGGCGCAATGGTTCGACTATTTCCAGGCCGTGGCGGCCTTCCCGCAAATGGCGGTGCCGGGCAACAACGTCAAGGAGATGATCAGCTTTGTCAATGATTCGGGCTTTGGCGCGATCGGCACACCCGACATGGTCAATGCCCAGATCGACCGGCTCTGGCAGCAGAGCAACGGCGGTTTCGGCGCCTACCTGATGCTGGCGCACAACTGGGCCAACTTCGATGCCACCCGCAAGAGCTACGACCTGATCTCGCGCCATGTCTTTCCGCGCTGGCAGGGTCAGATGTCGACCCAGGCCGCTGCCGACCGGGCCCGTGCGGCGCGGCCCGAACTGGCCGCGATCCACAGCCAGGCGGTAGAGGCGGCGACCCAGCGCTACGCCGCAGAGACGGCGGCCCGGGCGCACTGAGTCACCCCCGAGCCGCCCCCCGGGCCGGCTGCCGCCACCGTGGCGACAGCCGGTACCGGTCTGCATCGCGATAATCCGGTGATGCAGGTATCTCACGGAGTCCACCCCGGTGCTGGCGGTCCGCCGGCCAGCAGGGCATGTGCGGTCACGATCGGCAACTTCGACGGCGTGCACCGCGGTCACCAGGCGATGTTGGCGCTGCTCAACAGCGAGGCCAGCCACCGCGGCCTGCCGTCCTGTGTGCTGACCTTCGAGCCGCACCCACGCGATTACTTCGCAGCCAAAGCCGGCCGGTCCGAGGCCGCGCCGGCACGCATCTCCACCTTGCGCGACAAGCTCACCGAGCTGGCGCGCTGTGGTGTAGACCGCGCAGTGGTGCTGCGCTTTGATGAACGGCTGGCCGCGCAAAGCCCGCAGGCTTTTATCGACGATGTGCTGGTGCGCAGCTTGAACGCCCGCTACGTGCTGGTGGGCGATGACTTTCGCTTCGGCGCCCGCCGCGCCGGCGACTACGCGATGCTGGACGCTGCGGGCGACGCGTGCGGGTTCGACGTGGCCCGGATGATGAGCTACGAGGTGCACGGCCTGCGGGTGTCGAGCTCGGCGGTGCGCGACGCACTGGCCGCTGGCGACATGCTGCGCTGCGCCGCGCTGCAGGGCCGGCCCTATGCCATCAGCGGCCA
>JBBRZR010000530.1:0-3345 GCA_038236495.1 Burkholderiales bacterium
ATGCAGGCCAGCGCCAGCGCGCCGAAGGTGATCTTGAGCGTGACCCACCAACTGCCGGCCAGCGAGCCAAAGTTGGCCACCAGCGTCTGTGCCACCAGCGACGGCGCAGGCAGCGTGTAGGCGGGTATGTGGGCGATGCGCACCACCCCCTCCCAGGCCGCCAGCAGGCCCAGCAGCACCAGCGCGGGCAGCACCCGGGCTGGCCAGGCCGTGCTGCGCCAGAAGGCTGCGGGCCTCACCGCTGCCCCGCCGTGGGCAGCCGCGGGGCAGGGCTGTCATGGGCGTCAGACAAGGCCGCACCCACCGCCCGGCAAGCCTCGGCAAAGGTGCTCGAATGGCGAAAGTCGGCGTTGCGCGGGTAAGGCTGCGCGATCGCCACCTCGGCCACCACCCGACCCGGCCGCACCGCCATCACCAGCACCCGCTGGCTCAAGAACACCGCCTCGGCCACGCTGTGGGTGACAAACAGCGCGGCCATTGCCCGGCCATGCCACCACTGCAGCAGGTCGGCGTTGAGCTTTTGCCGGGTGATGTCGTCCAGCGCGGCAAAGGGCTCGTCCATCAGCAGCACCTGCGGTTGCGTGACCAGCGCCCGCGCGATCGAGGCCCGCATCTTCATGCCGCCCGACAGTGCCGCCGGGTGGGCTTGCTCGAAGTCGGTCAGCCCGACACGGGCCAGCACCTGGCGCACGGTGGCTGCGGCGTCGGCGCGCGACCGGCCTTGCAGGCGCAGCGGCAGCCAGACGTTGTCGAAGACGCTGGCCCAGGGCAGCAAGGTCGGCTCCTGGAACACATACGCGGTTTCGCTGGCCCGGCCCGGCAGCAAGGCCGGCGCCTGCACCGTGCCGCTGCTGGCGACATCCAACCCGGCGGCCAGCCGCAACACGGTGCTCTTGCCACAGCCCGACGGGCCCAGCAGCGCCACGAACTCACCCGGCGCTACCGACAGCGACACCTCAGACAGCGCGTGCAAGCCGTTGTCGAACTGCTTGCATACCCGCTGCAGCGCGATCAGCGGCGGCGGGTGCGGCGGGTGCGGCGGGTGCGGCGGAAGCGGGCTCAGCAGGGCATCAGGCGGCATGGCTGCCGAGTGTGCCCGCATTTGCCCGCCGCCCCGACCGCCCCGTGCCAACACCACGACAGCGCACGGGGCCCCCGTCAGCGCCTGACCGGCAGCGGCGACCAGGCCGGCCGCTCGGGGCGCGCCGAATCGACGACGACCATATAGCGCCCCGGCGTGGCCGTGGGCGTGCGGTCCTTGCGCAGCACCCACAGCGGCGTGCCGGCAGCTTCGGCTTGCAGGTAGTCCTGGTCCAGCAGGCCATGCCGGTCGATGAAGTCATTGAGCGTGCTGGGGATGCGCACGCAGCCCTCGGACTGCGCTGTGCCCAGGCGCCACTCGGCCAGATCGGGGTCGGTGGCGTGCACCTGCAACCGCAGCACGCCCATCGCGCCGTTGCCCCAGCCGCGCGGCGCGTCGATCCAGCCAAAGTCGTAGACCCGCAGCCCCTGGCGCCCGTAGCCACGAAAACCGAGCTTGTTCTGGGTGCCCTCGGCCCGGAAGTCCGGGTTGGCCCGCGTGTGCTCGAACACCCCCAGCGGCGTGGTGAAGTGCTCGTAGCGGCCGGGCAGGCCGGTCGACACCGGTGACGCGCCGACCAGGCCCCAGCCCGCCTCGGTGGGGCCGTAGTACAGCAGCGCGGCCTGCACGTTGGGGCTGCGATCGACCAGCAGCACAAACTGCGGTGCCGCCAGTTGCAGCTGCGCGGTTACCAACGCGGCCTGCAGCAACACGCTGTAGGCGTCGCGCTCCTCGGCCGGCAACTGCAGCCGTCGCACCACGTCGCGCTCGAAGTCCGCGGCCAAGGGCACGCCGGGATCAGGCCCGAACAGCAACGGCGTGGCGGGATAGGGGATTGGCCCTGCCGCGGCCAGGCCCCAACCGCCCAGGCCAAGGCCGGCAGCGATCACGGCGGCCAGCAGGGCCGGGCGAGCCAAACCACAAGGCGGCCGCCGCCCACCGGCATGCGGGCAGCCAACGCGGTCCGAAGATACTGATGTCATTGCCCGGATCATGCCGGACCACCGCTGCCCGCGTCAGTGGACCTGCCGGCCACGCCCCGCAAACCGGTCAAACCCGGCACCGAAGCGACGTGACGCGATGTTGCTGGAAACAGCGTGCCGCGGTGAAGGTCTTCATGCCGACTTTGCGGCGCGCCAAGCTGCTGGACGCGACCGAAGCTGCCGCGCTGCAGGTGGGCCGGGACCACGCGGTGTTCAGCGCAGCCTGCGACGCGCGCGCCTTCGGCCGCTGATCAGGACAGCCGCGTCACGCCGTCCAGCTGGCAGGCATACACCGCATTGCGCAGCGCCGCGATCGCCTCGTACCGGGTAAAGCTGCGGCGCCAGGCCAGCACCACCCGCCGGCTGGGCACGGGTGCAGTGAACGGGATGTAGCGCACATGGTCGCTGCCGCTGGAGCGCTCAAAGGCGCGCACGCTGAGCTGCGGCACCACCGTGACGCCCATGCCCGAGGCCACCATGTAGCGGATGGTCTCCAGCGACGAGCCCTCGAAGCTCTTGCGGATGCCCTCGGCATCGCTGGCGAAGCGCGCAAACTCCGGGCAGACCTCCAGCACGTGGTCGCGAAAACAATGCCCGGTGCCCAACAGCAGCATCGTTTCGCGCTTGAGCTCCTCCGCGCTGATCACCTCGCGCGCCGCCAGCGGATGCGCGCTGGGCACCGCCACCATGAACGGCTCGTCGTAGAGCGGCGCCACCGCCAGGCCGGTGTCCGGAAACGGCTCGGCCATGATGGCGCAGTCCAGCTCGCCGGTGCGCAGCATCTCCAGCAACTTGACGGTGAAGTTCTCTTGCAGCACCAGCGGCATCTGCGGTGTCAGCGCGATCACGTGCTTGACCAGCTCGGGCAGCAAGTACGGGCCGATGGTGTAGATGATGCCCAGCCGCAGCGGGCCGTTCAGCGGGTCTTGCCCGCGCTTGGCGATCTCCTTGATCGCGGCCGCCTGCTCCAGTACCGATTGCGCCTGCCGCACGATCGCCTCGCCCAGCGGCGTGACACTGACCTCCGCCGTGCCGCGCTCGAACAGCTTGACGTCGAGCTCTTCTTCGAGCTTTTTGATCGCCACGCTGAGGGTGGGCTGCGAGACAAAGCAGGCTTCAGCCGCCCGGCCGAAATGGCGTTCGCGGGCGACAGCGACGATGTAGCGCAGTTCGGTGAGGGTCATGCGCGGAGAGTCTACGCGGAGCGAAAAAAGGGCCGCTGACGCGGCCCTTTTGATTGGGACAGTAGCCCGGGTCGCGTGACCCGGGCGACGCCGATCA
>JBBRZR010000531.1:0-3337 GCA_038236495.1 Burkholderiales bacterium
CCCGGGCCGACCGGGTCTGAATGGCAACAACTCAGGTGTCAATCCAGGTGCCAGTACGGCCGCCCAGATCGCTGCTGCCGCTGCGCCGCCGCTGCCCGCCAATGCGCCGCAGCCCATCGTCAACTACGTGCGGCTGATCGCCCCCGACTACCAGCTCACGCCTCAACTGGTGCTGGCGATCATGGCGACCGAGAGCAACTTCAACCCGAATGCGGTGTCACCCAAGCAGGCCCAGGGCCTGATGCAGCTGATCCCCGATACGGCGGCGCGCTTCAAGGTGCGCAACCTGATGGACCCGGCGCAAAACATCCGCGGCGGCATGGCCTACCTGCGCTGGCTGATGGCCTACTTCGAGGGCGACGTGATGCTGGTGGCCGCCGCCTACAACGCCGGCGAGCGTGCGGTCGAGCGCTACCGGGGTGTGCCGCCTTATGCCGAGACGCGCGATTACGTGCGCCGCATCCTGGCCGCCGTGGGCACGGTGTCACACCCGTTCGATGCACGCATCACCGCGCCATCGCCGATGCTGCCGCTGATGCGGGTGGTGACCACCGGGACGGCGCCGCTGCGGCGCTGAGGGCCAGCCCGGGCGGGCCGGGGCTGGCCAATCCAGTCGGGCCGGACACCCATCCGCCGCGGCCCTGCTGACTTACTTCTTGTTCGGGTCGATCTTGTTGCCGATGACGCCGCCCACCGCCGCGCCGCCCACGGTACCTACAGCGCTGCCGCCAGACAAAATGGCGCCGGCGGCACCGCCGAGGACCGCGCCTGTGGCGGTGTTGGTATCGCGTGCGGACATGCCGCTGCAGGCGCCCAGCGACAGGGTGATCAGGGCCGTGGCGGCGAGGGTGGTGATGAGGCGTTTGATCATGGTGTGCTCCAGTTAAGAGCCTTGGTTGTACGCCGCCGCCGCCTCCGGGTCTGTGCGCTGGGCTACACACCCGACGGCATCGCGGTGCGCCAGAAATACCGGCCGATCACGGCCAGCAAGCGGCCCTCACCCAGCGTCATGTCGGGCGACTGGGCCGGGTCGTTGCGCCACAGCCCGATCGCACCGGCGTGCGCGGCGTCGTCACCGCAGAAGGCCTGTCAAACTGCCGGCAATGAGCACCTTGATCCTGTTGCCCGGCATGGCCTGCGATGCCGCCCTCTGGCGCCACCAGACCGAGACACTGGCCGCCCACCGTCCGGTGGTGGCTGACGTGCACACCCGCGGCCACAGCCTGCCGGCGATGGCCGCCTTGCTGCTGACCGAGCACCCGGGCACGCTGGTCCTGGTCGGTTGCTCGCTGGGCGGCATGCTGGCGCTGGAGGTGCAGCGCCAGGCCCCCGACCGGGTGCGTGGCCTGGCCGTGCTGGGCAGCACCGCACGGCCCGACACGCCGGCGTTGATCGCGCTGCGCCGCCAGGCCATCGTCGAGTTCGAGCAAGGCCGCGTCGAGCCGCTGATCCGCGCCAATGCGATGTTCGCCTTTCATCGCCGGCACGCCGCCGGCCTGACCGAGGACTACCTGGCGATGGTGCAACGCGCCGGCGCCGCCGGCCTGATCCGCCAAAACCGCGCTGTGATGGCCCGCAGCGATTTGCGGCCTACGCTGCCGTTGATCACCTGCCCGGTGCTGGTGGTGGGTGGCCAGGATGATCAGCTCACCCCGCCCGAGTGCAGCCGCGAGATTGCCGCTGCCATCCCGCAGGCGCAGCTGCAGCTGCTGCCCGACTGTGGCCACATGCTGACCTGGGAGCAGCCGCAGGCCGTGACAGCATTGCTGCAGGGCTGGCTGCTGGCGCTGGGCCAGGTTTGACCGTGGCGTCCCCCTAGAATCGCGCCCCTTCCCCCTGTCCCCGCGCCCACGGCGCCCCAGCCCATGCCCGCCGTCTGCGCCATCGATTTCGGCACCTCCAACTCGGCGATTGCGCTGCCCACGCTGCCCACCCAGTCCGGCGGCAAGCCCGGCGTGCGACTGGTCGAGCTGGAGCCCGGCCAACGCACCATGCCCACCGCCGTGTTCTACGCGGTGGAGGGCTTGTCCGCCCACCAGGAGCCGCACCGCCACTACGGCCGGGCGGCGGTGGCGGCGTATGTCGAAGGCATCGAAGGCCGCTTGATGCGGTCGATGAAAAGCATCCTGGGCTCCACCCTGGCCACCCAGTCCACCGACGTGGGCGGCGGGCGCGGCGTGCGGTACCTCGATGTGGTCAGTGGCTACCTGCGCCACCTCAAGACCCTGGCCGAGCGCGACGCCGGCCATGCACTGACCCACGTGGTGCTGGGCCGGCCGGTATTTTTTGTCGACGACGACCCCGAGCGCGACGCCGCCGCCCAGGCCGCGCTGACCCAGGCCGCGCAGGATGTGGGCTTTGCCGACATCAGCTTCCAGTACGAGCCGATCGCCGCTGCACTGGACTACGAGACCACGGTGGACCATGAGCAGGTGGTGCTGGTGGCCGACATCGGCGGCGGCACGTCCGACTTCTCGTTGGTACGGGTGGGGCCACAACAGCGCCGGCGCATCGACCGCAAGCAAGACATCCTGGCCAACCACGGCGTGCACATTGCCGGCACCGATTTCGACCGCCACATCGAGCTGGCCCGCATCCTGCCCGCCTGCGGCTACCGCGCACTGGGCCCGACCGGCCGCGAGGTGCCCAGCCGGGCTTACTTCGATCTCGCCACCTGGCACCTGATCAACACGGTGTACACACCAGGCCGGGTGGCCGAGCTGGCGCGCATGAAGACCTTCTATGCCGACCCGCGCCAGCACGCCCGGCTGATGACGGTGATCACCGAGCACCTGGGCCACGGCCTGATCGCCCGCGCCGAAGCCGCCAAGATCGCGGTGGCTGGCGGTGGCGACACCACCATCGACCTGTCGCTGCTGGAAGCCGGCTTGGAGGTAACCCTTGACGAGACCGACGCCATCGCCGCCGCGGGCGCCGACTTCGACCGCATTGCCGCCGCTGCCGACGACACCCTGACCCAAGCCGGCCTGGCCCGTGACCACGTGACCGCGCTGTATTTCACCGGCGGATCGACCGGCCTGAAGCCGCTGTCCGACCGTATCGCCGCACGGTTTCCGGCCGCCCGTGTGATGCGCGGCGACCGCTTTGCCAGCGTGGCCCAAGGCCTGGGTATCCACGCCACACGGGTATTTGGTGTCGGTGTCTGAGGTTCAGCTAGCGGCTCGTTGCTGACTTTCGTTTTTGCGCCTGAAACTTGCCGTTCGTGGGTGCTGTGTGACCGCACCGCGCCGGGCTGGCGTGCCCCGCTCCGTGTCATTCCGGGCCGGAAAACCACCGGCCCTCCCTTCTTTACCTGCGCGGGACACGCCAGCCCGAC
>JBBRZR010000532.1:0-3336 GCA_038236495.1 Burkholderiales bacterium
AGGAAGGCCGGCGCGTTGGCGATGCGGGTGGGCGGCTCGTAGCTGCGGATCTCCTGCACCCGCAGGATGTCGATGCCGTACTCCTCGGCGCCGAGGCGGAAGGTCAGGTATTCGCCATTGGGTGCCTTGTGGGCCACGGCGCGGTTGCCCGCGTTGGCGATGGCGCGGTTGGTCTCGTGTCGTGCCACCTGAGCGGCGTCGGTGATCATGTCCATGGTGGTTCGGGCTCCGGTGGAACGGGTGGGCGGGCGGCGGGGTGCCGTCTTTGGGTTATCGGCTGTGGGAGCGGCCGATGTAGGGGTGTTTGCGCTGGGGTTGCCGGGCGCAGGTGTCAGGCCGCCGAGATGCGGAAGCGCGCCACGATGCCGGTCAGCGCCCGGGCCTGGTCGCTCAGCTGCTCGGCCGCCGCGGCGCTTTGTTCGACCAGTGCGGCGTTTTGCTGGGTCATGGTGTCGAGGTTGCCGACGGCGCTGCTGACCTGGGCGATGCCCTGGCTCTGCTCGGTGGCAGCGTGGGTGATGCGGCCGATGATGTCGGTCACACGCTGCACGCTGCCCACGATCTCGGTCATCGTGGCGCCGGCGTTGGCGACCTGGCGTGCGCCGGCGTCCACCCGCTCGACACTGCTGCCGATCAGGCCCTTGATCTCGCGCGCTGCGGCGGCCGAGCGCTGGGCCAGGCTGCGCACCTCGGCAGCCACCACGGCAAAACCGCGGCCTTGCTCGCCGGCGCGGGCGGCCTCTACCGCCGCGTTCAACGCCAGGATGTTGGTCTGGAAGGCAATGCCGTCGATCGTGCCGACGATGTCGGCGATGCGCTTGGAGGCTTGGTTGATCTCGTCCATCGTGGCCACCACCTGGCCCACGGCGGCGCCACCTCGGTGCGCTACCTCGGCGGCCGATTGCGCCAGCTGGCTGGCCTGGGTGGCGGCATCGGCGCTTTGGCGCACGGCGCTGGTCAGTTGCTCCAGCGACGCCGCGGCCTGCTGCAGGTTGCCGGCGGTCTGTTCGGTGCGCTGCGACAGGTCCTGGTTGCCGGTGGCAATCTCGGCACCGGCGCTGGCGATGTGCTGGGCGCTGCCCTGCACGGTCTGCATCGACTCGCGCAACTGCGCCACCATCCGGCCCAGCGCACGCTGCAGGTCGCCGATCTCGTCAAGGCGCAGGCTGCCCTCGGGCGTTGCCAGCTCACCGCGGGCCACGGCCTCGGCCACCGCGGCCGATCGACCCAGCGCCAGCACCACCCGGCGCAGCATCAGCATGCTGACCACCAGGGTGATGCCGGTGGCCAGCAGGCTGGCCAGGCTGAGCAGCGCGGTGGTGCGGCGGGCGCGCTCGGTGGATGCCGCGCTGGCCGCTGTGGCGGCGGTCTCGATGCCCGAGACGATGTCGGCCATGGCCTGGCTGACCAGCTTGAAGGTGGCGTCGGCGCCTTGCATCGCCGCCACGCCGGTGTTGGGATCAACCGACGCCATGTCCACCGCGTTGTCGGCCTGCTTGCCGTACTTGACCAGATCAGTCTGGATGCGGGCCACCGGGCTGCCGGTGCCCGCAGCCTCGCCGGCCTTGCCAGCCACTGCCGAGATCACCCGGCCCACACCCTCCAACTGGTTGCGCAGCTCGCTGCGGTAGGCCTTGACCGCAGGTTCGTCCAGCGATCCGATCAGCGCCACGGTGCGGTAAACGCCAGCATGGATGCGGCCGACCTGCTCCTGCACTTGGGTGACGGTGCGCAGCTTGTCCAGGTCAGCGGCAAAGCCTTCGGCGCTGACGCTGGCCGATCGGTCGGCCAGCCAGGCGTTGATGCCGCCACCGGCCAGCGCGATCAGGCCGGTCAGCAGTGGGGCGAGCAGCAGTTTGGTGCCGAGTTTCACGAAGGTCTCCTGGGGCAATACCCGCCAGATGGCGAGGGCTTGCTTACTTGTAGATGCCGCCGCAAACCACGGCGTCGTCGAGCTTTTCGCAGTACATCGACTTGGGCTCGATCTTCTTGGTCACCGGGTTGGTGAACTTGTAGTCTTGCCAGAACGTGCCCTTGCTTTGCGCCAGGTCGACCCGCTCCTTGACAAAGGCCTTGCCGTCCACGTCCTTCAGCTCGATCAGGTTCTTGCCGACCATCTTCTCGTTGGCGCCGTGGGCGCGCACCGTGCCGTCCAGGCCGTAGACCACCAGGTAGAGGTCGCGGTCGATAAAAGCGCCTTGCTTGTTGCTGATCTCGGCATAGCCCTTGTCGCGGCCGCTGCTCTTGATGAAGGCCACGCCTTTCTTGACGGCGGCCACCGCGTCGTCCTTGCCGGCGTTGCCCTCCTTGGCGCTGGCGGGCGCGGTGGCCAGCAGCAAGGCGCCGGCAACGGCGCAGGCCAGCAGCATGCGGGCGACGGGTGATTTGGGAATGTTTTGCGTGGTCATGTTCGGGTCCAGTGGGGGGTCAGGGCGGGTCGGCCAAGGCCGGCGGTGGGTGGAGAGGGCGGGGGGGAAGTCAAGCTCGGCGGCCAGGGATCAGGCGCCTGCTGCACCGGGCCTGTTGTTCATGGCCGGTCCGGTCGGGTTGTGGCGGGTGCCGGGGGTCAGAAGCTTTCCCAGTCGGACGATTCACCGCTGGCGGCCATTGCGACCGATGCCGCGGCAGCCACCGTGATCGGTGCTGCCGATGCGGCGGCGGGCCGGCGCGGCGCGGGTGCGCTGGCCCGGACAGTCGGGCGTGGCGCAGCCGCTGCGGGCCGCGGTGCCTGCCGCGCCGCCGGGGAGGGCGCGCTGCAGGCCGCCAACTGGGCGCTGCTGCCCAGCTGGAACCGGCCCACCACGTCGGACAGGCGCTGGGCCTGGTCTTTCAGGCTCTCGGCGGCGGCGGCCGATTCTTCGACCAGCGCCGCGTTCTGCTGGGTCATCTGGTCGAGCTGGGTGACGGCACCGTTGACCGTGCCGATGCCGCTGCTTTGCTCGGCGGCGGCGGCGGTGATCTCACCGATGATGTCGGTCACACGCTGCACGCTGGCCACGATCTCGCCCATCGTGCTGCCGGCGTCCTGCACCAGTCGGGCGCCGGTCTCGACCTTCTCGACGCTGGCGCCGATCAGGGTCTTGATCTCGCGGGCGGCCTCAGCACTGCGTTGCGCCAGGCTGCGCACCTCGGCGGCCACCACCGCAAAACCGCGGCCCTGCTCACCGGCGCGGGCGGCTTCCACCGCCGCGTTCAGGGCCAGGATGTTGGTCTGGAAGGCGATGCTGTCGATCGTGCCGATGATGTCGGCGATGCGCTTGTACGAGCCGTTGATCTCGTCCATCGTGCTGACCACCTGGGCCACCACGTCGCCACCACGCCGCGCCACGGTCGAGG
>JBBRZR010000533.1:0-3307 GCA_038236495.1 Burkholderiales bacterium
CCGTAGATGTAGACGAGTTGCTGGCGGTCGACCCAGACGGCGTCGCCGTTGAGGATCAGGATGTCTTTGTCTTTGCCGCCGGGGGCAAAGACGGTGGGCAGGTCAACCTCTTGCCGAAAGGCCTTGCCGCTGCGCATGCCGGTGACGATCACCATGTCGGCCCCGTTGGTGGCCGTGCCGCCGGCCATGGCCAGCAGGTCGGTCAGGCGCATGTCGGCCACTTCAAGCGGGTAGCGGCCGGGGCGGTTGACCTGGCCCAGTACGCTGGCCTGGTTGCCACGCACCTGCAACACCACCAGCGTGACTTGCGGGCTTTTGACAAAGTTGCCACCGCGCAGGCCGTCGGCGATGAGCTTTTCAGCCGCGGTGACGCTGAGCCCACCCAGGCGGATGGCGCCCAGCAGCGGGTAGCTGACGATGCCGGCCTCGGTGACGCGGGTCTCGAGTGTCAGGTCGGGGTTTTGGTAGACGTTGATGCGGACCACGTCACCCGAGCCCAGCCGGTATTCAGCCGCTATGGGGCCGGCGGCGGCCGGCGCGGCTGCCTGCGCCGATGCGGCCACGGGCGCCAGGCCCGCGCCCAGCGCCAGTGCCAGGATGCCGGCTTGCAGCAGCGCGGCCGGGGCGTTGCGCAGGCGTGATGCCGGGCGGGTGGGCGCGGGTGTGGGCGCGGGTGTGGGCGCGGGTGTGGACGCGTTTGCGGACGTGCAGGTGGTGATCACTTGAGGCCCATGCCTTTGCTGATGTCGGTGGCGCTGAGGTTGCCGCTGGCAGCGGGTGCGGCGGCGGGCGCGGGTGCAGCGGCCGGGGCAGACGCAGCGCCCGGCGCACCCTCGGCAAACTTGCCGACGTACTCGATCTTGGCGCCGGTGCGCATGGCCTTGACGTCTTCTTCAACCAGCTTGCGCTTGCGCTCGTTGAGCAAGAACTGCTCGATCGCCGGGCGGGCTTGCTCTTCAGCCACGGGCTGGCTGCGCGAGCCGGCCAGCACCACCACCTGCACGCCGTTGGGCACCTGGTTCATGATGGCCTGGCCATCGGTCATCTTGGCAAAGGCCTCCAGGCCCGCCAGCGGCAGCTGCTCGGCCGCACGCACGGCCTGGTTGCCCGAGAACTTGAAGTCGTTGGCCTTGAGGTACTCGACAAACTCGTTGATGTTCTTGGCGCCGGTCAGCTTGTCGCGCAGCGTGGCCACTTGCTCGGGCTTGGCCTCGATGCCGATCTCCTGGATGCTGTAGATGCGGCGCTCTTTGAAGAGTGCGGGCTTTTCGTCGTAGTACTTCTTGATCTCTTCGGGCGTGGGCTTGGCGGCGGCCTCGCCCACTTTCTCAAGATAGGCGCGGGCGATGATCTCGCGCTTGGCGGCCTCAAGCTGCTGCACCACGCGTGGGTCACGGTCGATCTTCAGGTCGTCGGCTTTTTGTAGCGCCAGCTCCTGGTCGATCAACCGCTCCAGGATCTGCTTGCTGGCGGCGTCGGCCTGCTCGGGCCGCAGGCCGCGCTGCTGCTGCAGCACGAAGTTGATCTGGTGCACGGTCACTTCGGCCTTGTTGACCTTGGCGGCGGTCTGGCTGGCGCCTTTTTCTTTCTTGTCGCCGCAACCGGCCAGCAGGGCCACAGCCGCCATCAGCGCCACCAGGCTGAGCTGCGTTGAGGCGCGCGGGGCGGTCTTGAGTGCTTGGATCGTCATAGTCGGGCTAGCTCCTGTCCCTCGTCGGGGATGGTCGGGATGTCAACGCTGCGGGCCACGCAGCGGGCACTGTCACAAATCGCCGCCGAAGTGTAAGGGTGAAGCATGACGCTCCTGCGTCACCTTACCTGCAAGCAAGGGGGACGCCAGGCGGCCTGGGCGTGCGTTTTGTCGCAACAGCCGTCAGCACTTGATGCCGACGTGCAGCGCCACCACGCCGGCGGTGAGGTTGTGCACGTCGACATGGCCAAAGCCGGCGGACTTCATCATGGCCTTGAGCTCGGCCTGGTCGGGGTGCACCCGGATGGACTCGGCCAGGTAGCGGTAGCTGTCGGCATCATTGGCGATCAGCTTGCCCATCAGCGGCAGCAGCTTGAGCGAGTACCAGTCGTAGGGCTTGCGAACCGGCGCAGCGATGTGGCTGAACTCCAGCACCAGCAGCCTGCCGCCGGGGCGCAGCACGCGGCACATCTCGACCAGCGCCAGGTCTTTGTGGGTCATGTTGCGCAGGCCAAAGGCCACGCTGACCAGGTCGAAGCTGGCGGTCTTGTAGGGCAGCTTCTCGGCGTCGCAGACGGTGGTGGGCAGGGCCAGGCCCTCGTCCAGCAGGCGGTCGCGGCCGGTGCGCAGCATGGACTCGTTGATGTCGGTCAACAGCACCAGGCCGCTGTCGCCCACTTTGCGGGCAAAGGCGCGGGCCAGATCGCCCGTGCCGCCGGCGATGTCCAGCACCTTGTCGCCGGGCTTGAGGTTGGCCACCGCCACGGTGTAGGCCTTCCAGGCGCGGTGCAGGCCCATGGACATGACGTCGTTCATCACGTCGTAGCGTTTGGCGACCGAGTCGAACACGCCGCGCACACGGCCGGCCTTGTCGTGCTCGTCGACGGTGTCGAATCCGAAATGGGTTTGGGCCATGGTGGGGTTTGGGGCTGGATTTGGGGCTGGGCTGGGCTGAGGCTGGGGTCAGTGGCTGGCGCAGGCGCTGCCGCCTTTGTCGGCCATGGGGGCGTCGCGGTTCATGCCGGCATCGGCCAGGCGCTGCTCGTAGCGCTGCCACAAATCGGCCTGCTCGGCGCCGAGTTTGTACAGGTAGCCCCAGGTGAACAGGCCGGTGTTGTGGCCGTCGGTAAAGCTGGGCTGCACGGCGTAGTGGCCGACGGTCTCGATTTGCGTGATGCCCACCTGGCGCTTGCCGGTTTGCAGCACCTCTTGCCCGGGGCCGTGGCCCTGCACCTCGGCTGACGGGGAGTAGACGCGCATCAGCTCGAAAGGGATGCGGAACACGGCGCCATCGTCAAAGCCGATTTCAAGCAGCCGCGAGGCCTGGTGCAGCGTCAGGGCGGTGGGTTCCGGTGCGGTTGAGGTGGCCATGGTGCTTGGGATGCGGGTTGGGGCCGCAAGTGTAGGCCGGTGATGGTCAGACCGGCGGCGATGGCGATGGCGATGGCGACGGCGGTGGCGGCGACGGCGCGGCCGGGCCGAAATTTACGTTCTTGAACAGGCTGGCGACTGGCCAGGGCTGGCCCAGCGTTTCGATCTGCATTGCATCGCCGGCGGTCAGCGGCTGCAGCACCCATTGGCCTTGCGCGTTCTTGAAAAACAACTCGGCGTGCGGCC
>JBBRZR010000534.1:0-3305 GCA_038236495.1 Burkholderiales bacterium
CCGCACCGGCCGCCATCGCCGCAGTCGCCATCGCCAGGTCGCCGCGCTCGGCGGCGACCAGCAGCACGGTTTTGCCCAGGCGGTTGCGCGAGTCGGGCGACGCGCCACGCGCCAGCGCCTGCTGCACCGCCGGCAGATCGGCCTGGCGCGCAGCCACCAGCAGTTGTGCATTCAGGCTGGTGTTGCTGGTGGCCTGAGCCCAGGCTGGCGCGGGCGCCAGCAGGCTCAAACCCAGCAAGATGGCCAGTACGCCGATCCTGAAGACAGAGGGCATCAGAAGCTCCTTTTGAATGAACGTACACGAGACCGATCAGGCCGATTGTGCGGTGTGGCCTCAAGACTGACGAGCTCGGTTGTTTGGCGCGTCGCCCCCCTAAATTGCCATCGGGCAAGCTCGGTTCCTACGGTCAATTTGTCACTTAGGCGACACATGCGACGTCGCCGCCGGCGGGACTATCGTCCGTGCGTGCACCCGACATCCGTCTTTTGCGCTGCGGTTACCACAATCAAAACAGGAGACTCACATGCAATGCACTTCATGGCGACAACTGGCCCTCACCGCAGCGCTGGGCGCAGCGGGCTTGTGCACGGGATTTGGCGCGCAAGCGCAAGCAGAAATCCAGGGTGTTGCAGCGCCCACAGGCGGCCCGGTTCCCAAGGCGATATCGGTATCGCAAAGCCAGTTGACCGCCGCCGACAAGGACGGCGTCAACTTCTTGCACTCCAACATGAACTACGCGCAGACGCGCTACTACCCGGCGTCACAGATCAACACCGGCAACGTGGCCAAGCTGCGGCCAGCGTTCCAGTTCCAGACCGAGGTGCTGGAGTCGATGGAGACCGCGCCCATCGTGGTGGACGGCGTGATGTACATCACCACGGCCTACAACCACATCTACGCGCTGGATGCCATCACCGGCAAGGAGTTCTGGCACTACAAGCACAAGATGGGGCAGGTCACCACCTACTGCTGCGGCCCCAACAACCGCGGTGTGGCGATCATGGGCGACCGGGTTTACATGGGCACACTCGACGCCAAGATGATGGCGTTCGATGCCAAGACCGGCAAGGTGATCTGGTCCACCCAGATCGCCGACCCGGAGCTGGGCTACTCCGAGACGATGGCACCGGTGGCCGTCAACGGCAAGATCCTGATCGGCACCAACGGCGGTGAATACGGCATCCGCGGCTTCGTCAAGGCCTATGACGCCAACGACGGCAAGCTGCTCTGGACGTTTGATACCGTGCCCGACAAAGGCCACGAGGGTGTCTGGGCCGTCAACGATGCCACCGGCCGCAACATGCTGCGCGACATTGCGGGCGAAAAAGCCCAACTCGCCGCCAAGGGCGGTGACTTCTACAAGACCCTGGGCGGCGGTGTCTGGATGGCACCGGCGGTAGACCTGGACACCAACACCGCCTTCTTCGTCGTCGGCAACCCCAGCCCCGACCTCTACGGCAAAGAGCGCCCGGGCGACAACCTCTACACCGACTCGATCGTCGCGGTAGACCTGAACACCGGCAAGCACAAGTGGCACTACCAGTACGTGGCGCACGATGTGTGGGACCTGGACGCCGTCTCGCCGGTGATCCTGACCGAGGCCAAGGACAAGAGCGGCAAGATGGTCAAGGTGGCCATCCACGGCGGCAAGACCGGCCATGTCTACGTGAATGACCGTGCCACCGGCGAGCTGATCCGCTTTTCCGAGGCGATGGTGCCGCAAGAAAACATGTGGGTGCTGCCCACCGCGCAGGGCGCACGCATGCTGCCCGGCGCCAACGGTGGCGTCGAGTGGAGCCCGATGGCGATCAACCCCAAGCACCGCCTGGTCTACGCCGCCAACCTGCACCAGCCGATGACTTACCACGTCGAGGCGTCCAACTACCCCGGCGGCAAGCTGTGGCTGGGCGGCGCCTTCAAGGCCATTGCCAGCGAGAAACAGTGGGGGCGTCTGGCCGCCGTTGACCTGGACACCGGCAAGATGGCCTGGAAGTTCGACACCGAGCAGCCACTGATCGGCGGCGTGCTGGCCACGGCCGGCGACCTGGTGTTCAACGGCGAGGGCAACGGCATGTTCCGCGCCTTCGACGCCAAGACCGGCGCCAAACTCTGGGAGTACCAGTGCGGCGCCGGCGTCAATGCACCGGCGGTGTCCTACACCGTGGGTGGCAAGCAGTATGTGGCGGTGGCGGCAGGCGGTAACACCCAGCTCGACTTCAAGCGCGGCAACACGGTGATCGTGTTTGCGCTGCCGTGAGACCCGGCTGACCGACTGACCGCCAGCACGTTGCCGCGACCTGCGGCACACTGGCGTACCGGCCCCGGCAGGCCTGTCTTGCCGGGGCCGCATCTTTTTATCGAGACCCGTGTCCATGTCCCTGAGCCCCATCATCACCTTGCTGCGCACGGCCACCCTGCTGTGCTGCAGCGTGGCCGCCAGCGCCCAGGCACCCACTGAGCCACCCAAGGCGGCTGTTTGCGCGGCCTGCCATGGCCCCAAAGGCAACCCGACGATGCCCGAGGTGCCGGCACTGGCGGGCCAGACCTCACGCTACATCTACTTGCAGCTGAAAGATTTTCAGGAGGGCCGGCGCAGCAACGTGCTGATGTCGCCGATGGCCAAAGACCTGAGCCGCGACGAGATGCGTGAGCTGGGTGCCTGGTATGCGGCGCAAAAATCGAACCCGGTGCCGTTCCAGCCCGACGCCGCCAAAGCCAAGCTGGGCAAGGCCAAGGCCGATGAGACCTTGTGCACCATGTGCCACCTGGGCGGTTTTGCCGGCCAGAACGAGATCCCGCGGGTGGCTGGCCAACCGTTTGATTACGTCGTCAAGCAGCTGCGCGCCTTCAAGGCCCGCGAGCGCACCAACGACGCCGGCAACATGACCTCGGTTTCGTCCACGCTGACGGACGCCGACATCGAGAACCTGGGCCACTACATCGCCGGCTTGTAGGCCCAACTGCCGCGCAGCAGTGGCGCCACCGGCCTCAGCTGCTGAAAGCGTAGCGCATGCCCAGCCAGAAGCTGCGCGGCGCGCCCGGCGCAAAAAAGGTGGACCGCAACAGCGGGCGGTCGCCGTTGGCATTGGCGGCAAACGGCCGCGCCATGAAGTGGCCCTGGGCATCAAAGCCGGTCGCCCCCAGCTGGGCCGCGGTGTTGTAGTGCCGGTCCAGCAGGTTGTTGACCTGCGCAAACAGCGTCAGTCCGCGCAGCGGCCGCCAGTCGCCGCCCAGGTTGAGCACCGCATAGCCCGCGCTGCGTCCCGGGCCCAGGTAGGTGGTGCCATCGGCCTGGTGGGCGCCG
>JBBRZR010000535.1:0-3302 GCA_038236495.1 Burkholderiales bacterium
CGGTCGCGGGCCGCGGGCCGCGTGCCCCAATCAGGCCACGCCGCGCTGGGCCGGCAGGCGGCACAAAGCTGGCCCACCAATGAAAACGGCCCTGAAGGGCCGCTGGCAACACTGAATCAAGTGGGGTGGCTGATGGGGCTCGAACCCACGACAACAGGAATCACAATCCTGGACTCTACCAACTGAGCTACAGCCACCACAGAGCCGGCAAGTATAACGCGGTCAGGGCTTGGTAGAGGCAGAGGCAGACGCCGCATTTGCTGCAGCAGCAGCGGCCACCGGATCGACCCGCTTTTCCACCTTGTAGCGGGCGCTCAGCGCCTGGTAGTAGGCCTCGGACTCGGCACGGGCCCAGGCCTGGCCGTATTGGGCTTGCAGTGCGCGGTTCTCTTCGGCCTTGATTTCGCGCGGCAGCACCTTGTCGATGCGGGCCACCAGATAACCCTGACCGTCCAGCGCCACGCCCACCACCACGGGCAGCTTGCTGGCATCGGCGGCCAGCACGGCCTCCAGCGCCTTGCGGCTCAGGCCTTCGGGCTGGGCACGCGACACCAAGGTCGCGCCGGTCAAGGTGCCGCTGTTGATATCACCTTTGAGCTGCGCCAGCCGGGCCTCGCCCTCCTTGCGGGCCAGGGCGTCGGCCTGGGTGGCCACGAGCCGCTGGCGCACTGCTTCACGCACCTCGGCCAGCGGCAGTGTGCGCGCCGGCTCGTACTTCACGATGTGCGCTGCGGCCAGCTGGTTCGGACCCACCTCGACCGCGTCGGTGTTGCGCTTGTTCTTGACGGCGTCGTTGCCAAATACCGCGTCCAGCAGCTTGGCCGAGCCGAGTGCGCCGGTGGCCCCGGGCGTTGGCATGCGGCGCACGGTGGCGGTTCGCTTTTCCAGCTTGAGCTTGTCGATCACCGGCTGCAGGCTTTCGGCCTGCTCGAAGACGGTGTTGGTGAACTGCTCGGCGGCCTCGGCCCAACGCTTGCTGGCCAGTTGTTGCCGCACTTCATCTTCGATGGCCGGCCGCACCGCATCGAAAGGCTTTTTCTCGCCGCCGCGCACCGCGTCCAGCAGGATGATGTGGTAACCGAAGTCGGACTCGACCACGTTGCTGATCTCACCCGGTTTCATCGCAAACGCGGCATCCTCGAAAGGCTTGACCATCGCGCCGCGGCCGAAAAAATCCAGATCCCCGCCTTGCGCCGCCGAGCCGCTGTCGTCGCTGTTCTTCTTGGCCAGTTCGGCAAATCCCGCCGGCGCCTTGCGCGCCTCGACGAGCAGCGCCTCGGCGCGTGCCTTGGCTTTTTGACGCACATCGGGCGCTGCGGCCTTGTCGGCCTTGATCAGGATGTGGCGTGCCCGGCGCTCTTCTGCGGCGGTGTAGCGGGCCGCGTTTTCAGCGTAGTACTTGCGCAGGTCTTCTTCGGGCACGGGAATGCCCTTCTTGATACCCGCCAGGTCGAGCACGACGTAGTCGATGGTGGCTTGTTCGGGCGCCCGGAAGTCAGCCTCGTGCACCTTGTAGAAAGCCTCGATCTCGGCGTCGCTGGGGTTGACCTTGCCCAGGTAGTCCTTGGTCTCGAAGCGTGCGGTCCGGATCTCGCGGCGCTGCAACATTGCATCCAGCGCCTGGCCCACATTGAACGCGGGCGCCAACACCGACCCCACGATGCCGCCCTGCACCTGCTGCAAGGACAAATCCTGGCGCAGGCGTGCGGCAAAGCTCTCGGAGCTCATGCCCTGGGCGGCCAGCACGTCCTTGTTGACGCTGCCATCGGCATTGCGCAGCATCGCAAACTGCGGGTCGCTGACAAACAGGCGCTGCAGCCGTTCGTCCGACACGGCCAGGTGCTGCTTGTCCACCGCGGTGGCCATCACCCGCTCGCGCACCAACGCGTCCAGCGTCTCGGCACGGGCCGCGGGTGTGTCGAGCAGCTTGATGTCGATGTTGGGGGCCTGGCGGCGCACCCGCTCCACCTGCTGCTGGTGGCTGACGTCCCATTCGCCCTGGGTGATCGCCACGCCGGCCACCTTGGCCACCGTCGCGTTGCCACCCTCGGTGAACTTGGAATAGCCCTGCACGCCAAAGATCACAAACGACGGCAGGATCAGGATCAGCAGCAGAAACTGCAGCAGGCGGGTGTGCGTGCGGACGAATTCAAACATGGTCGCGGCCTCGGGATTGGGCGAGCGGGGCCGGGGGCCCCAATGGAAAGTCGGACGGTAGAAAAATCACAAAGTCGCAGGGACCCAAAAAACCCCTGGATTGGCACAGGCCCCGACCTGCCGCAAGTCGGGATTCCCGGGGCGTGTTCGGGTCGCCCTGCCAAAGCGACAAACCCACGATTCTACGGTCGACCGGGGTGGGCCGAAGTGGCGAAGGGAGGGGCTGCCGGCCCGGGGGCGACCGCAGCATTCGGCGGCGCCTGACATTGGCCGGGCTGATCGCCCTGCCGGCATTGCGGTGGTGGGTGCTGACGGGCTCGAACCGCCGACCTACGCCGTGTAAGGGCGAAGAATGCACTTACGGTGCACCTGGTAAAACCACGCTTTACCTTGTGAATCGCTGGGGCTGTTTGTGCAGTTGCTTGCGGTTTCATGCGCATGCAGGTTAAGATTTGCACTTACCGTGCACTTACGCGGTACTGGCACCGCAGCATCCCTGCGGCAAGACGGCCGACAAGGTGTTACTAGCACCCTGCCGGCCTGATCACCTGCACCACCTTGAAAGGAATGTGCAAATGACTGACGAAAATGTAACCGGGCTTGTGCCGCCCACGCTGTCCGCCCAGATAGACGTGCCAGCAAGCGAGGCGCCGCGCCGCGTGCTGCATGAGCCGTTCGCTTGGCACAACATCCCCATGACTCACACCGCTTGGCAGTCGGCGGAGTTCGCCGGCCGGGTGCGCGGGGTGGCGGCCGGTACCCGCGATGTGCTGGCCATCTTGGAGCGTGACGACATTGACGCCATTTTTGAGGACGATGACGGCGCGCCCTGCCCGCGCACAGTGTCGCCCGGCGTGGCCGGCAACCTGATGCGGCTGTGCGTCACCGCCCTGGCGCTGTTGGATTTGGACGCTGAGCGCCAGCTTGACGACCTGGACCGCAAAGCCTGAGCCGCGGCAAAGAGGCGGGTTGATAGAACTCCGAGGCTGCGATGGCTGAGCCCGCCACCCGTTCGACCATCGCCAAGGCGGCAGTGGCCAAGGATCAGCCGGAAAAGCCCTACGAGGTGCGCGCCGACAAGCCGATGGGCCTGTTGTTGCGGGTTCAGCCCAGCGGCGCGCGCACCTACTACGTCCAGCTCGGCC